>DASPKU010000013.1 GCA_035627955.1 Phycisphaerales bacterium
ATGGGAGAGGGTCTCGTCGGCCAGTGCGCACTCGAGAAGGAGCGGATTCTCGTCACCGACATCCCGTCGAACTACGTCAAGATCAACTCCGGACTGGGCGAAGCGGCGCCGATGAACATCGTCGTGCTGCCGGTGCTCTTCGAGGGCGAAACGAAAGCCGTCATCGAGCTCTCGTCGCTGCAGCAGTTCACGCCCACCCACCTCACGTTCCTCGAGCAGCTCACCCAGTCGATCGGCGTCGTGCTCAACACCATCGAAGCCACAATGCGGACGGAGAACCTGCTCGAGCAGTCGCAGCAGCTCACCATGGAGCTCCAGACGCGCCAGACCGAGCTGCAGCAGACCAACGAGGAGCTAGCTTCGAAAGCCAAGCAGCTCGCCGAGCAGAACGTCGAGGTCGAACGCAAGAACAAGGAGGTCGAGCAGGCGCGCCGGGCCCTCGAGGAGAAGGCGGCCGAGCCCGCTCTCACCTCCAAGTACAAGTCCGAGTTCCTCGCCAACATGTCGCACGAGCTGCGCACGCCGCTCAACTCGATCCTCATCCTGGGCCAGCAGCTGGCCGAGAACGGGGGCGGCAACCTCAACACCAAGCAGGTCGAGTTCGCCCGCAACATCCACTCCGCCGGCACCGACCTCCTCACCCTCATCAACGACATCCTCGACCTCTCCAAGATCGAGTCGGGCACGGTCACCGTTGAGGCCGAGGAGCTCCCCTTCAGCACCGTGCGCGACAACGTCGAGCGCACCTTCCACCACATCGCCGAGCAGAAGAACCTCCGGTTCAACCTGGACTTCGACAACAACCTGCCCCGCACCTTCACCTCCGACTCCAAGCGCCTCCAGCAGATCCTCAAGAACCTGCTCTCCAACGCCTTCAAGTTCACGGCGCAGGGCCACGTCAACATGAGCGTCCGCCTCGTGCAGGACGGGTTCACGCCAGACCACCCGACCCTGCGATTCGCTCAGAACGTCGTGGCCTTCAGCGTCACCGATACCGGCATCGGCATCGCCCCTGAGAAGCAGAAGCTCATTTTCGAGGCGTTCCAGCAGGCCGACGCCGGCACCAGCCGCAAGTACGGCGGCACGGGTCTGGGCCTTGCCATCTCCCGCGAGCTGGCCACCCTGCTCGGCGGCGAGATCAAGCTCGTCAGCCAGCCCGGCCAGGGCTCCACCTTCACGCTCTTCCTGCCCGTCGCGTATACCGGCCCCGCCCGCGGGGCGTCCATGCCCTCACCGTCCAACACGACCTTCTCGCAGCGTCCCATGGCCAAGGCCCTCCCCGTCCTCCCCATCGCCGAGGAGATCATCCCCGACGACCGTGACTCGATCATGGACGGAGACAGCGTCCTGCTGATCGTTGATGACGACCCGCACTATGCCCGCGTGCTCCTTGGCCTGGCTCGTGACAAGGGATTCAAGGCGATTGTCGCCAACCGCGGCCAGACCGCCCTATCTCTGGCCCGCGACTACAAGCCCACCGCCATCACCCTCGACGTCTTCCTGCCCGACATGCTCGGCTGGACCGTTCTCAACAACCTCAAGCTGGACCCCACCACGCGCCACATCCCGGTGCAGATGCTTTCGGTGGAAGAGGAACGCCGTCACGGGCTCAGCCACGGCGCCCTCTCCTACCTCGTCAAGCCCGCAACCACCGAGGACCTCGAGCACGCCTTCGACCGGATCAAGACCTACGTCAAGCCGCACACCAAGCGCCTGCTTGTCGTCGAGGATAATGACATCGAGCGCAAGTCGATCGTCGAGCTGCTCAACCACGACGATATCGAGATCATGGCGGTGGGCACGGGCAAGGAGGCGATGGCCGCGCTCCTCGACCGCGTGTTCGACTGCTGCGTGATCGACCTCCGCCTGCCCGACATGACCGGTTTCGAGCTGCTCGAGCGCGTGCAGGCGGAGCCCACGCTCCGAGACGTGCCCGTGGTGGTCTTTACGGGCAAGCAGCTCAGCGAGGAGGAGGAGGGCCGCCTCCGCACCGTTGCCAAGAGCATCGTGCTCAAGGACGTCCAGAGCCCCGAGCGGCTGTTCGACGAGACCGCGCTGTTCCTGCACCGGGTCGTCACCGACCTTCCCGAGAGCAAGCGCAAGATGCTCGAGCGCCTGCACGGCTCGTCGGAGGTCCTCCGGGGCAAGAAGGTGCTGGTGGTCGACGACGACGCCCGCAACATCTTCGCCCTGACCACCGTCCTCGAGAACTACGAGATGGAGGTCATGAGCGCGACCAACGGGCGACAGGCGATCGAGCTCATCAAGGAAACCCCGGACTTGTCGGTCGTCCTGATGGACATCATGATGCCCGAGATGGACGGCTACCAGACCATGCGAGAGATCCGCAAGATCCCCGAGTTCCGCACCCTGCCCATCCTGGCGCTCACCGCGAAGGCCATGAAGGGGGACCGCGAGAAGTGCCTCCAGGCCGGGGCCAGCGACTACATCGCCAAGCCGGTTAACACGGACCAGCTACTGTCTCTGCTAAGGGTGTGGCTGTACCGCTAAAGCCCCCGAGGGCTAAGGGTTCCATTCTGTTCGGGTCTCTGCCGGAGATGTAAGGAGTAGCGACAGCGCGAGGTAAATGCAGAACAGCGTCTCCATCCTGCTCGTTGACGACCAGCCGCGCAACCTCGACGTCCTGGAGTCCATCCTTTCCTCGCCCGAGTACGAGCTGGTCCGTGCACAATCCGCCGAGCAGGCGCTGCTGGAACTCCTGCACCGCGAGTTCGCGGCCATCGTCCTCGACATCAAGATGCCCGGCATCTCCGGCCTCGAGCTCGCGCAGATCATCAAGAAGCGCAAGCGCACCGAGAACATCCCCATCCTGTTCCTCACCGCCCACCTCATCGAGGAGCAGGACGTCCTCCGCGGGTACGGCGCCGGCGCCGTCGACTACCTCAGTAAGCCCATCAACCCCGACATTCTGAAGACCAAGGTCGCGGTCTTCATCGACCTTTACCGGAAGAACCGCGCCCTCGCCGACGTCAACCGCCAGCTCCAGTCGGAAGTCGACAAACGCGAGAAGGCGCAGGAGGAGCTCCGCCAGGCCAACGAGCGGCTCGAGTCTCGTGTTCACGAGCGCACCGAGGACCTCACCCTTGCAAACTACGCCTTGCGAGACAGTGAGCAGCGCGTCCGCCTGCTCCTTGAATCCGTCGGCGAGGGCATCTTCGGCATCGACCACGGCGGCTTCGCCACGTTCGTGAACCCGGCGGCGGCGCAGCTGCTGGGCTACTCGCCCGAGGAGCTCATCGGGCAGCCGCTGGCCCAACTGCTCCCGGAACCCGCGCCGGAAGTGCCGCAGCTACCCGCGCTCGACGGCGCGCCCCTTGTCTCCACGCCCGGGCCCGACCACTTCTTCACCCGCAAGGACGGGACCAGGTTCCCTGTCGAGTTCGTCCGCACCCCCGTCCGCAACGAGCGCGGCGTTATCACCGGCGAGGTGGTCGTTTTCCGCGACCTCACGTCCCGCCATCGCGCCTCCCGCCGCCTTGCCGCCGAGCACGCAGTCACAAAGATCCTCGCGACTGCGGAGAGCCTCGATGGCGCCGCGGACGAGCTGCTCGCGCGACTCTGCGAGACGCTCGATGTGTCGGCCGCCAAGATGTGGGTCGTCGAAGACGCCCATGTCCGCTGCACCGCGTGCCACGTTGAAGCCGATGCTCCGCAGCTCCTGGGGTTCAAGAAGGAGGCCCTCGGAACGCGGCTCGCCATCGGGCGAGGCCTCTCCGGCAAAGTTGCGCAGACCAGGGAGCCTCAGTGGTACGGCACGCTGACAGGCCTCTCCGGCCTCCCCTGGGTGGACCGGGCCATCGCCGCGGGCCTGCACAGCGCGTTGGGGTTCCCAGTGGTCGAATCCGGCCGTTGCGAAGCCGTGATCACCATGTACTCGCGCGATGTGGCCCCGCCCGACGAGAGCCTCATCGCGATGGTGGGGTCCATCGGGCGCGAGATCGGCGCCTTCGTCCGTCGCACCCGCGCGGAGACCGAGCTTCGCGCTCACCGCGAGCAGCTCGAGGAGATCGTTCAGCAGCGCACGGGGGCGCTCGAGCGGTCGCATGAGCGGCTGCGCCAGGCCGAGCGACTCGCTGCCGTTGGTACGCTCGCAGCGGGCCTGGGGCACGACATGAGCAACCTGCTCCTGCCAATCCGCGCACGGCTGCACAGCCTTGCTGAGTCCGGCCTGGCCCAGCAGGCGATGGGTGATGTCGCCGCAATTGGCGAGGCGGTGGGCTACCTCCAGCGCCTGGCCTCGGGCCTGCGCCTGCTGGCGCTGGACCCAGATCGCATTACCGACCAGAATACTGGCACCAACCTCTCGGCATGGTGGCGCGACGTCGAGGGCGTCTTCCGCGCCGCCCTCCCGCGTGGCGTCCGCCTTGAAGGAAGTGCCGCGCCCGACCTTCCGGTGGTCTCTATTCCTGCGGCCCGTCTCACACAGGCCGTGTTCAACCTCGTGCAGAACGCTGGCGAGGCACTGGCTACCGCGCCTGGACGCGGGGCGGACAAGGGCGTGATCCGCATCTCCGCCCGCCCGATCGCGGGCGAGCAGGACGGCTCCGTCGAACTGATCGTTGAAGACGATGGGCCGGGCATGACCGCGGACGTCGCCGCCCGCTGCTTCGAGCCGTACTTCAGCACCAAGACCCGCGTGGTTTCCACCGGCATGGGTCTCGCCATGGTCCGCGCTTGGGTCGAGGGTGCCGGCGGTAGCGTCATCCTCAACACCGCGCCCGGAAGGGGAGCGAAGTTCACACTCGTCCTCCGCCCCCGGACCGGCGCGCCCACGGGCGACCAGGCCGGGCGTGCACCCGCGGCCCACGCCGCGATCACCATCGAGGATAAGCGAACGCTCTCCTTCGTCTCCGTGCTCATCGAGGCTTCCCACGCCCGTGCCCTCGCCTTCGACCAGGAGGGCGTGCCCGACGCCGAACTCTGGGTGGTCGGCGGCGCTGCCGCCACGCCGGAGCGTGTCGCCGCGTTCCTGGCTCAGGATGGGGCAAGGCGGGCCGTGGTGCTCGAAGACCTCGCCCCCGGGGCCCGCGCCCGCGACGGCCACCAGCCGCAGATCGCCGATCCCCGTGTCTGCTACCTGGGTAAGAAGCCCGGGACCTCGCATCTCCGAAAAGCACTGGTGGACGCCCTTGGCGTCACCCGCACCAGTGCCGGAACCCCGGCCCCCGAGCCGGCAGAGGCCACCTCATGACCACGACCACCAAGCGCATCAAGGTCCTGCTCGTTGACGACAACGCCATCCTCGCGGAGGCGATGTCGCGCGTGATCGGCAGAGACGCACGTTTCACCTGGGGGGGGTGGCTGGAGTCGACCGACACCCTCGTCGATCACGTGCATGAGACCTGCCCGGCCGTGGTCCTCATGGACGTAGACATGCCGGGCGTCGAGACCTTTGAACTCGTGAAGCTGCTTTCCGAGAAGTGCCCGCAGACCAAGGTCGTGATGTTCAGCGGGCACATCCGCGAGGACTTTGCGGACGCAGCCCTCGACTCCGGCGCCTTCGGCTACCTCCACAAGGATGACGAAATCGAGGTGCTGCTCCAGAACCTGCAGCGCGTGGATGCCGGCGAGGTTGTACTAAGCCCACTCGTGCGCAAGGTGATCTGGCGCACCTGAGTTCTGTGGAGGCTTCGTACCTCTAACGCACGTGGATGGGCGCACCGCTCACTGTGGTGCTGCCGCCGAGCCTGTGCCATCAGGCGCAAAGTCAAAGCTGATCAGGTACTCGGTGCTCCACACCGGGTACTCGAGCGCCACGCGGTAGGTCACGAACTCATCCGCGTCCCACCCCACCTCCGCGAACATGTGGCGTGTAAGCGCCCCGAGCTTGGGGTATCCAGGGTCAGCCAGCTGTTCCAGCCCTGGGGATAGCTGTTCCAACGCCACTGCCTCGGGCGCACGGTCGAACCACCGCTCCGTCGGGCGTCGGCTCGACACCTTCCCGTCAGGCCCGACCGCCGACGCTACGGTCCCCCGGGCGCCCAGCACGTAGCACCCGGCCGTGCCCACGCACTCACGGGCGAGCTCGCGGTGAAGCATCATGACGAGCGAGTAGTACCTGCATGGCGGGTCCACCAGCGTCGATACGTTCACCACCGGCGGGTCGCTCATCCGCGGATGCTGCCCTCCCCACGAGCGATCCGCCAGCACCACGTCGCCGGCGCCGCTCACCTCCACGACAAGCAGCAGACCGGAGCTGGCTCTTCGGATGGAGACGCGCGGGAGCGGCTCGGTGCAGAACTCCGGCACCAGCGCTCGCGCGGTTTCACCCTGCAGCGGCCGCCCCTCCACGAGGCTCCGCAGCGGCGACGACCCGGTGTCGCCCTCAAGCCCCGACGCCAGACGCGTGTGCTGGCACAGCGGCTGAGCGCGTGGACCGCCGTTGAGGCCCGCGTAGCCGGTCACCGCGGCGTGCTCGATGTACGCGCTGTCCTCGGGCATCGGCCGCAGGGCGATCACGCTGAACTTGCACTCCGCCCAACGGTCCATGATCGCCCGGGCAGCTTCGAACATTGCACGGCGTGCCGCGATCGTCCCGGTCTCCTCTGGCCCCGCTCCGCTCCGCACGCGTTCCGCCAGACGGATCAGCTCCGCCTGGCTCCCGCCGCACCGGTCGATCAGGGTGCCGTAGCGCTCGGCGGCGCGTGACGCGTTCGCCACGGCGGTTTCGTCGCACCCGAGCCGGCGTGCTCGCTCCACAACCTCCTGCAGCCCTTTCACGCCCGGCAGGGCCGCGACGACCTCCGCACCGTCCTGCACGCGCCGCACGGCCGCGACCAGCCGCTGGCAGACCGGGCGGCTCACGCCCAGCCACCGCGACATCTCGGATGCGCCCCGCGCGTGTGACGGGAATGCCCCGATCAGCGCATCGAAGTCTCCCTGAAGAGATTCCCCAACGCGGCGCAGCTCCGTGAGGGTGATCGCCGGCCCTGTGCGCGCTCCGGCCCTGCGGCGGGCGGCGGTGGGCGTACGGACCCGGGTTGTGGCTGCGCGACGCTTCAAAGGGCCCCCAGCATAAGCGAGAACAACCCAGAACACCAGTATTTCTGCTGTTCGAGCGGATTTCTCTTGACGCATCCCAGCGGTTTTGTCATGCTGTTCCCACTTGATCTGAATTCGACAGCGATCCGAGAACAAGAACCCCGCCCGAAACCCCTCTCATTTCCTTGGAGCCCTGCCATGCAACCCGCCGTCTGCGCCCTCGCCGCTCTTGCCATCCTGCCCGCCGCCGCCAGCGCCCAGTGCCAGCTCCAGAAGCACCTGCCGGACCCAGCTTACAACGGCTTCGGCATCTACACGGCCCTGTCCGACAACTATGGCGCTGTCGCCAGCGACTCCGAGGGCGACTCCCCCGCCACCGCCTTCGTCCTCTACCGGCGCGCCGGTAACACCCTCACCCACGTCGGCCCGCTGCTCCCCTCCGAGGGCGTCAACCCCAGCACCACCCGCTACGGGCACGGCATCGCCATGCACGGGAACACGATCGTGACCACCGACTACATGGCCAACAACTTCGCCGGGCGCGTGTACACCTTCGTGGACACCGGTACTGCATTCGCGCAGCAAGCCACCCTGAACCCCCCGGCCGGCGTGCAGGCCTTCGGCACCGCCGTGGCTACTGATGGCGCCCGCCTGGTCGTCACTACCTCATGGACGCACCCCAACGGCGGCCCCGGTGGCAATGCGTTTGTCTATACCCGCACGCCCACCGGCTGGGCGCACGTTCAGTCCAACCTCAACCCCTCCATGATGGACGGCCCTGAGTTCGGCATGTCCGTCTCCTTGCAGGGCGACACTCTCGCTATCGGCGCCCCCGACCAGTTCGACCCCGGCTTCTACGGTTCGGTTTTCGTCTATATCTGGAACGGCACTCAGTATGAGCTGCACTCGCAGGTGCTCCCGCCCGCGGAGATCTTCCCGCCAAACGGCTACGGCATGGGAGTTCTCGTCCACAACGATCTGCTCTTCGTCGGCGCGCCCGACCGCCCCTTCTCCGGGCAGGTCTACACCTACCGCCGCAACGGCAACAACTACGACTACGTCGAGACCATCAACCCCGGCACCTACAACAACGAGTTCGGCCGGCGCCTCGCCTTCCTCCCGGAGACCTCCACCCTCATTGTGAGCGCCGAGGGCGACATGACCAGCGGCGCCTCCGCCGGGGCCGTCTACCCCTACCAGATCAGCCCCCAGGGGAACGCGACCCCGCTCCCGCCTATTTACCCCAATGACGCGGCCGAGGGGCAGCGCTTCGGCGCCTGCGTTGCCGCCAGCAACGGCCTGCTCCTCATCGGCGCACGCTCCGACGGCGACGGCTCCGCCTACGTGTTCACCCCGACCGGCCCGTGCGCCCCCGCGTGCCCCGGCGATCAGTGCGGGCCCCAGGACTACAACGGCGACGGCGACTCCGGCACCGACCAGGACATCGAGGCGTTCTTCGCCTGCCTGGGCGGCACCTGCTGCGAAACGTGCTTCTGCCAGGGCTCCGACTTCAACGGGGACGGTGACATCGGCACCGACCAGGACATCGAGGCGTTCTTCCGCGTGCTCGGCGGCAACCCCTGCTGAGCCTCGTCCTTCCCGCTCTCCAGCCTCCAGAGACGATGACGACGAGGAGCACCTTGATCCACTCACTTCAACGCCCCGCGCCATTCCACGAAAAGCGCAACAGCTCCGGCTTCACCCTGATCGAGCTCCTCGTCGTCATCGCAATCATCGCCCTGCTCATCGGCATCCTGCTGCCTTCGCTCGCGCAGGCACGCGAGGCCGGGCGCGCCGTCAAGTGCATGTCCAACCTGAGCCAGATCAGCAAGGCCGCGAACAGCTACGCAACTGACTGGAAGGATCGCATCTGGCCCGGCTACGACTGGTCCAAGGCCGCGTACGAGCGCGACTCGACGCTCCTCCGCGGCAACGGCCTCATTTACCAGTACGTCGGAGACACCAACGAAATCGCCGAGTGCCCCAACCGCAAGCGTCAGGGCGCCACGCCGGAGCTCGGCCCACCGTGGCGGTCCTGGTGGGTCACGCCCGACGACAAGCTCGAGTTCGACTACACCATGGTTGGCCGCATGCAGGGACTGCGCATCGGCAACACCGTGAAGATAGGCGTGCTCGAGAACCCCGAGACCTACGCCCTCTCCGCCACGCCCCCCAACACACTCCCCGGCAACACCACAGCCCTCCGCCTGCTCTCCGGTGTGCCGCTCTTCGTCGAGGAGTCCATCTACTTCCACAACCAGTTCGTGCGCGACGGCTGGTTCGGCAGCAGCGACCAGGTCGCTGAGAACCACACCAAGCGCGGCTTCATCGGCTACGCCGAGGGCCACGTTGCTCTCTTCGACGTCTCGCGCGGCCCGCAGAAGAAAGTCCGGGAAGCAGCCGACACCGACTGCTGGGACCTCTACGCCCTCAACACCAGCACGTTCGTCCGTGTCGAGCCGGACAACACCAGCAACGCCACGAACTGGCGGCAACGCCCCTATGGCTGGATCAACTCGCCGGTCGTCACGCCACCCCTGTGAACGCCCGTCGAGCTCTGATGCCAAAACGGCCGCGAAAGCGGCCGTTTTTTTTTCATTCCGTCTTCGTGGTTCAGCCGCGCCGTCTCCGCTGTACCACAGCGAGGGGTGCCAGGAGGAGCAGTGTGCCTGGCGAGGGGAGCAGATTGATTGACGCCGTCACTACGGATGGCACCTCCAGCAGCGAGCCCACCGGCTCGGACATGCTCTGGAACCACGCGACGTACGGCTGCCCGTTGTTGCGTCCGTTGCTGATTCCGGCGGCAGGGATGTCCACGTGCAGAGTGCGGCCGACTTCCGTGCTCGAGAGCTGGACTTTGAACTTGAACAGCGTCACATTGACCAGCGCGGGACTGAATGCGGGCGTGGACGCCGTTCGACCCTGGTCGCTGAGCTGCCACGCGGTCACGCCGCTGCCGCCTGAGGTGTTCCCCGTGCCGCCGAACCATGATGTCACCTGCCGCTGTGCCACGCGCAGGTACGTGGTGCCCGACACTGTGTTGATGTGCCCGATTACCCGGTTGTTCTCGGGAATATTCGAGAACGCGTAGGGAATGATCCGTCCGTACTGCCCCGGTGCATCCTGCACGGCCCCGATGGGGGTGGTCTGCTGACCGCCCCAGCCGTTGTTGACGAGCGGCCCGAGTGTGTCAGTCGCATGCCAGTTGCTGAGGGTGGGCTGATAGCTTGTGAACGCAAATCCCAGCGGCGCCGCGCTCCCCTGGTAGGACACCAGCACCCGCACGTCCACCGACGCGCCTGGGAAGGCGTTGAGCGAGGTCTGCCAGTTCTCCTGGCCGGCCAATGAAACCTGCACCGCAAGCGTCGTAGCTGACTGGGCAGCACCCGCGGCCAGCAGCAAAACGCTCAACCCGGCCGCGACGCGGCCACGCCCAGGGAACTCGGTCATGTCTCTCTCCTCTCGCTGACGCCCGAGTCTACTGAGCGGGGTGCAGGCCGGTTGCTGCAAATCCGCGCAAGGAAAAACCGGGGCGAGGGCGCCCCGGTCGATGGTTCTGCAGGACAAGTACTTACGAAGCGCCGACGGCTTCGGCCCCCATCGCCACCTTTTCGTCCACCCGCTCGATGCACGCGCCCAGGGACCGCAGGCGGTCCTCCATGCGCTCGTAGCCGCGGTCAAGGTGGTACACGCGGTTAACGACCGTCGTTCCCTGCGCCGCCATGCCGGCGAGCACCAGCCCCGCGCTGGCACGCAGGTCGCTGGCCATGACGGGCGCGCCGACCAGGCCACGCACGCCGCTGATGACGATGGTCGAGCCCTGGCGGATCACCTTGGCGCCCATCCGGAGCAGTTCGGCCACGTGCAGGAAGCGGTCGGGGAAGATGCGCTCGGTGATCACCGAGTTGCCGTCGGCCAGGGTGAGCAAGGCCGCGAGCTGGGCCTGCAGGTCGGTCGGGAACCCGGGGTGCGGCTGCGTGGTCACTTCGACCGGCCGCAGCACGCGGTCGCAGGTTACTCGCACGCTGCGCCGCATGGGGTCGTTATCCGTATTCCTAAATGGATCGCTGCTGCCGCTCGTGATCGTCAGCGCCGGAGTGCGGTGGCGCACTCCGTTGCCGTTGGCGTAGCCGTTCCCATTCGCGTGCCCGTTATGCCCATTGCCGTGTCCGAACCCATTCGTGCTCGTCACCGGCAGGCTGGTCAGTGGCTGCACGTGCACGCCGCAAGCTGCAAGCGTGTACGTCACGCTCAGCAGCGCGTCCATCGGGCAGTTGTCGAGCGTGAGATCGCCGTTCGTGATGGCCGCAGCCATCATGAACGTGCCCGCCTCGATG
The DNA here is from genome assembly GCA_035627955.1 of Phycisphaerales bacterium. NCBI lineage: Bacteria > Pseudomonadati > Planctomycetota > Phycisphaerae > Phycisphaerales > Phycisphaerales bacterium. The sequence goes on from DASPKU010000013.1 coordinate 11,340, forward strand.
CGGTCGGGGATGACGGTGTAGTCCGCGCCATGGAGCTCTTCCACGCCCTGGATGGTGATGCGCGGCGAGCCCGCGCCGGTGATCTTCGCGCCCATGGCGTTCAGCAGGTTCGCGAGGTCCACGATCTCCGGCTCGCACGCGGCGCTCTCGATGATGGTGGTGCCCTTGGCCAGGGTCGCGGCGGACATCACGTTCGCGGTACCCAGCACCGTCGAGCCGAACGAACCGCCCAGGAATACCGTCGCCCCCACCAGCCCGCCCGGGGGCGCCTTGACATAGATATCGCCCGCCGTGAGCGTCACCTGCGCACCGAGGGCCGCCAGCCCCCGCAGGTGCAGGTCCACGGGCCGATCGCCGATGGCGCACCCGCCGGGCATGGAGACCCGGGCGTACCCGCGCCGGGCCAGCATCGGACCGAGCGTGCAAATCGACGCCCGCATGGTCTTCACAATCTCGTACCGCGCGTGCGAGAGGCTCTCGTCGGTCGACTGAAGCCGCACGGCCCCGTCCACCAGCCCTGCCTCGCTGGTGCAGCCGAGCTCGCCCAGCAACTTGAGCATGTTGCGGATGTCCGCGAGGCTGGGGACGTCCCGCAGCGTGACGGGTTGGTCCGTCAGCAGGGCCGCCGCCAGCATGGGCAGGGCCGCGTTTTTGGAGCCATTGATCCGAACCCGCCCGAACAGGCGGTGACCGCCCTCAATCACGAACGTATCCATGGAATCCCTTCGCGCCCGCTGCTGGCCGCCACGCCCGTCCCGGCTCCGTTGGTCCCGATAACCGCGTTCCGTCCGCGGCCACAGGACCGCCCTTGGGCCGGCGGGCCGCACACTACATCGGCCCCCCGGGTGCTTTGGCTTGGAAGACAGCAACCGCGCGCTGATCCACACCGCTGACGCAGCTCGATGGACTCGGAAAGGCGATGGAGCGAGGGCCGAACGCGAGGGGGCCGCTACACCCCGCACAGGCCCACCTGCTCCGGCGCATCACCCCCAACTTTCCGCCCATGAGGCTGGCACGCCGCCGGCGCGAATCGGAACCTTGATCGTGTGCGGTTCCCGCGTGGGCCACAAGCCGACGCGACGTTTGCAGGGAGGTTCCTTATGCGTCTCAAGCTCTCCACCTTCGCTCAGTCAGCAGCCGTCCTGGCCGCGCTCGCCGGCGGGCTCGCCCTGGCCGTGCCCCCGCCTGGCAACGGCAACGGGAACGGCGGTAGCGGCGGAAGTGGGGGTACTACCGGCGGCACGACCGGCGGCACCACGCCATCCGACCCCTACGCTGCGCTCCCCGCGTTCGTCCGCATGGAGGGCGTGGTGCGCGACTTCCGCGCCCGCAACGTCGCGGGCGGCCACCCCGACTTCGAGATGACCCCCGCCCAGGGCTTCGGCCACTACGCCGGCATGGTGCAGGACACCCTCGACGCCGACGGCAAGCCGATCTTCCGCTCCACGGGCTACAAGGTCTCCACCCAGTGGAAGGACGCCTCGGGCCAGAACATCATGCCGGGTCCGGCGAAGGCTTATATCCAGGGCCGTGTGGGCGACGTCACGGGTCAGATGGATGTGAATCCCGGCGGCGCGGTTACCAGCGCCAACAGCTTCTCGCAATGGTTCCGCGATGTGCCGGGCGTCAACATGTCCGCCCTGATCCCGCTCACGCTGAACCGGATCCCGGGCACCAACCGCTACGTGTTCGACGACTCGCTCGACACGCACTACGCCCAGCTCGAGGGCTTCTTCATGGTCAACGGCCGCCTGCAGGGCGCCAATGGCGGCGCCCAGGGCGGCAACAAGAACTACCACTTCACCTACACGATCGACTCGACCTTCACCTACCGGCACGGGCAGGGCCAGTACTTCTCCTTCAAGGCCAACGACGACCTCTGGGTCTTCATCAACGGCCAGCTCGTGATCGACCTTGGCGGCGTCGCGGCCAACACCCTTCAGCGCATCGACCTCGACCGCTTGAGCTTCCTGAGCGACGGTCAGGACGCCCGCATCCAGGTGTTCTACGCCAACCGCAACCGCCCGCTGTGCAACTTCCGAATGGAGATGTCGATGGCGATGCGCCGCGTCGATCCGCCGCCGATCACCGAGCCTTTCGACTGATCGCGACCACAACTGAGCACCCCACGGCCGGCGCCACACGCCGGCCGTTTTCTTTTCATCATGCATGGACGAAGCCGGACTGAGCCGCTCTCCACGAGGCCGGGACTGAGCCGCTCGTGGCGAAGTCCCGGATCGGCGGCGACGCAGTTCGCTGCGACGCCCTCCCACCCCTCCCACATCCACCCTCCGCGCACGCCAATTCGTTGCCCCACCTGGCAGCGAATTTGAAACTAGAGGTGTCCGACGGGTATGCGACGGATCGCAAGGCTGCCCGGAGGAAGGAGAGACGGCGGGCTTCAAGCACCCGCCCTTTGCCCTCGGCCTGCGGGGCCCCGGCGGACTGGACGCTTCCGGGGCGGCAGGGACCGCCAATGGACCCGGCGGTGGGCGCGACGCCGAGGGGACTGAGTTCCACGCCCGGGTTGGCCTCGTGGCCGCCCGGGCGTTGACTTTTTTTGGCTCGATGACGCGGGCTTACTCCCAGGAGCGCCAGTAGAAGTACAGGTCGCCGCGCTGCGAGCCCCGCGGGTTGGCGGTGTTGAAGTAGATCAGCGTGCGTGCATCCCGCGGCAGGACCAGGTACCGGGCGTCATCCAGCGCCGGGACCGGTGCCGAGGGCCAGGAGTCGATGTCGAATGCGGTTGCCGGCTCGCGCACGTTCAGGGCCGCGTCGCGGCGCGACAACTCGTCGCCGGCAATTTCGTCCGCGACGGCGATCAGTACGCCGTGGAACACGACCTCCGACCCGGCTCCCTGCGACCCCGCGTAGACAGGGGCGGGGCTGCGGGTGTGCGGCACAGAAACGCGGCTGGAACCGCACGCCGCCAGAGGCAGCACCGTCGGCAAGGCCACCAGGATGACAGCCAATCTGCACATGCGCCAGACTCCCGGCACAAGTGTGACCCGGTTTTGACTCATCCACCAGCAATCCAGACCCGCCGCCAGCGGTCGTGGCTTGGCGCGCAGCTGCTGACGCCCGAGAACCTTGCGCGCGGATGCCGCCCCGCACGCAACCAGCGTCCTCAAACAGGTGATTGAGCCCCGTGCCCTCGTCTGCTCTAATCCGCCCTCCCTTCCGCAATGGAACGGGCGCAGGCAACATGACACTTTCAGCGGCCAGCTCAGGACCAGTGGCCGCCCCCAATCAAGTGCTCGGCGGCGGGTCGCAAGACCCGGTCACGCCCGCCGAGCGCCCCACGCCCCAGGGTCTCACGATCCCGGGGCGTTTTCGTTTGCACCTAAGTATTGCGTGGCGTGATAGATGCGCCGGTGGCGCCGGCCCCGCCATGTGCGATGATCACCTCTCAACCGTCCGCACTACCATGGCCCCGTGCCCACCCTCCACCGCATCGAAGTACGGACCCGTCCCAACCTGCCCGATCCGCGTGCTCACAGTGTGAAACGCCGGGCCGAGGCGCTGGGGTTCCATGGTCTGCGCGAGGTCAACACCGCGAAGGTGTACCTGGTGGAGGCGGACCTTGACGGGCCGATGCTGGACCGGGTGTTGGCGCGGCTGCTGAGCGACCCGGTGACCGAGCAGGCGACGGTCGGGGCCGCGGAAGTGAAAGGGGCGGTGCAAACAATTGAGGTGCACCCGTTGCCGGGCGTCATGGACCCCGCGGCCCAGTCGGTGATGGACGCGATCAAGGACCTCACCGGGTCGATGCCACTGGTTTCGACGGGGTCACGGTTTGATCTCGCAGGAGTATCGAAAGAGCAGGCAGAGACACTGGCGAAGCAGGTGCTGGCGAACCCGGTGATCCACCAGATCAGCGCAGGGCCGTGGCAGCCGAAGGCGCTGCCGCGGGGGCACGGGTACAAGCTGCAACTGCGGTCGGTGCCGATTCTCGGGTTGAGCGAAGAGGAACTGACGCGACTCTCGCGGGATGCCCACCTGTTCCTGAGCCTGGACGAGATGCGGGCAGTGCAGGCGGAGTTCCGGCGGATCGGGCGCGACCCGACCGACATCGAGCTGGAGACGCTGGCGCAGACGTGGTCCGAGCACTGCGTGCACAAGACACTCAAGAGCACGATCCGGTACACGCCGGGTTCTGGGCCGAAGGGTTGGAAAGACCCGATCCCGTGGGGCGAGCACCCGAACCACACGGTGAACGCGGATGGGTCGGTGACGATCGGGAACCTGCTGAAGTCGACGGTGGCGGCCGCGACGTTCGAGCTGATCGATGAGGGGATCGACTGGACACTGTCGGTGTTCAAGGACAACTCGGGGGTGATCGCGCTGGACGATCAGCACGGCGTGTGCATCAAGGTGGAGACGCACAACCACCCGTCGGCGCTGGAGCCTTACGGCGGCGCTGCCACGGGCGCGGGCGGGTGCATCCGCGACGTGATCGGCACAGGGCTGGGCGCGAAGCCGATCGCGAACACGGATGTGTTCTGCGTGGCGAACCCGGGGATGACGAGCACGCCGCCGGGGACGCTGCACCCGCGCAGGATTCTGAGCGATGTGGTGGCGGGGGTGCGCGACTATGGCAACCGGATGGGGATTCCTACGTTGAACGGGGCCGTGTACTTCGATGACCGGTACGTGGGTAATCCGCTGGTGTTCTGCGGGTGCATCGGGCTGATCCCGCGGCACCTGATCAAGGGCAAGGCGAAGAACGGCGACCGGATCATCGCGCTGGGCGGGCGGACGGGGCGGGACGGGATCCACGGGGCGACGTTCTCGTCGGCGGAGCTGGAGGAGGGGCACAGCGACGAGTTCAGCCATGCGGTGCAGATCGGCAACGCGATCGAGGAGAAGCGGCTGCTGGATGCGATCCTGCGGGCGCGCGACTTTGTCCCGCCCGAAAGCACTTCGTCACTTCGACCCTCCGTCACTCCGTCACCACTTTTCAACGCCATCACGGACTGCGGCGCCGGCGGGTTCTCGTCGGCGGTGGGCGAGATGGGCGGCGAGATCGGTGCGGAGGTGCATCTGGAGCGGGCGCCGCTGAAGTACGCGGGGCTGTCGTACACGGAGATCTGGATCAGCGAGGCGCAGGAGCGGATGGTGCTGGCCGTGCCGCCGGAGAACCTGCCGCACCTGCAGCGGATCTGTCTCGAGGAGCACGTCGAGCTGGCGGACCTGGGGCACTTTGGCACCGAGGGTGCGGAGCTGGTGCTGTTCTACGAGAAGACGGAGGTTGGGCGGCTGTCGATGCACTTCCTGCACGAGGGCATTCCGACGCCGACGCGGGAGGCGACGTGGGCGTTGTCCGGGGGCAGTGATACAGCGGTGCAGCGATACAGCGATCCATCGGGGAAGGGCGTGCAGCAGTCGCTGCTCTCGCTGCTCTCACACCCGACGATCGCGAGCAAGCACTGGATCATCCGCCAGTACGACCATGAGGTGCAGGGGAACACGATTCTGAAGCCGCTGGTGGGGCCGGGCGGGCGCGGGCCAGGGGACGGGGCGGTGCTGGAGCCAGTTTCTGGGAGTGGAAGAGGGATCGCGATCGGGTGCGGGCTGGCGACGCCGCTGGGCGATCCGCAGGTGGCGGGGAGCGACCCGTACTGGATGGCGATCGCCGCGATCGATGAGTGCGTGCGGAACATCGTGTGCGTGGGCGGCAACCCGGACCGCACGGCCATCCTTGACAACTTCTGCTGGCCCAGCTGCGCCAAGCCGGAGAACCTGGGCTCGCTGGTGCGGGCGGCGGAGGGGTGCTATTCGGGGGCGAAGGCGTACCGCACACCATTCGTGAGCGGCAAGGACTCGCTGAACAACCAGCTGCGGTACACCGACCCGGCGACGGGGAAGGAGCGGGTGATCGAGATCCCGCCGACGCTGCTGATTACCGGGCTGGCTCACGTGACGAACGTGTCGCGGTGCGTGACGATGGACGCGAAGAAGCCTGGGAACGTGCTGGTTCTGATTGGCGTGAACCAGCCGCAGATGGCCGGTTCCTTGTACGCGGCAGTGGCTGGTGCCCGGTCTTTCAGCCCGGCTCATGACACCATCCTCATCCCGGACCTCACGCTGGGGCCAGCAACGGCGCGGGCCGTGGCGCAGTGCATCCAGGATGGGCTGGTGCAGAGCGCGCACGATGCATCGGACGGCGGCCTGCTGGTCGCTATCGCGGAGATGCTGATCGCGACAACGGGGAGCACGACGGCGAGCCAGCGCGGCACGCCTGGCGCTTCTTCCGGCGCAGGCTCCTCTCTGCTCTCCACGATTCTGGGCAAGTCCGACGCGCAGGCCTCGACCCCGCCGCTGGGCGCCGAACTCACGATCAGCGACGACCACCTGGACGCGGCCCAGCTCGCGTTCAACGAGTCGGCCAGCCGCTACATCCTCGAAGTTCGCGATGCGGACCTGCCGAAGGTGCGTAACGTGCTCCGCGACTTTGGCGGCGTGCGGCTCACCGTGCTCGGGCGCGTGAATGACTCGGGCCGGCTCACGTGGCAGCACGCGGACGTGGATGTTGGGGTGAGTGAGCTGGCGCAGGCGTGGCTGAACCCGCTGGACTGGTAAGCAAGCAGGAGACCCGTCGGGCGATTCGCCCGACGATGCACTCGCATGCCCGAGCCCCACACCACCACCTGGGAGAAGCTCGCGGCGACATACGACCCGCTGGCGGGGCTCGCGGCCTTCGAAGAACTGCCGGTGAAGCGCCCCAAGCGCGCGATGCGCCGCCTGGGGAGACTCGCCGGGTGGGTTACAGGAGGGCGGTTCCGGGGGAAGGTCAGGCTGCGGAGCCGGTACACGCTGGACCTCAAGCGCCTCACGATGCGACGTCTCACGGTGGTGCTGCGCCGGCGGCCCATGATGATCGTGGGGCCGGTGCTGATGATCGGACTGGTTCTCGGCGTCGTGGTCCTGATGCTGAACGCGGGGACCGCCCTGAGCGAGTTCTTCGGGACGAAGACGACCCCCAAGTACGCGTATTCGGTGTTCATTCTTGCGATGATCGCGGTGATGCTGGTGTCTGCCGTGCGCAAGCCGCGCGACACGCTGCCGATGCTGGCGCTGCGGCTGCGGCGCGAGGCGTTGCTGCACCACGCGCGACGGTACCGCGCGTTGCATGTGGAAGCCGGCTTGCTCCGCACGGCAGAAGAAGTGGCCGAGAAGCTCCGGCGGCGGCGGGCCTACTGGCTTGCCGTGCTGGAGAAGCCCAAGTGGGGGCACCGCGCATCGTTCGCGTACATGGATTCGCAGTGGGTAGGGTTGATCCCGATCCTGTACTTTCTCCCGCAGGTGCTGCCGTTGGCGGGGGCGTCGGGGTGGGGGCTGCCCGCGCCGTACATCACAGCACCGTTGATGTTGCTGGTGATCCCCGCGTCGATGCTGGCGCCGATGTGGATCGGTCAGCGGCGGATGAGGCGGATGGGCGCGGCGATGAAGGGGCGTGCATGCCCGGACTGCGCGTACCCGCTGGAGTCGGCGCCTGATGCGGAGGTGCGCGGCTTCGGGGTGGTCACCGGCATTGGGCCGAGGGCGTGCGTGGAGTGCGGGTGCCCGTGGCCGCTGGTGCCGCCCCCGCCGGCGCGCGAGCCGTCGGTTGAATCAATGCTGGGGCGGAACTTCGAGTATGTGCACCCGGACGCGATCCCCCCGGCGGTGCTGCGAGGCGTCAACCGCGACCGTTACAGCCGGGGGGAATGCCCGTACTGCGGGTACAACCGCGCGGGGCTTGTGCCGCATGCGCGGTGCCCGGAGTGCGGGTCCACGATCGCACGGCGGGCGGCCCCGCAGCCGCTACCGCCGGTAGGGACGCCGGTGTGCGCGCGGTGCCGCGCGGACATGACAGGGCGGGTGGACCGGGTGTGTCCTGATTGCGGAGTGATGAACGGGATTGACTGGGTGAGTTGAAGTTCGTGGCGGGCGGGAAGGGTTGATCGCGGGCGCGCGATCGGTCATCCGTGGGGTGATGAGAACTGATCGCTGGCGCGGCTGGCTCGTCAGGACGATGGAACTCGATCGCTGGCGCGATCGGCTCTCAGCAGAGCAGGCGGAGAAGTTCGGGCAGCACCTCGCCGCTCTTTCCGCGGAGGCTCACATCCACAGAGCGGCTGATCGGAGTTTCGTCGCGGTTGATCTCGGCCGTGAACGCGCCCCCGGGCGCAGGCCTGCTGGATGTAGCCGGCGGCGGGGTAGACGACGCTGCTGGTGCCGATACTGATGAAGACATCGCATGACGCGACCGCGTCATCCGCGGCGTCCAGGGCCTCGGGCGGGAGCGTCTCGCCGAACCAGACAACGTCAGGGCGGAGGAGGGCTCCGCAGGTGCTCCGGGGAGGGAACTCCTTGAAGGCCTCGGGTGGGGGCGTGGTCTTGTCGCCGGTCTTGCAGCAGCGCCACTGGAGGATGGAGCCGTGGAGTTCGACCACGTTGACGGAGCCGGCGCGCTGGTGGAGGCGGTCGACGTTCTGGGTCAGCAGGGTGAAGCCCATTGCCCCGCCGGGGCTTTGAGGGTTGTGCTTCGAGCGTTGCTGTCGTTCCAGGTCGGCGAGGGCCATATGCCCCGGGTTGGGCTCGGCCGCGAGGCAGCCCAGGCGTCGCCAGTCGTACCAGCGGGTGACCAGCTCGGGGTCGGCGGCAAAGGCCTCGGGGGTGGCAAGCCTGGCGGGGTCGAACTCTTTCCACAGCCCTTCCATGGTGTCGCGGAAGGTGCGGATACCCGACTCTGCCGAAACGCCGGCCCCGGTGAGCACCACGATACTTCGAGCGTCGCGCACACGGGCGGAGAGCTGAGCGAGCAGGTGGTCCATGCCTCAGGGTACGGGTTGAGAGACCGGCTCCCGGGATGGGTGCTTGGCGGTGCGTGTACAGTTCGGCCCATGGCCGAGCGCAACCTTCAGACCGACCCCGCCAGCAGCGATCACGTGCACGGCGCCCCGACGTTGGCGGAGGACGGGGCGACCCGTCCCGCGCCGGGGCCGATGCTGTTCGAGGTGGCGTGGGAGGTCTGCAACCAGGTCGGCGGGATTTACCAGGTGCTGCGGAGCAAGGCGCCGCTGATGGTGCAGCGGTGGGGGGACCGGTACTGCCTGATCGGCCCGTGGGACGCGGGGAAGGCGCAGGTTGAGTTTGAGGAGGCGAAGCCCGCGGGGTGGGTTTCGCGGGCGTTGCAGCAGCTGCGCGATCAGGGCCTGGTGGTGCACTACGGCCGGTGGCTGGTGCCTGGACGGCCGCGGGTGATGCTGATCGAGCACTGGCCCGGGCACGACCGGATGGGGCCGATCAAGTACGAGTACTGGGCCGACCACCGGATCGAGAGCCCCTCGCAGGACTACCTGATCGACGGCGTGATCAGCTTCGCGGACGGCGTGCGGCGGCTGCTGGAGGCGCTGGCGGAGCACCGGCCGTACGCGCAGACGCGGGCGACCAGCCCGGGCGTGACGCCGCAGCCGATGTTGGCGCACTTCCACGAGTGGATGGGCGGGCTGGCTATCCCGGCGATCCGCAAGAGACGGCTGCCGATCGCGACGGTGTTCACCACGCACGCGACGCTGCTGGGGCGGTACATCGCCAGCAGCCGCGATGACTTCTACGACCAGCTCCCCTGGCTGAACCAGGAGTGGGAGGCGAAGAAGTACAACGTGGTCACGCAGCACACCATCGAGCGTGCGTGCGCCCATGGGGCCCACGTATTCACGACGGTGTCGAGCGTCACGGCCGAGGAGTGCAACTACCTGCTGGGGCGGCCGGTGGATGTGGTGACGCCCAACGGGCTCACGATCGGGCTGTACAACGCGGGGCACGAGCAGCAGCGGCTGCACGGGGTGTACAAGGACGAGATCCACAAGTTCACGATGGGGCACTTCTTCCCCAGCTACGGCTTTGACCTCGACAAGACGCTGTACTTCTTCACCAGCGGCCGGTACGAGCCCAAGAACAAGGGCTTCGACGTGGTGCTGGAGGCCATGGCGCGCCTCAATGCGGAGCTGAAGGCGCAGGGGTCGGACAAGACCGTGGTGTGCTTTGTGATCTCCAAAAAGGCGACCAAGAGCCTCAACCCGCTGGCGATGGAGAAGCGGGGCGTGCTCAACGAGCTCGAGGAGGTGTGCGGGCACATCACCGAGGGCGTGGGGCGGCGGCTGTTCTCGCGCGCGGCCGCGGGGGAGAAGCTGCGGCTGGACGACCTGATCGACGAGTACTGGATGCTTCGGTACCGGCGGGCGCAGCACGCGCTGAAGCAGCATTGCCTGCCGATGGTGGTGACGCACATCCTGGAGGAGGACCAGCAGGACCCGGTGCTCAATCAGATCAGAAATCTCCAGCTGTTCAACCGGCAGGAGGACCCGGTGAAGGTCGTGTACCACCCGGACTTCATCACGCCGACCAATCGGCTGTGGGGCGTGGAGTACGACCAGTTCGTGCGCGGGTGCCACCTGGGGCTGTTCCCGAGCCTTTATGAGCCGTGGGGGTACACGCCGCTGGAATGCGCGGCGATGGGGGTGCCGGCGGTGACGAGCGACCTGGCGGGCTTCGGCCGATACGTGCAGGAGAACTACCAGGAGCCGGAGAAGAGCGGTCTGATGGTGCTCAAGCGGCGCGGGCGGGGGTTCTTCGACGCGGCGGCGGAGCTGGCGAAGTACCTGGTGGAGTTCTGCAAGATGGAGCGGCGCGACCGCATCGCCCTACGGAACGAGGTGGATCGGCGGTCGTGGGACTTTGACTGGAGCAAGCTGGGCAAGGCATACCACGCGGCCCACGACCTCGCCCTGGCGCGGTTCATGCAGGAGACCGGCGGCGAGGGTGGGGGCGTGGCGATGGTTTCGGCCGCGGCGTTGAGCGGGCGGGCGATACCGGAGGAGACACGGGCCGAGACGCGCTCGGAGCCCAAGCCGGCGGAGGTGAAGGCGGAGACCGCGCCAACGCCCAAGCAGGAGCCCGCGCCGCCGCAGCCGGCCAAGGCGCCGCCGCCCAAGCCCGGTCGAGTCGAGCGCAAGTCGGGGACGAGGTAACGCGTCGTGCCATGACCGACGAAGCACCCACGAAAGTCGAGCTGTACACCGACGGCGCGTGCTCGGGCAACCCGGGCCCCGGCGGGTGGGCGTACATCCTCAAGCACCCCGCGAGCGGCACTCAGCGCGAGGCCAGCGGCGGTGAGCCCGACACCACCAACAACCGCATGGAGCTGCGGGCCGTGATCGAGGGGCTGACCGCGCTCAAGCGGCCGAGTATCGTCGAGCTCTACAGCGACTCGCAGTATGTGCTCAATGGGCTGAAGGACTGGATCAAAGGGTGGAAGGCCAAGGGCTGGCGCACCGCGAGCAAGCAGCCGGTGAAGAACCAGGACCTGTGGATGGCGCTGGACGCGCTGGCGTCGCAGCACAAAGTGACGTTCCACTGGATCCGCGGCCACAACGAGCATCCGGAGAACGAGCGGTGCGATCAGATGGCGGTGGCGGCCTGCAAGGCCGTGCAGGGTGGGTAGATCGGCGACCCTGCGGGAAAGTGGCACCCTATTCCACAGCTTCGCAGGCTTGCGATCCTCAACATTGAGGCGTAAGCTCGGCGTGCTGCAGGGGGACGGCCGTGCGAGTCACACTGGTTGTAGACATTACATATCGCTGTAACGCAAGGTGCCGCTATTGCCGCTGGGGCGACGGTAGGACGGGGGAACGTCGCGATCGGCCAACTTTGGAGTGCTGCGCCGATGAGGCAATCATTCGGAGGGCCGGGGTTGATCGGGTGGTGTTTTCCGGCGGCGAGCCACTCTTGAACCGACAGCTAAATCGGATAGTGGCGCACTACGTCGACTGCGGCGTCTCGGATCGGATTGTCATCACCAATGGCCTGATCGCATCGGCGGAGAGGCTGGAGGCCTGCAGGCAAGCGGGAGCAACCGGGTTTGCATTCTCGATTGATGGCGCCGATGAAGCATCCATGATGCGAGCCCGCGCAATGTCCCGCGAGCAGATGGAGCGCATCTTCGATAACTTAACCACTGCGGCTGCACTCGCGCAAGCGCACGGGCTCGAACTCACGGTTAACTGCGTACTCTCGGCAGCAAACTGCTCGCTCACTCACGTACAGCGGCTCGTGCAACGGTGCGAGGACGCTGGTGCGGCGGGGGTGAAGTTCCAGCCGGTGTTCGATGACGGGTACATGGGAGTCAACGCGCCTGACCTCCGGCTCCGTCCGGAACATGCGCCGGTGATCCGCGCTATCGAGAGGGACTCGGCGCGATGGAAGATCAAAACCAATTCTCCCCGGTTCTTCGCTGACATTGCACGATGCTGCGAGGGGGAGGCTCTCGATGGACGCTCTTGCGGATTGGAGGGTCGCACCCTGGTTCTGCAAGATGGGGGCTTGGTAATCTGTCCTTGGGTCAGTTCACGCGCGCGTCAGCGGCCGACGGAGCTTGTGCAACTGCGCGTCGAGTTTCGTGATGTTCGCGAATCGTGCGACACCGGAGCGCATTGTTTCTGTCTACAGCCACATGAGCAGGCGTGGATGTTCCGCAATGGAAACGCTTGACATCATCGTTCCAACGTATCGTCTCGAGACGGCCCCCCTTCGGGCGATCCTGTCGCTTGCGCCACCGGCGGGCGTTCGCACGCGTTGGTTGATCGTGATCGACAATCCATGCAGTGCTCTACCTCCTGAAGTCGCCGCGATGTGCGATCGAGAGAGCGTGGACGTGATCCGCAACGAGCGCAATCTGGGCTCTGCGGGTGCTCGAAACACGGCACTCGACAGGAGTCAGGGGGAATGGGTCCTCTTCCTCGACGATGATGTCGCCCCGGCTCCGAATCTACTGGTCCGATACGAGGCTGCCGTGGCGCGCAACCCGAACGCAACCGGCTTCTTCGGCCCTACTCGGTTTCAGCCTGCACAGACGCGGTATCAGCGGGGCGTGGAGGCCTCGGACATTCTGACCTTCTTCCGATTAGCCGAGCAGGCCTGCGAACTCGCTTGGGCTCCGACGTCGAACGTGCTTGTGCGCGGTGCCGTGGCCCGATTGGAGCGCTTCCGGACGGTCTTCCCCAAGGGCGGCGGCGGCGAGGACATCGATTACCTCTTGCGAGTGTCTCGACGACACGGGGGCGCGTTCATCGCCGAACCCTCTGCGGTTGTTGAGCATCCATGGTGGTTTGAGGGTCGGAGAGACTACACGCGGTTCATGCGTTGGTCTTACGGGGACTCCCTCCTGCATGATCTACACCCTGAGTTCACATACCGCTCGGCACCCAATGCCATTGAAGTACTTGCGGTTGGACTCCCAGTGACGGGTGCTATCGCCGCAGCCACGGGAACGCTCATGCCGATGTTTGCGCTCGCGGGAGGCGTGGTTGTCGGAGAGCTACTGGTCGAGTTCTCCCGACTGTGCGCCCTGAAGTCGTGGCGAGATGCGGTGTTCTGCATGGAAACGGTGCTCATTCGGAGCGCCAACGACCTTGGCCGGGTGAGCATGCAGCTCCGTTTGGGCCGGCTCCACGGAATCACCGAACGATGGGACCACTTCTGCAACGGAGAGCATGTGTCCTATCACAAGCGATGGTCTGCGATCAAGTTCGCTGCACACCTATTGTTCAGCGGCGTTCTGGCCGCAGGTTTTGCCGCGCTTCACTCTTGAAGCGTTTCCCGCGAACGCAGTTCGGACTGGAGCTTCTCGACCTCATCGATGATCTTCGCGAACTTCTCGCCGAAGGGCGTGAGGTGGTACTCGACGCGCGGGGGGACCTCCGGGTACGCCTTGCGCTCGACGATGCCGAAGCGAATCATCTTGTCGAGGCGCTCCGCGAGGACCTTGGTGGACAGTCCCGGAGCTGAGCGGGCGAGGGCGCCGGGGCGGGTGGTGCCCGCGCGGATCTGCGTGAGAACGTGGATCGACCACTTGCAGCCGACGATGCTTTCGACCATGTGGCTGACGGGGATGGCGGGGATGGAGTTTTTCTGCATCGGGAATCGCCGTGATTGCGACCGTTTGGTGCCTACCCCACCGGACGGTGCCCTCTTGAAGACGGGCATCGCGCCGGTACGGTCCTCAAGCGCGTCCACGGTGGACGCGTGCAGTTTATCAGGAGGTTCAGCCATGAAGAAGGCCACGTTCTACCACGCCGGGTGCCCCGTGTGCGTCGCCGCCGAGCAGCAGGTCGCGGCGGCGATCGATCGCCGGCAGTACGACGTCGAGGTGGTGCACCTGGGCAGCGCCAAGCAGCGGATCGGCGAGGCACGCAGCGCGGGCGTGAAGTCGGTCCCGGCGCTGGTGATTGATGGGCAGCCCTTCCACATCAACTTCGGGGCGAGCCTGGAGCAGCTGGGCTGAGCAGAGACGCGGCCCATAGGTCCTATAGGTCGAACGGGTCCTATAGGTCCTGTGGGAGCGTGACAGGAATCACAGAGCGCCCCGGTTAACTCGCCCGCCGGAAGCGCCGATAGCTCCTTGAGCCCTTCCGGACCGCCGCGGCTTGGCGGTGCGTTGGGCCAATCGGGAGCTACCTGTGGACCTGATCCAGATTCTGAAGGCCGCGTATGAGGCGGACGCGTCGGACGTGCACCTGATCAGCGGGCAGCCGCCCATGATCCGCTGCCACCAGGTGATGACCCCGATGGACTTCCCGGTGATCACGCCGGCTATCGCGCAGAGCTTCGTCGAGAAGATGGCCCCACCCGAGGCCCTCTCGACCTTCAACAAGAACAAGGACTCGGACTTCTCGTTCCAGGTCGAGGGCCTCGCACGCTACCGCGTGAACGCGCACATGCAGCGCGGCACCGTGGGGCTGGCGATGCGAATGATCAAGACCAAGGTGCCGCCGCTGGCGAACCTGAACCTGCCCGAGGTGATCGCCCGCCTGACCTACCTGCCCCGCGGCCTGGTGCTCGTCACCGGGGACACGGGCTCGGGTAAGTCGACGACGCTCGCCGCGATGATCGAGGCGATGAACCAGCGGTACAAGAAGCACATCATCACCCTCGAGGATCCCGTCGAATACGTGTTCGAGAGCAAGCAGTGCGTGATTGAGCAGCGCGAGCTGCACGCCGACATGCCCAGCTTCGCCAGCGGCCTCAAGCACGCCTTGCGTCAGGACCCCGACATCATCCTGGTGGGCGAAATGCGCGACCTGGAGACCACGGCGCTGGCGATCTCGGCCGCCGAGACCGGCCACCTCGTGCTCTCGACCCTGCACACCGTCAATGCCTCGCAGACGGTGGAGCGAATCGTCGACATGTACCCCGCGGGTCAGCAGAACCAGATCCGCTCGATGCTGGCCAACACGCTGCAGGCGGTGGTGAGCCAGACGCTGTTCAGCCGCATCGACCGACCGGGCATGGTGCCCGCGGTCGAGACGCTGCTGTGCACGCCGGCGGTGCGGAACCTGATCCGCGAGGCGCGCACGTTCGAAATCCCCAACGTGATCGAGACCAACCGGGCGATCGGCATGACCAGCCTGGACAGCTCGATCGCGGAACTGTACTTCAACGGCCTCATCAGCCGCGAGGACGCTATCGCGCAGGCGGCGTTCCCCGACAAGCTGGAGCGGCAGCTGGCGGCCTGAGTGAGATGTGCATCCATCGTAGAGGTCCTATGGGGCCTCTAGGACCTATAGGACTTCGCAATGGGCAACTACCGCTATCAGATCCGCACAAGCGGCGGCCAGGTGCAGACGGGCGTCATCGCCGCGGACAGCGCGGGCACGGCCTCCACGCTGCTGCGCAACCAGGGCGCGCACATCCTCTCGCTCTCGGCGGTCGCCAGCGACACGCTGCAGGGCGGCTGGGTGGCGAAGTTCAAGGAGCTGAACCAGGGCAAGCCCAGCCAGAAGCACGTGCTGGACTTCACCACGCAGCTGGCGGTCATGATCCGCGCCGGTATCAACCTGCGCTCGGCCCTTGACGGCATCGGCGAGCAGACCACGCACCCGGGGTTCCGACGCGTGCTGCAGCAGCTCAAGCAGGACGTGGAGGGCGGCAAGCAGTTCAGCGAGGCGATCGCCAAGCACCCCAAGCTCTTCAACCCGCTTTACATCAACATGGTGCGGGCGTCGGAGATGTCGGGCTCGTTCAGCAAGATGCTCGACCGCATCGCGCAGTACATCGGGCAGCAGCTCGAGACCCGCAAGATGGTGGTGGGCGCCGCGATCTACCCGGCGATCATCGGCACGCTCGCGGTGTGCGTGACCGTGTTCCTGCTCACCTTCGTGCTGCCCAAGTTCGGCGCGGTGTTCGAGGGCAAGGAGGACATCCTTCCCTGGGCCACCAAGTTCCTGATGGGGCTGTCGAAGTTCATGGTGGAGAACTGGTACCTGCTGGTGGGCGGGCTGGCGGTGATCATCGGCTGCCTCTACGCCTTCACCAAGACCGAGGTCGGCTCGTTCTGGGTGGACAAGCTCAAGCTCACGATACCCGTGATCAGGACGATGTTCCGCTCGCTGTACATCAGCCGCTCGCTGCAGACCATGGGGCAGCTGATCAACGCGGGCGTGCCCATGCTCGACACCCTGGCCATCACCGGCGACATTTCGGGTAACGTGATGTTCAAGGGGCTGTGGCGGCGCGTGCACGCCGCGGTGAAGACCGGCAAGAAGCTCACCAGCCAGCTCGGCCAGGGCGACATCCTGCCCAAGGCGGTGACGCAGATGATCAGCGCCGGCGAGGAGTCGGGCAAGCTTGGTGAGGTGCTTGACGAGATTTCCGTTTATTACGCCAAGCAGCTCAAGGACAACATCAAAGCGGTGACGTCGATGATCGAGCCCATCATGATCCTCATGATGGGTACAGTCGTTGGCTTCATCGCCATGGCGATCATCCTGCCCATCTTCAAGATGAGCCAGATCGTCAAGTAACCGATGCTTCAGGGGAGGGGTCGCGTGCCCCGCACAGGCCCCGCTGGAGGCAGGGAGAAGGCATGAGGCCCCGTCTGTTCCGTCGCAAGCCATCGGTTTCGGGTCGCCGCGGCGCGTTCACGCTGCTGGAGACGATGATGGCCCTGGTGATTATCGGCGTGGGCGTGCTCGCCTTCGTGGATGCCCAGGCGTCGTTCTCGCGCACCAACGCCTGGTCGAGCCAGGCGGCTACGGGCATGCTGCTGGCGAACGAGGTCCGCGAACTCTCGCGCCGCCTGCCGCGCCATGACCCGGTGACCGGCCTCACCCTTGTCGGCACCGGCCCCTCCGCCGTGGTCGTGGGCTGGGGTCGGGAGACCGGCGAGTACACCATTGATGACATCGACGACCTCGACGACCTCTCGGCCCTGTCGTTCGGCCTGGGCGGGACATTCAACGGCCCGGTGGATGCCTTCGGCAACCTCGTGCCCGAGATCGGGCCCGACGGCGAGCCGGTGCTCGATACCGACGGCAACCCGCGCCCGCTCAGCGGCTGGTCGCAGCAGATCACCGTCGAGAAGGTTGACCCTTACAACTTCAGCACCATCCGCGTGCCCGCGTACGAGCAGGTGGCCAACAGCGGCCTGCCCGCGATCGCGGTGGACAAGTTCCCCGTGCGTGTCACTGTGAGCGTCCGCTACCAGGGGCCGCACGAGACTCAGAGTGAAGAGATCACGCGGCTGACGTGGATTGTGTCCCCATGAGCGGGCGGAGCAGCGCCATGACAACCCTTCGCACCAGCCCTCGCAGCACTACCCCGGCCGCGCCCGGCGCCTTCGGCCGCCGCAAGTGGCTCCGCAAGCGCCGCGGCGTTGCCGCCGTGCTGGCGATGATGTTCCTCATCCTCTTCGGCTCGCTCTCGGTAGCGATGGCTATCTCGAGCAAGGGCAACATCACCACGGCCGCGACGCACCTTCACGTGTCGCGGGCGCAGTCCGCTGCGGAGACGGGCCTCTCCATCGCGGCCCGCCGCCTGAGCAACGCGTCGTCACGTTTCGTGATTTCCCGCAGCAACGTGGACAGTTCCTTTGGCTGGAACCTGTGGAGCGGCAATCTCGGCGCCCTGGGCCAGCACGCCGTGCTGCGCCCAACGACGGGGCGGCAGGACCTGAGTCTGCCCAGCGGCCTGGCGGCGGCGATCGCCGAGGACCACGCCCAAGACCAGGACATCGTGACCGAGGTCGGTCTCTCGCAGGTGGCGGTCGGCAATGCGCCCGCGAACACCAGCAGCGAGTACCGTACGACGTACTGGGTGTTCACGCCGGCGGTAGCGGTGGAGCCGCGCCAAACGGGGTCCACGACCCCTCCGCTGGCGTACACGGTGACGTACGCGCCGCTGGCGAACGGCACCGATATCCGCGTCATCGCCACCGGGTACGACTACGCCTACTCGCGGGCCGGGCAGCCGGTGAAGCGGACGATCTCGCAGGACTTCCGCATCGCAAAGCGGGTGAAGAGCGCGATCATCAGCCCGTCGCGGATCATGATCGGCAAGAACGTCATGATCAGCGGTGACATCGGCTCGCGGTTCACGGGCATCGACTACGTGAACGGCAACCCGCTGGTGCTGCGGTCCGACTTCCGCAACATCGACCCGATGCTGGACCAGAAGCTTGACGCCTTCTACACGAACCTCCCGCAGTACGACGTCGACGCCGACAACCGCCTGCGGGTCAGCCACCCGGTGGAGGCCAACGGCATCCCCTCGGGCACACAGGACTACGACGGCGACGGCCAGCCCGACAATGCTCACGACGACGTGACCGGCGATGGTTACGTGGATGAGTTCGACGTCTTCGTGCGGCACTTCGACCGCAACAACGACGGCAAGGTGGTGCTGCCCTTTGCTCTGACCGCAGGCACCCCGGCCGCGAACCTGTCTCCCGAGTTCGTGCGTGTGGACGGCACGGGGTACGACGACGACCTCGGCCTGCTGATCGACTCCTCGAACCCCGACCGCAACAAGAACGGGGTCTTCGGCTTCATCGACAGCAACCGCAACGGCCGCTGGGACGCGGGCGAGACGATGCTCGACTTTGACTCCTCGACTAACAAGTACCGCGACCAGGTGCTTGGCTACCGTGACGGCGTCATCGACAAGAAGGACCAGTACGCCAAGGTCACCGGCCAGCTCTCCTTCCGGGTCGACCGCTCGGCGTGGACCACGGCCCAGGGCGCCCTCCAGCCCATCCTCCGCGGCCCGATCTCACCCACGGATGGCAACTCGCCGATGCAGTTCAGCGCTGACGACACGGTGCTCCCGGACCTCAACGTGACGGTCTTCGGCCCGGCTCAGAGCAACCTGCAGCTCGCGGCGGACGGCGCGGCGTTCAACCAGCAGGTCGCGAGCCAGCTGGGCATCTCCACGGTGCAGCTGCAGACCTATGTGGAGACGCAGCCCGCGACGGCGACAACGCCGCGGTACCTGCGGCTGGACGGGGATAGCAACAACGACCAGCTGCCGGACAACTGGGCCACGGCGTACTTCGAGAAAATGCCCTTCAACTCGCCAGCTTTCACCGACTACTACTACCGCCCAGTGTACGAGAACATGGTGTTCAAGGACGTGCAGATCCCCATGGGCACCAACGCCCTGTTCCGCAACTGCACGTTCGTGGGCGTAACCTACATCCGCTGCGAGCAGGACAACACGCACCTCTTGTGGGGCGAGTACGGCAAGATGGTGATCCCGTCGGGCCAGACCAAGCCCCACCCGCGGTTCATCCGCGAGGTGTACGGCGATGACCTCGCGACCGAGCCCAACTCGGACCGGCCCAGCTCGCTCTCGGCGGTGCCGGGGCTGGTGCTGATGTCCAAGCTCCAGCCGCTGGACCAGGCGGACCTGCCGCAGAGCGTCGCCAACGTCACGCAGGGCTACACCGACCTTCCGATGCCGCTCATCATCAACAGCACGCGGGTGGTCGATACCAAGAAGTACTCCAACAACATCCGCTTCCACGACTGCCTGTTCGTCGGGTCGATTACCAGCGACGCCCCGCAGGGCTACACGCAGGCCCGCAACAAGCTGCAGTTCACCGGCAGCACGCGCTTCGTGCAGCAGCACCCCAGCGCGCCCGACGACCCCAGCCTCAACCCCCAGCAGCAGGACATGGCGGACATCAAGTCCAGCTCCATGATGGTGCCCAACTACTCGGTGGACCTGGGCTCGTACAACAGCCCTAACGAGCAGGACCTGCAGCTGCAGGGAGCGATCATCGCCGGCGTGCTCGACGTGCGCGGCAACGCCAACATCAACGGCGCCCTGCTGCTCACCTTCGCGCCGACGCTGGGCTCCGGCCCGCTGCGGGACGCCCTGGGCTTGCCGGCCGGAAACCCCGCCGGGTTCAACACCACCATCGGCTACTTCGGCCCCACCGACGGCGACGAGGAGGCCCTTGACCCCAACAACCTCCCGCTGGTCAACGGCGTCCGCATAGCCGGCTGGGACGTGGACGGCGACGGCCTGGTTGACCTCGGCGCCGACCAGCCGCAGCCCGCCGGCTCCACGGCCATCCCGTTCCACGGCTACGGGCGTATCCAGCTGCGGTTTGATCCCAAGATGGCTATCCCCAGCGGCATCATGCTCCCCATGACCATCGACCCGCTGCCCGCCACCTACCGGGAGGGCAACTCGTGAAGTTCCAAATGGCAAATGGCAAAGGTGCAAGGGGCAAAGGCCGGTATGGCTTCAGCCTGATTGAGGTGCTGGTCGCGCTCACCATTCTGGGCACGCTGCTCACGGCGGCGATGACCGCGCTGGACACCTCGTTCAAGAGCTACAAGGTCACCACGGAAGGGGCGTCCACTCACGTGATCGCCCGCATGGTGATGAGCCGCATCATGACGATGGTGCGGACAGGCACGCAGTTCGGGCCCTACCCCGTGGACCCGCTGGACAGCGCTCAGAATCCCGTGACTTCCGACTACTTCGAGTTCGTGACGCGCGAGAGCGGCACGGACAAGACCATTGTGCGCATCGAGCGGCGGGACAAGGACGACCCAGCCGAGGGGCCTTACGAGCTGTGGTATGTGCAGAGCGACTACACCAACGGCGTGCGGACGGGGCTCTACGCCCGCCCGCTGCTCAGCGGCGTGCAGGAGGCGCGGTTCACGCTCGAGTACGACGTAGGGCAGAACCTCAAGCGGGCGACGGTGGACCTGACCATCAAGCCGACGAACTTTCAGGCGGCGTCGATCGGCGGGAACATCGAGGCGCCGTCGATCCGGCTGGTGTCGAGCGTGAACCCGCGGAAGCTGCAGTAGGCGGCACGATCATGAAGCATGTTCGTGGCACGTCTACCTGAGCCCCTCCAGCGCCGCGGGGACTTCTTCCGCCAGCTCGGTCGCGATCAGCCCGCCCGACGCCCCGCGGGACTTCGCCCACCGCTCCCCCGCGATCGCGTGCGCCTGCACGCCGATGCGGGCCGCGTCGAACAGGCTCAGGACACGCTTCGGCCCTGCGCCGTGCTGGGCGATGATGCCGGCGATGACGCCCGAGAGCACGTCGCCGGTGCCCGCCGTCGCCAGGCACGGGTGGCCCCGAGTGCATACCCAGGTCTGGTGCCCGTCGCTCACCACCGTGCCCATCCCCTTGAGCACGACGATGCAGCCCAGCCGTTGCGCGAGCGCCTCCGCGGCCGCGGGCCGGGTGGCTTCGTTTACGGGATCGAGCGTGATGTTCAGGGCGGCGGCGAGGCGGCGGAACTCGCCCGGGTGGGGCGTCAGCACGGCCGCGCCCCGGAAGTCGCGCTGGAGCTGCGGGATCAGGGCGAGGTTGTTGATCGCGTCGGCGTCCACGACCACCGGGATGTCCTCCTGCTGCACGGCCCGCAGGCTCGATGCCGCGGGCCCCTCGCCCACCCCCAGCCCGGGGCCGACGACAAGGCAGGTGGAATCGAGAATGACGTCGTCGATCACCTCGGCCGCGAGGTGCGGGACGAGCTCGCCGCGGTCGTCCACGTGCAGGCCGACGCCGGTGGCGGAGGGGCAGATCGCGATTCCGGAGCCGAGGATGGGCGTGGGCATGACCAGGCGGGCCAGCCCCGCCCCGGCACGCAACGCCCCGAGAGCCGCGAGCGCAGGGGCGCCGATCATTCGGGCATCGCCGGCGCACGAGCCGCCGAGCACGGCCACGGTGCCGAACGTGCCCTTGTGCCCGCCCGCTGGTCGCGGCGGCAGTGTGGGCAGCTCGCCCGCGTTGGAGCCCGCCTCGCTCACTTGCCGCCCGCTCCCGCGCCCACGCCCGCCGCGGCGTGCTCGACGCTCTCAACCTTGATCTTCAGTGCGCCGAGCAGCGGCGCGACCGCGCCAAGGCCAGAGGCGGGAGCCCCGTCCTCGAGCTTGGTGACGTCGAGGGCGATGTGCGTGGCGTCGAAGGGGGTCGAGTCGTCGAGCGTGGCGTCCAGATCGACCCAGCGGTGCTTGCCGTCGACTTCGAGCAAGGCCTGCGTCCACATGTGGTAGCCGAAGATCCCCTGCGACCCGGCGAACTGGTCGGCGTACACGAGGCCCACCACGGCGCGGGAGCGGATCCCATTGGACCGCAGGAGGGCTGTCAGCAGCACGCCGTGCTCGGTGCAGTCGCCCTGCTTGGAGCGTGCGACCTCGGAGGCGGTGGCGAACGCGGTGCCGAGGTTCTTCTTGCTGATGTAGCGGTGGACGAAGCGGCGGCACGCCTCGGCCTTGGCCGCGGGGGTGTCCTCGCCATTGTTGAGGCTGGCGATCGCCCGGGTCGCGAGCTTCGCGACCTCGGGGTCCTGCGAGTTGGCCAGGGTGGTGGCGGCGAGGAGGGCGGGGTCGGTGGCGTCCGCCTCGGGGGCGGGGCTAAGGCTGGTGGTTGAGATGGTGAGGGTGGCCCTGTTGCCGTCCGCGGCCACCTTCTGCGCTCCGGTCTCGGGCAGCTTGGGCATGTCCTCTTCGACCGAGAGCGTCAGCACCGCCCGCGTCACCTCGCGCGGGTTCTCGATCGGCCGGTCGGGCTTGCAGAAGGTGCTCACCATGATCTCCGGAGGCGCGGCCTTGGTCTTGGCCCCCGCCTGGGCTTCCGCCCGTGTGCTGGCGATCACGTCGATGTTGATCCCGCCCACCGACATGCGGCTCTTGATCAGCTCGCCGTCCTCATCCACGTAGTCGGTGCTCTTGAACACGCCCTGGCCGGTGTCGGTTGTGATCTTGCGTTTGGTCGCCTCCACTGTGCGGCCGTCAACGACGACGCTGGTCTTCTCGAAGTCTGTGTACTTCACCGTGACCGGGGTGGCGCCCATCTCCGGGGTCACCGAGCGCAGCGTGATCTCCTTAGCCCCGCTCTTCATCCGCTGCCTCACGAACTGATCCGCCGCGTTGGGGGTCAGCCACACGCCCTCGGGTTTGGGCAACTGCTTCGTGATCGGTTTGCCGTTCTGCTCCGTCACGAGCTCGATCGAGCCGTCCTGTTGGAAGGTGTACGTCGAAGTGATGGGCTTGCCGCCGGTGTTCTGCACCGACTTCATCATGACCGGCGTGCCGTCGACGGTCTCAACGAAGAGCGATTCCATGGTGATCTTGGCGACCGCGTCGCCGCGCCCGATGGAGATAGTGGTCTTGCTGCTGGTGGTGACCTTGCCGTCCTCGGTCTTGATGACGCTGTGCATGTCGCCGCATGCCTGGCCCATCATTTTCAGAATGTACCAGCGGTCGCTGTCGGCCAGCGCTCCCGACGCCAGCGAGACCAGCACGAACAACGCAGGCACGACGCGGCGGAAGATCATCATGCCGAGAGTGTACGTGCAAGCGGCCGTGACCACCCCTGGGGCTACCCTGCCGCGTGATCGACACCCACTGCCACCTCACGTTCGCCGACTTTCAAGACCCCCGGTACCCCGGTGGGGTGGCGGCGGTGCTGGAGAAGGCTGCGGCGGAGGGGGTGACGGGCGCGATCACAATCTCGACGACCACGCGCGACTGCCTGAAGGCCCTTGCGATCGCCGAGGCTTTCCCCAACGTCTGGTGCTCGTCGGGCGTGCACCCGCTCTATTCGCACGAGGGGCCGCACGAATGGGCCAACCTGGCCAGGGTCGCGGCCAGCCCCCGCTGCGTCGCATGGGGTGAGCTGGGCCTCGACCACCACTACGAGGGCCCGCACCGCGCAGTGCAGTTCCAGGTGCTGGAGGAGCAACTCGCGTTCATCAAGCAGGTGCGGGAGCAGGGCATCGACAGGCCCATCGTGCTGCACTGCCGCGAGGCGTTCGCGGACCTCATCCCGATCCTGAAGGGAAGCGGGCTCGACACCACGCGCATGGTCTTCCACTGCTTCACCGGGACGGTGGAGGAGGCCCGGGCGGTGCTGGACATTGGGGCGTGGATCTCCTTCACGGGTGTGGTGACGTACAAGAACGCGCCCGACGTGCGGGAGGCAGCGGGGCTGATGCCCGCCGACCGCATCATGATCGAAACCGACGCGCCCTTCCTCAGCCCGGAGCCCCACCGCGGCCAGCGGCCCTGCCAGCCATGGATGTCGGCGGTGACGGCGAGGTTCATTGCGTCCTTGCGAAGGGAGCCGTGGGACGCCTTCCACGCGCAGATCAACGCGAACGTGCAGCGGTTCTTCGGGGTTTGAAGGCGGAACACAGAAGGCACGGAGAGCGAGCAGAGGAAGCAGAGTTGGAGAGAGCGATCGGATCCGAGTCGCCATCATCAACCTCTCAATTCCTGCTCAGTGCCCTCTGTCCACCCTCCGTCCCCTCCGTGTTCCGCCTTTGCCGGTCTTCCCTAAACTGCACGCATGACCCTGACCCTGGCGGCGTGGCTCCACGACCTCAGCCCCGTCATCTTCAAGTTCACCGACGCGCTCGCGATCCGCTGGTACGGCTTGGCCTACGCCCTGGGCTTTATCCTTGGGTGGCTGTGGCTGCGGTCCATGTCGCGCCGCGGCATGACGCCGCTCTCGCAGCAGCGCATCGGCGACGCGATGCTCATCCTGGTGCTGGGCGTCGTGCTCGGGGGGCGGCTGGGTTACGTGTTCTTCTACGATCCCGCGCTCCTGGTCGAGTTCACCCGAGACGCGCCCTTCTGGGGCGTGTTCAAGGTCAACAAGGGCGGCATGTCCTCCCACGGCGGTATCCTGGGTGTCATCGTCGCCTCGTGGGTCGTCGCCCGGGGGGTGAAGGACAACAGCGGGCAGCGCCGGTTCGCCGTGCCGTGGATGCACGTCCTGGACCTCACGGCCGTCGCCTGCACCGTGGGCCTGGGCCTGGGGCGCATCGCCAACTTCATCAACGGCGAACTGTTGGGCCAGATCGTGGCCATGCCCGGTAAGGCCGCGCCGGGGTGGGCGGTGAAGTTCCCGCAGGAGCGCATGAACGGTGATCCGCTCGGGGTTGATCCCACCATCCCCGTCGAGCACGCCCCGCCCCTCACCCCCGAGCAGACCGACGCTCTGGCCGCACTGCTCGACCGCTTCCGCATCGGCATGGAGTCCGACGGCACCGCCTACGGGCGGATGATCCAGGTTCTGCAAAAGGGCGGCGAGCAGGGTGAGGCGGTGGCCCGAGACCTCGCGCCGCTGATCTCGGCCCGCTACCCGAGCCAGCTCATGCAGGCCGCGACCGACGGCCTCATCCTTGGGCTGGCCCTCTGGCTTATCTGGTACAAGCCCCGCCGCCCGGGCGTGGTGGGGGCGTGGTTCATGATCCTCTACGGCGTGATGCGGATCGCCACCGAGTTCATCCGCCTTCCGGACCCCGAGCTGGCCGCGCTCAAGCAGTCGTCGGGGCTCTCCATGGGCCAGTGGCTCAGCATCGCCATGATCGTGGTAGGCATCGGCGCTCTCGTCGTATTCCGCCTCCGGCCCACCGACCTCCGCTATCCGGGTTGGCTGCGGAAGGCCTGACCAGCGTGCATTCATGGGGGCCGCCGAGAGTGCTCCCTACCCTTCCGCTCCCGGCTGACACCCGGGCTCGGAGGTCTCCATGAACGTTCTCGTCACCGGCGGAGCCGGGTACATCGGGTCGCACGCCGTGCAGCGGCTCCTCCGCGAAGGCCACCATGTGACCGTGCTGGACAACCTGTACCGCGGCCACCGCCGGGCCATGGACCTGCTGGGCGACACCGCCAAGGGCCGGCTCGCGTTCATCGAGGCCGACGTGTGCGACCGAGGGGCGGTGCGGTCGGCCGTGCTGGACCACAAGGTCGAGACGGTGATGCACTTCGCCGCGGTGGCGTACGTGGGCGAGTCGGTGGAGGACCCGCTCCGCTATTACCGGTGGAACGTCGATGGGCTGCTCTCAGTGCTGGAGGCGTGCACGGCCGGCAGCGTGCCCCGCCTTGTGTTCAGCTCCAGCTGCTCGACCTATGGCCAGCCGCCGGACCACCTGATCCCGATCCCCGAGCACTGCCCGCAGGACCCGGTCTCGCCCTACGGGCGCACGAAGCTGATGGGCGAGCACATCATCCGCGACTACGCGGAGTCACGCCGGCTCGCGGGCAAGCCCTTCGGGTATGCCCTACTGCGGTACTTCAATGTCGCGGGCTGCGACCGCACCGGGCTGCTGGGCGAGGACCACACGCCCGAGTCGCATCTGGTGCCGGTGGTGCTCCAGGTGGCATTGGGGCAGCGGTCCAGCATCGGGATTTTCGGCACCGACTACCCGACACCCGACGGAACCTGCATACGCGACTACGTGCACGTCGAAGACCTTGCCGATGCCCACGTGCTTGCGATGCAGAAGCTCCAGCCCGGCGACGGGCTCTTCTATAACGTTGGCATCGGGCGGGGGTACTCGGTGCGGGAGATCATCGCGTCGGCCCGGCGTGTCACGGGGCACCCGATCCCCGTGGTGGAGCAGCCGCGGCGTGCGGGTGACCCGCCGCGGGCGTTTGCGGACCCGGCGAAGATCACGCGCGAGCTGGGCTGGAAGGCGCAAGTGACCGATCTAGATGACATCATCGCCTCCGCGTGGAAGTGGATGAGCAGGCACCCTAAGGGCTACCGGTCGTGAACAAGCTGGGCCGTATCGCGATTGTTGCGCTTGCCGCCGCGGTGGCGCCCGTCGTGCAGGCGCAGAATGGCGCCGCCCCGCACGCGCCGGCTGCGGAGATTTCCAGCTCGCACCCGGCGATGTTTGCGGAGTTCCCGCGCCCGCGGGCGGACCTGCCGTTCCTGGACTCTGCGAACGCGTGGCCCAAGCGTTGGAACAACAGCGAGCAGAGACGCGGTGTGGTGATTGAGGTGGACAACCCCGCGGAGTTCCCCGCGGGGTACCGAGCGCCCGACTTCAGGCCGCTGGCCCGCAATGCGTCTGAGCTCCGGGCGCTCAAGGGCGACGCGCCCCTGCCGGAGAGCCTGGATGTGCTCACCGCCGGGCGCGGCTCGTTCATGTACATCGTCCGCGAGGCCGACGCGGAGAAGCCCGTTCCACGCTCGCGCCGCAACACCGCTGACGCGATGCTCAAGTTCGTCTCGGCGCAGGAAGAGGACCTCGACAGCGGGCCCGCGCTCGTCATCGAGCAGACGTGGTTCGCCGTGTACCAGCCAAAGGTCCAGCCGCGCGGCCTCGCGCTCGTCTCTCCGGGCCTTCTCGGCACCCCACCCGGCACGCTCCAGAACGTATCGGAGCTCCTGCGCAAGGATGGTTGGCTTGTGCTCCGCATGCTCAGCCAGCCCTCCCGCTTCACCGAGCAATTGGAGTTCAAGCTCGACGGCGCGGCCGACATCGACGCCCAGGCAAAGGCCATCGCAAAGATCACCGGCAACCGCACCGCCGAGTGCGCCTACGCCGTGCAGGCCGCCGCCGCGCACCTCGAATCGGCGCATCCGGGGCTGAAGACGCAGCCCCGCGTGGCAGTGGGCTTCAGCGGCGGCGCCATGACGCTGCCGACGATCATCGCGCGTGAGCCCGAGCGTTACGCCGCCGCGGTCCTCGTCGGCGGTGGCGCCGACTTCTGGCTGATGAACCAGCGCAGCAACTACCGTGAGCTCATCAAGGCGGTCAAGGAAACGTGGGCCGAGAAGCCCTCGCCCGAGACGCTCGCCGCGCTCGATGAGGCCTACCTCAAAAACGCGCCTCTTGATTCCTACCACACCGCCGCCGTGCTGAAGGGCAAGCCCGTGCTCATGATCCAGGGCACGGCGGACCGGGCGGTGCCCGCGCCGCTTGGCGACCTGCTGTGGGAGCGGCTGGGCCGCCCCGAGCGCTGGCTCGACGAGGGCGCCAGCCATGAATCTCTGTTTATGAACCTGCCGCGCGACCACTTCCCGAGAATGATGGAGTGGTTGAACCGTGCCGCCCCGCGCCTTGCGCAGGATGCGCCCGCGGCCCAACCGGAGTAAGGAACGCTCGTTGTTCGTTGCTGTCAGCCCATACCACCTCACCACGCGCGAAGCCCCTGCGATGGCCTCACTGCTGCTCGCAGAGCGCGTGCTCACGATGGTGCCGGCGCCGGGCTCTTCGACCGCAACACAGGCGACCACGGCCGGAGCTCGGATCCCCGGGTACCTCGCGTTCATGAACACCTGGAGCTGGACAGTGCCCCTGTGGCAGGCGGGCGTCCTCGCGGCCGAGCACGAGGGGCAGTCTGCGGTGGCCGACATGCAGGCGGTGTCGGGGCGTGTGGAGAGCGACGAGCTGCTCGCGCCGCTCCGCCGCTTCATGCACAGCGAGCTATATCAGGACGAGCAGGCGTACCTCTCCGCCGTCGCCGCGGACCTGCTCAAGGGCGGGCCCGACCCGGGCATCAACGTGCCCGTCGCGGCGGGGATTGACCGCTTCGCGACGCGCCACCAGCTGCTCGTTGCCCGGGCTCAGCCGACCTCGGTCGTGCAGGTCGCGGAGTCGCGCATGGGCGAGCGGCTCGACTCGATCGCCCTGCCGGTGCTGCTCCAGGCCGATGCCGACCGCATCCTGCATGCCCGCGAGGTTCTGGCGGATGTGCTTGAGGGCCTGTGGGACGCGTACGACGACCTCACCGACGAGATCGAGGACGGCGCATCCCTCACCGACGCCGCCACCGCTTACACCGACGCGTACACGGATCGGCAGGGCGAGATCACCATGGGCGGCGAGGACGACGATGTCCGCATCGTCGAGGGCACCGTCACGGTCCACGCGGTGCGAATGCCCAGCGATGTGGTGCTCCGCAGCAGCCTCGCGGCGGTGGAGAACCTCACGGGCCGGCAGAAGTCCGCCCCAGTCGCGACCAACGGCTCGGACCTCGCCCACTACGATCCGCTCGCGGCCCAGACGTTCATCTCGCTGGTGATCAAGCCGCTGGGCGCCCGGCCCCAGCAGCGTCGCCGCTGAACCGCACCAACTCGGGCTGGTTCTCATAGGTCCCATAGGACTCATAAGACCTATACGACTTATGCTCCGTCAATGAACCGCCTCGCGAGCCAGACCAGCCCCTACCTCCTCCAGCACGCCCACAACCCGGTTGACTGGTGGCCCTGGTGCGACGAGGCGTTCGAGGAAGCCCGCAAGCGCAACCTGCCGGTGTTCCTCTCAATCGGCTACTCCACGTGCTATTGGTGCCACGTGATGGAGCGCGAGAGCTTCGAGGACGCCGCGACCGCTGCGCTGCTGAACACACACTTCATCCCGATCAAGGTGGACCGCGAGGAGCGGCCCGACGTCGACGATGTCTACATGGCCGCCACGGTGATCATGACCGGGCGCGGCGGGTGGCCAATGTCGGTGTTCCTCGAGCCCACGCAGCGGCGGCCCTTCTGGTGCGGCACGTACTTCCCCAAGGCCAACCACCCGCAGATCCCCACGTTTACCGAGGTTCTCAGCGCCATCAACACCGCGTGGCGCGAGCAACGCAAGGAGATCGACGAGCAGAGCCAGCAGCTCGCCGCGGCGGTACGCGACCAGGTCTCAGGCTCCACCAATACCGCGCAGCTCGGCCAACAGCAGGTCGCGGATGCGGTGTCGGCGCTGCTCAAGATCTTCGACCGCACCAACGGCGGCTTCGGCGGGGCGCCCAAGTTCCCCCAGCCCTGCTTCCTGGAGTTCCTGCTCGACGCCCGCGAACGCGCGGCCGACGACTCCACCGCCGACGCCATCGACGCGGCCGTCAAGCTCACCCTCAACCGCATGGCGGTGGGGGGGATCAACGACCAGGTCGGCGGCGGCTTCCACCGCTACGCCGTGGACGCCACGTGGACCGTGCCGCACTTCGAGAAAATGCTGTACGACAACGCCCAGCTGGCGCGCGTCTACGCACGCGCGGCCCGCTTCTACGGCGATTCGTACCTCGAGCACACCGCCCGCCGCACGCTCGATTATGTGCTGAAGGAGATGACCTCGTCGCAGGGTGCGTTCTATTCGGCCCAGGACGCCGAGGTCGATGGCAAGGAGGGGCTCAACTACCTCTGGACCGCCGCGGAGCTTCGGACGCTGCTCGAGGATGAGGATGACATCAACTTCGCCGTGCGGCTCTACGGGCTGGACAGGGGCCCCAACTTCCAGGACCCGCACCACAAGGGCGAGCCGCCGCGGAATGTGCTGAGGCTGGATGACCGACCCGATCGGCTGGCTAAGTCCCTGAACCTCCCGCCCGAGGCGATTGCCGAACGAACGGCGGCCCTGAACGCACGCCTGTACGCAGCCCGTCAGCAGCGCAAGCAGCCGCGCCTCGACGATAAGGTTCTCTCGGCGTGGAATGGCATGATGATCGGCGGCTTTGCAACTGCCGCGCGGGAGCTCGAGGAACCGCGGTACCTCGACGCCGCCGAGATGGCCGCGGCCTTCGTGCTCTCGAAGCTCACGGATAGCGCGGGCGAGGGCGGCGAGCGCCGACTCCTCCGCACCTACCGGGACGGCCAGGCCCACACACCCGGGTTCCTCGAGGACCACGCTTACCTCATGCACGGCCTGCTCGAACTCGCCCGCGCCACCATTGGACCGAAGCGCGACCTGCACCTCCAGCAGGCAAAGGCCATCCTGACGCTTGCTGACGCTTCGTTCCTGGACCCAAAAACCAACGCCTGGTTCGACCAGCGCGATGACGCCCAGGACCTCTTCGTCCGCACCCGCAGCGCCCATGACGGCGCGATCCCCAGCGCCACCTCGCAGATGCTGCACAACCTGCTCGATCTGGCCGAGCTGACCGGCGAGGACGCTTACCGCGAGCGAGCGCTCGCATCGCTCATCGCCAACAGCGGCGCCATCGCCGAGAGCCCCGTCGGCACAGTCAACTCCACCCGCGCCCTGCTTCGCCTCCTCGCCACCGACTCCAGCGCCGCGGCCCGTTTTCAGCAGGCACCCGCCGCCGCACAGGCAAGCACGCAGCAGGCCCCGCCCGAGGCCGTGGAGATCTACGCCTCCACCGATCGTGTCTCGATCCGCAAGGACGAGCCGGCGGAGCTCAGCCTGTTTGTCAAGATTGCCGACGGCTACCACGTCCCCGCTGCCGACCCCGGCAGCAACGACGCGGCCCGCTCCATGATCCCCTTCCGCATCGGCATCATCAACGGCACTGGCATTTCTGCCTTCGCGGGGTACCCCGAGGGCCAGCCCTACCACGACGGCACGAAGGTCTACACCGGCTCCTTCGAGCTCCAGGTCGCGCTCGAGCGCACCGGCGAGTGGACCGGCCAGCCGCTGCTGGGGCTGCTCTATCAGGTGTGCACCGAGACCGAGTGCCTGATGCCCCGCAACGTGGAGCTCGACATCGCCCTCGACCGCATCGACTGACCGCTCCCCGTGCACCGCTCCGGTGCCGCTCCGGGGCGGCACGCCAGCCGCAGGGGCCTAACATCCCCACCCATGCCCACCGCCGTCATTTCCGACATCCACGCCAACGCCGCCGCCCTCAAGGTGGTCCTGGCCGACATCGAGAAGCGCGGCATCAAGCGCATCGTGTGCCTGGGTGACACCGTGGGCTACGGCCCCGATCCGCTGGAGTGCGTGGACCTCGTCCGCGAGCGCTGCGCCTGGACCCTGATGGGCAACCACGACTACGGCGTGCTCTACGAGCCGACGAACTTCAACGCCGCCGCGGAATCGGCGGCGTTCTGGACACGCCAGCAGTTCGATCAGGAGCCCGACGACAACCTGCGTGCCCAGCGGTACGACTTCCTCAACCGCCTCAAGGTGCGGGTGGTCGAGCGGATCGGCACCGACGGCGCGGAGCCGGTCACCAACGTTCCGGCGATCCCCGGCCACCCCCTGCTCGCCGTCCACGGCTCCCCCCGTCGCCCGATCAACGAGTACATCTTCCCCGATGACGCGATCAATGCGACCGACAAGCTCGAGAGCATCTTCGACCGCGTGGGCAAGATCTGCATCGTGGGTCACACGCACGTGCCGGGCGTCTTCACCAACGAGCCCGACTTCTACCCGCCCGCCGAACTGGGGGAGAACGGGTACAAGTTCCAGGAGGGTGAGAAGGCCGTGATCAACGTCGGCTCCGTGGGCCAGCCCCGCGACGGCGACCCCCGCGCCAGCTACGTCATCCTGCACCCGACGCACGCCCAGTTCATCCGCCTTGAGTACGACGTCGCGGCCACCGCCGAGCGCATCAAGGCCATCCCGGAGCTGGGCACGTGGCTGGGCGACCGGCTGTACAAGGGCCAGTGACGCCCAGCGGCAGGTAAACCGGAAGTCGGAGACCGGAAACCGGAAGGAAGAGCGCCGAAGGGTGATCGCTGATCGACCCGTGGCCTTATCCACTGCCAGCCGGCACTTTGCCCTATGGTTCCCCCCTATCCCGTGGAACCCTGACCCACCATGCCTCAACCCAAGAACCCGTTCCTGCGCACCTTCATCCCCACCCTGCTCATCGTGCTGGGGATCGGCTTCGCCATTGCGGTCTGGCGCAATAGCTCCAAGTCTGCTACGAACACCACGCCCACCCAGCAGGCCGAGGCCCCCGCCTCGACCACGCCGGCACAGCCGTCGTCGCCGATAACGCCTGACGGCACGCAGCCTGCGCAGCCCGCGACCCCACCCCCGACGCAGACCACCGATGCCGCGGCCACGCCGCCGCAGCCCACTCCTTCGACCCCCGCGCAACCGATCGCCGGCACCTTCCGCGCCGAGCGGGTCGAGAGCACCGGTCCGATCCCGGTCCTGGGCAGCGCCGACGCGGCGGGCCCTTACAAGCTCCAGCTCGAGTTCTCGCCCAATGGCGCGGGGATCGACGCCATCCGCCTTGCCAACCACGAAGAGAACATCACCACCACCGACAAGGTCGTGGTGCAGTCCTCGACCGTCTCGCACCTGCCCGAGGCCCCTAACTATCCGCCCTTCGCGGCCGTGTCGATCGTGATCACGCCGCAGGGCGGCACGTCCTCGCTGCCCATCCCGCTCGACGGCCCGGTGTGGGCCCCGGTCTCAGGGCGCCCCGGCGCGTTCCAGGCCCGGATCCTGGATGACCACGACCGCCCCGTGCTCCGCATCGAGCGCGTGTACCTGTTGAGCGAGGGCAAGTCGCACTTCACCATCCGCCAGCAGATGGTGAACCTCAGCGGTGCACCGATCTCGTTCTTCTTCTTTGAGCGCGGCCCCGTGGACCTGCCCGGCGGCCCCAGCGGCTACGGCGGCGACAAGCGCCGCGTGCACTTCGGCTACTTCATGTCCGCCGACCCCTCGCAGATGGTGCTCTCCAACAAGTTCCTGATCGAGCGCCCCGACCTCATCAAAAAGGACGACCCGCTCGTCAAGCCCATCTGGCCGACGGAGAAGACCAAGGCCTACACGCTCACGTGGGTGGGCAGCACCAACCGCTACTTCGGCGCGGCCGTGTTCCCGGTGATCGACAACCCCGCCCAGGGCAAGGCCCTCGGGTGGGTGCAGCGGGTCGACCGCGTCGTGATCCCCAACACCGGCTTCGACACGCATTCGAGCACGGCCCTGGAGCTCGCGAGCAACCAGTTCACGTTGGCGGCGGCGGGCCAGCCCGGCGACTGGGCCGACCTTTCCCACAATGTCTACGCCGGCCCGCTCAACCGCAAGGAGCTGCGTCAGGACCCGGTAACCGAGGCGGTCGGACTGCCGGGCCTGGTCGTGTACAACTTCGGCGGCATGTGCGCCAGCTGCACCTTCGAGGCGGTCAGCAACGCGCTGCTGTGGATCCTGCACGCCCTGCACGACTGGCTGCTGAAGGACTGGGCCCTGGCCATCATCGGCCTGGTGCTGATTGTGCGCACGCTGCTGCACCCCGTGACGAAGTGGTCGCAGATCCGCATGGCCCGCTTCGGCAAGCAGATGGCGGCGGTCGGCCCCAAGCAGAAGGCCCTGCAGGACAAGTACAAGGCCGACCCCAAGAAGCTGCAGGAGGAAACGGCCAAGCTGTGGCGCGAGGAGGGTGTGAGCCCGCTGGGCATGCTCGGCTGCATCCCCATGGTGCTGCAGATGCCCATCTGGATCGCGCTGTACGCGGTGCTCTACTTCTCGGTCGAGCTGCGGCACACCGGCGCGTTCTACGGCGTGTTCCAGAACATCCAGCCGCGGAGCTGGCCGACGTGGCAGTTCCTGGGCGACCTCGCCGAGCCCGACCGCCTGCTGATGTTCAAGAGCTCGTTCCACGTGCCGCTGATCGGGGCGGTGATCGGCGAGATCAACGCGCTGAACGTGCTGCCGCTGCTGCTTGCAGTGGTGTTCTTCATCCAGCAGAAGTACCTGACGCCGCCCACCAGCGCGACGCTCACCCCCGAGCAGGAGTTCCAGCAGAAGCTCATGAAGTGGATGACCGTCGTCCTGTTCCCGGTGTTCATGTACAACGCGCCCTCGGGCCTGGCGATCTATTTCATCTGCAACAGCACGTTCGCCATTCTGGAGAGCCGCTACGTCAGGTCCCACATGGACAAGTACGACCTGCTGAACGTGGACAAGATGCGGGCCGAGCGACAGGCCCGTTCCAGCGTGATCGATAAGCGCGGCCCCGGCGCGGGCGGCGGCGCCGGACGCAAGGAGACGTTCCTGGAGCGACTCCAGCGCCTGGCGATCGAGAAGCAGAAGGAAGCCGAACGCCTCCGCAACCAGCCCCGCAAGAAGAAGTGACCGGCGACCCGGGTACCTCATGGGGTACCCGGCCGCTCCGCGGCGGCTCTGACCATGAACCCCGGTGACACCATCGTCGCCCCCGCCTCACCCCCCGGTCGGTCGGCGCGCGCCATAGTGCGGCTCAGCGGGCCGCTCGCCTTCGCGCCGCTGGGCGGCCCGCGCCCTCGCGGCATCGCCCCCGCCGTCCTCCGACTCGGAGGCCTGGAAGTGCCGGTCCTCGCCGCGGCCCTCCCCTCCCCAAACTCCTACACCGGCGAGGACACCCTCGAGCTCCAGCTCCCGGGCAACCCCGCACTGGTTGAGCGCGTCCTCCACGCCATCACGAGTATCGAAGGCATCCGCCTCGCCACCCCCGGCGAGTTCACCGCCCGCGCCTACCTCGCCGGCCGGCTCACCCTCTCCCAGGCCGAAGGCGTCGCGGCCACGATCGCCGCCACCACCCGCGAGCAGCTCGACGCCGCGGCCGACCTGCTCGGGGGCCGTACCGGCGAGCGCTACCGCGCCTGGGCCGAGGAGCTCGCCACCCTGCTCGCACTGGTCGAGGCCGGCATCGACTTCACCGACCAGGAGGACGTCGTCGCGATCGCAGCGCCCACGCTCAGCACGCGCCTCACCACTCTCGCCCAGCAGCTCACTCAGCACCTCGGGGGCGTGGGGGAGCACGGTGGCACGGTGCCGCGGGTGGTCCTGGTGGGGCGGCCCAACGCGGGCAAGTCGACGCTGTTCAACGCCCTGCTGGGCCGCCGGCGTGCGGTGACCAGCCCCGAGGCCGGCACCACGCGCGATGTGCTGAGCGAGGAGCTTGACCTCTCCCGTGAGGTGCCCGGGGCTGGCGCCGTCATGCTCCAGGACCTCGCCGGGATGGAGGACACGCCGTCCCGCCCGGACCAGCACGCGGCACGCGAGGCCGTGTGCGCCGCCGACCTGCTGCTGTGGTGCGACCCCTCCGGGCACTTCGATGCGGCGCCTCTGAACCTGCCGATGAAGCCCATCCTCCGAGTCCGCACCTTCGGCGACCGGCCGCCCGCGACTGGTACACGCGAGGATGTGGCCGTGTGCGCGCTCGACGGCTGGCACCTCGACACGCTCCGGCGCGCCGTGGCGGACGCCGCCACTACCGCCCACGCCGCCTCGGTTGCCGCCCTGCTGCCCCGGCATCGGCGGGCGATGCTCGCAGCGCTCGGTCGCCTGTACGAGGCGATCGCCCTGTCCGCGGACGCCGAGCGTCTCGAGGAGCCCGAGGTGATCGCCCTCACCCTCCGGCTCGCACTTGACGAGGTTGGCGAGCTGGCCGGGCAGATCTCGCCAGACGAGGTGCTGGGCCGGGTCTTCGCGACCTTCTGCGTCGGCAAGTGACGCCTCCGCCACCGTCACCGCAAGCGCGGCCTACACCAGCGCCCCCAGCCATGCCTCCAGGTACTTCTCCGCGAACAGGTCGGCCGCGGCCGCGGTGCGCTCCGCGTCGATCCCCCAGCAGCACGCGAGCGGCGCCTTGTCCCAATCGCCCTGCACCACCAGCTGGCCGTCGATGGCGAACACGCTGGGCAGCTTGTCGGCAAGGTACGCCGTGAGCGCGTTCACTGCCGGCCCGCCGATGCTCACCGTGGGCAGTTCGCGGAGCGGGTCGCGGTTGAGGTACCACAGGTCCGAGCACACCAGCACCTGTTCGGGCCCGTCGGATTCCTGGATGGCGTGCAGCACCCGCTCGCGCAGGCGGTACGCAATCGGGCGGTCGTACAGCTCAGCCGACAGGTGCGCCCCAGTCACGATGAGAATCTGCTTATTCGGGCGCGGGCTGGATGCCATAACCCCGCACCTTCTGTACACTGCCGGCGCGGCGGAGCGGAGCCCGCCCACCAACGCCCAACAGTCGGAACATACACGAGATGATCCAGCCTGTCTGCGAGCAGCAAGAGTCCACACCCAGGCCGACGCACAGCGAAGGAAGCGCGACCGCGACGGCCACCCGCCCCATCCCGACCAAGCCCAAGGTCGAGCAGCTCCCGCCATATCGCGTGCTGCTGCACAACGACCCGATCACCGAGATGGGCTTCGTGATCACCACGCTCATCGAGTTGACGCCGCTGAACCACGATCACGCCGTGCGCGTGATGCTCGAAGCCCACAACACCGGGGTCGCGCTGGTGCTGGTGACGCACAAGGAGCGGGCCGAGCTCTACCAGGAGCAGTTCCACAGCAAGAAGCTGATGGTGACCATCGAGCCGGCAGAGTGAGCGTGGAGCGGCGATGAACACCCTGCCAAGCTTCGATCTGTACGACAGCAACGCCCTCAAGCACCTGCTGGAGGCGACCAAAGAGTCGTGCGACTCCTGCGGTCAGGCGCGGGGCTGGAAGTACACCGGGCCGTTCTACAGCGAGCATGACGACCCGGTCATCTGCCCCTGGTGCATTGCTGACAGCGCGGCCGCGAGCAAGTTTGACGGCTCCTTCAACGATGGCCTCCATTCTGATTGCAAGGTCCCGCTTGCGGCGCCCGACCTCGCGCTCATCAACGAACGCACGCCCGGCTTCGTTACGTGGCAGGGGAACTACTGGTGGGCCTGCTGCGGAACACCGTGCCGGTTCATGGGCGACGCCACTGCGGACGCGCTTCAGGGTTCATGGTCCTCGATCGTGCCTGCACTCCGCAAGGACCTCGGCGAGGTGATGAGCGACCCGGATGAGTTCGAGGAGTTCCTCGAGAACGCCGAACGGGGAGGCTCACCGGCCGTGTACGTCTTCCAGTGCCGCAAGTGCTCTAAGTTGCACTTCTACTGGGACATGGACTGAGGTCCGTGCCTGGGATTCAACTGCCCTCAAGGCAACCGGAATAAAGGTCGCCAAGGCCCGAGAATGACGCCGTGGCCGTCACCGGCCTCTGCTCTTGCCCCGCCGCCCCACGCGCCACAGCACCGCGCGCGTTCACGCCTTTTCACCGCAAGCACACACATTGCACGCCCCGCCTCCCGATGCAATAAAGCCGCGGCGTCCAGCGTCGGCCGTGCGGCTTGAGTCCCCCGGAGGCGTCCCCAGTGCGCACCCTTCACCTCGGCGACCTTCTCGTCAAGCACGGCGTTCTCACCAGCGAGCAGCGTGACCAGGTGCTGATCGCCCAGCGCTCCCGCGGCGGGCCCTTCGGCCTCATCGCGGAGGAGATGTTCGGGATCCACCCCTCGGCCGTGGAGCGGGCGTGGGCCGAGCAGTACTCGGGCTTCGCGCCGCACGTGGACCCGCGCGCGTACAACGTGAACCCGCGGGCCCTCGACGTGATCACCCGCCGTCAGGCGTGGCAGTTCCGCATGCTGCCGCTGGACCTGGCGGGCGAGGAGGTCGTGGCCTGCACGACTCAGGAGAACCTCTGCCGCGCCATGAAGTTCGCGGGCTGGCGGCTGGGGCACGCGTGCCAGTTCGTGCTCGCCGAGCCCAACCAGCTCGGCGAGGCGATGCTCCAGCACTACCCGATGGCGGGAATGACGCCGGAGATGGTCTACTCGATGGTGATCCCGGGCTGATGGGTGCTCAGCCCACAAGGTGCTAGGAGTCCGATACGCCGAACTTGAGGATGCGGCCAAGGATGTCCAGGACCCCCTCGATCTCCGGCAGCGGAGACACATAGTCCGCTACCTTCTTGAGTTCCGGCACTGCGTTGCTCGGGCACGCGAAGAACGCCACGTTCTCTCGGATGGCCATGTCGCCGAGCGTGTCGCCGATCCCGATCAGCCGCTCCTTCTCGAGCCCGCACATCCGCATCAGCCGCTGCAGCCCTGTTGCCTTGCTGACGTGCTTGAGGTCGCAGTTGATCCATGCAACGGTGTTCGAGACCCGGATCGGCCAGCCCTCGCGCTCGATTCGCTGCTCGATCTCCGGCTTGAGCGACATTAGGAACGGCGTGTCCGGGTGCCACAGCGACATGCTCGCCGACTTGCCCGGCTGGTACACCACGCCCCGCGGCAGGAGTTCCGCGTCCGCCCATCGCATCATGTCGATCACCGCCCCTTTGTCGGCCGCGGTGATCGCCGGGTCCATGATGTATCGGTTGTCGCGCGGATCGTACAGCCACACGCCCATCTCGCACACGCATGGGAGGAGATCGTTCGCGATGATCCGGCAGATCGCCTCCGCGTACGGCTGCGGCCTGCCCGAGCACACCGTCAGCGCAGGCCGGTCCCCCGACCACGCCGCCCGGTTCCACTCCGCCACCCTCGCCAGCGCATCGGCATCCACGGGCGCGCTCGACTCCGGCCCCAGGCACCCGTCGATATCGGAAATCACGGCGAAGTACTGCGGCATAGGCCCAAGGCTACGCCGCGAGACACGCCTCTACCGGATGAAGCTCATGACGACCTCAAACAGGATCAGCAGGATGATGATCCACTCCAGAATCTCCATGCGCCGGTTCGCCTGCCGGTCCGAGAGCTTGCTGTAGATGCTCTCCAGGGTCCCCAGCTTGCGGATAATGCTGCCGTCCCATTCGGGCAAGTGCAGGCGGCCCGCCGCCAGGCGGTACACCCGGGACAGGTACACATCCCCCAGCAGCTTGAGGGCGTTGTTGACGCCTTCGAACAGGATGGCCGAATCGATCTGCATGCGCGAGATCCGCCGCAGCTCCGCCCCGCTCTCAAAGAACCCCAGTCGCGTGGTGCGCTGCGAGGTCTCGTACGCCTCGCCCAGGGCCCGGTCGAGCTGGTCGTCGAGGAACCGCATTTCCAGCAGCTCGACGTTGGCGAACTCCAGCACCGCAGTCACGTCCTGCATCTCGCGTCCGAAGAGAAGGGCCGCGTTCCAGTCAATGAGGGCGGCGTCGTTGTCGGCATACGCGATGCGGCACGACAGCGCGTCGTCCACCTCCTGCTTGCTGAGGATTTCGGTGTCCGACCGCAGGATGCGGGCGATGAGCGGCCCGCACTCGTCGATCCACCCCTGGAGCCCCGCGTGCCGCTCGGGCAACTGCCACTCGTCCACGTCGAAGACGATGTAGTCCTCGACCAACGCCGTCACGTGCGGCTTGTTGATCGTCGCTTCGAGCAGCCGCACGAGGTCATCGACGATCCGCCGGGACTCGGCGAGCAGGGCCGCGTTCTCGTAGAGTGCGCTGCTCAGCGGCAGCAGCCCCTCGACGGGGCCGCTGAGCGGGATCGTGAACGTGATCGAGATTGCCCCGAAGTCGTACACCAGCGCCTCGATCGACGCTTGCGTCGTGAACCGGCCGACGCTCACCGGAGTCCCCGATCGCGTCACGCGGATGGGCGCCGGCTGGTACTCGAAG
This sequence comes from Phycisphaerales bacterium, assembly GCA_035627955.1. Classification (NCBI taxonomy): domain Bacteria; kingdom Pseudomonadati; phylum Planctomycetota; class Phycisphaerae; order Phycisphaerales; species Phycisphaerales bacterium. Next base: position 51,473 of record DASPKU010000013.1, read on the forward strand.
TACTTGGGTGCGCGGCGGGAGTGCTTCAACGTCTCGCGCTGCGGGATTTCCCGAGTCAGCAATGCCGCGGCCTTGTTCAGGTCCACCGCGAAGCCGACGTCGTAGGCGAACATGGCGACGCACTGGCCACGCAGGATGGTGAACTCCCCGGTGCGCGGCGGTGGGGCGATGGTGGTCACTTCGGGCATTCGGCCAATCCTACGGCAAGGGGGTTGGAGGACCGGGTGAACGGGTTGAGTGGCGGCTAACCTGTGCCCATGACGCGACTCTGCCGTGTGGGGAACGTGGAAATCGGGGCCGGGCGCGGGCTGGTGGTGATCGCCGGCCCCTGCGTGCTCGAGTCTCTGGAGCTCGGCCTGCAGATCGGGCGGCGTCTCAAGGCCGCGTGCGCCGAGGCGGGGCTCGCGTACGTTTTCAAGGCCAGTTTCGACAAGGCCAACCGCTCGAGCATCCGCTCGCCGCGCGGGCCGGGCCTCGAGCAAGGGCTCGCGTGGATGGCCGAGATCAAGCGAGAGCTGGGCGTCCCTGCGACTACCGACGTCCACGAGCCCACCCAGTGTGAGCCCGCCGCGGGCGTCGTTGAGCTCCTTCAGATACCGGCCTTCCTGTGCCGCCAGACCGACCTGCTCGTCGCTGCTGGCCAGGCCGCGGCGAGGCACGGCGGCGGCGTGAACGTCAAGAAGGGCCAGTTTCTCTCCCCCGGCGAGATGCGGGGTCCAGTGAAGAAGCTGGGCGAGGCCGGCTGCACCAACGTCATGACCACCGAACGCGGCACCTTCTTCGGGTACGGTCGCCTCGTGAACGACTTCCTCGGCCTGGGCGACCTGATGGAGCTCGACGCCGAGGGCGGCGCGCCCCCCGTGTGCTTCGACTGCACGCACTCGACGCAACTGCCCGGTGCCGGCGAGCAGACCGGGGGACGGCCCGAGCGGGCGCCGCTGCTGGCCAAGGCCGCGGCCGCGGCGGGCGTGCACGCGCTGTTCCTCGAGTGCCACCCCGAGCCCAGGAATGCCATGAGCGACGCCAGCACCATGCTGCCGCTGGAGAGCGTTCCTGCGCTGCTGCGGCAGGTGGCGGCCGTCGCCCGCGCTTCACGCCAGGGTTGAGCGGACCGCACCCCGCAACGGAGGGGGTTGCGTGATTGCCCCCGGCGTGCTTTGATCGGGGCTATGACCACCGCGCCCGCCGCACCCGCTGATCCTTCAACCCAGACCACGCCGCCGCCCAGGCGCCGCGCTTTCCCGCACGCGTTTTGGATGCTCAACACCATCGAGATGTGGGAGCGCCTCGCGTACTACAACCTCCGGGTCATGGCCCCGGTCTACATCATGCAGGCCGACACCGGCGGCACGCTCCAGCTGGGGGCTACGCAGAAGGGCACGATTTACGCCTGGTGGGCCATCTTTCAGAGCCTGCTGCCAATCGTTACCGGCGGGTTTGCCGACCGCTACGGCTACAAGAAGGTCCTGGGCTTCTCGATCTTCACCATGATGATTGGGTACATCTGCATCGCCCTGCTCCGCAAGGTGCCACCCGCGGGCGCCGACGAGGCGACCATCAAGGCCATCGCCGATTACAACTACTGGGCCCTGTTCGGCTCGATCATGCTGTTCGCCACGGGCACCGCGTTCTTCAAGCCCAGCATCCAGGGCTCGCTGGCCGCGACCATGACGAAGGAGACATCCTCCGTCGGTTGGGGCATCTTTTACTGGGTCGTCAACATCGGGGCGTTCATCGGCCACTTCCTCCCCGGCATCCTGCTCGGGCAGTCCCCGGACCCCGAGAGCTGGCGCAACCTCTTCCTCTGCTCGGCCGCGTTCACGTCTCTGAACCTTGTCATGCTCTTCACGATCAAGGATCAGCCCAGCGGGGCGGACAAGAACGAGAGCATCGGCACGGTGCTCAAGCGCACGTTCGTGAACATCCTCGAGCCGCGACTGGTCGCCTGGCTGGTCATCATGTCGGGCTTCTGGCTGATGATGTACCAGCTGTGGGACCTCCAGCCCAACTTCATCAAGGACTGGATCGACACCTCGCCCGCGGTCGAGCACCTCCGCGGCATCCTCCCCGAGACCATGTTCAAACAGTGGACCGAGGAATCCCCCCGCGGCCTTCAGGTGCGGCAGGAGATCCTGCTGGCGGTGAACTCGATGTGCATCATCATCGGCGTGGTGGGCATGTCCTGGCTCACCCGCCATATGCGCAGCCTGACAGCGATGCTCTGGGGAACGGGCTTTGCGATCGCCGGCATCCTGGTCGCCGGCCTCACGATGAACGTGTGGTACCTCGTCCTGGGCATCGTCTGCTTCTCCCTGGGCGAGATGACCACCGGCCCCAAGAAGAGCGAGTACCTCGCCCAGATCGCCCCGCCGGGTAAGAAGGGCCTTTACCTCGGCTACGTCAACGTGCCCGTCGGCGTGGGCGTGTTCGTCGGCTCGAAGATCGCGGGCTACATCTACGGCACCTACGGCGAGAAGGCCACGCTGGCCCTGCGATACATCAAGGAGAACGGGCTCGCACCGGTGACGCCCCCGGCACCGGAAGTGCTCAGCAAGTACGGCACCGAGCTCGAAGCACAACTCCAGATCGCCCGCCCCGATGCCCTCAAGACGCTCATGGACATCAAGGGCATCGACGCCGTGCAGGCCACGCAGCTGCTGTGGGATACCTACAGCCCGCAGTACTACGTGTGGCTGCCCTTCGCCGCGGTGGGTGTCGTCTCTGCCCTGGGCCTGGCCGTGTTCGGCCAGATGGCCAAGCGCTGGAAGGACATGGACGCCTGAGCACTCGCCGCGCGAGCGGCGTACGACTCGAGAGCGCAGCAGCCCGGGATGAGCGCGGCGGGAGCAACGCGTGCAATCGCGGATGAGCCGGTTCTCACAGAAGGCCAAGTGAAACCAGCTACCATGCCCGCATGCAGGCGATCAAGGCTGACCCCGACATCATGCACGGCACCCCGTGCTTCAGCGGCACCCGCGTCCCCGTGGCGAGTTTGTTCGACCACCTCCGGCAGGGCTACCCGCTCGAGTACTTCCTCGCGCAGTTCCCCAGCGTCAAGCGGGAGCAGGCCGAGGACGTGCTCGACCTCGCCAAGCAGGCCCTCACCAACGCCGAAACCGGCGCGAGGGCGGTGGGATGAAGGTCCTCCTCGACGAGAACCTGCCGCAGGACCTGCAGTACTTCCTGCCCGGGCATCAGGTGTCGACGGTCGGCTCGCTGCACTGGCACATCGCCCAGGACGAGCGGCTGCTGGAGCGCGCCGAGACCTTCGGCTTCGACGTGTTCATCACCCACGAGACGGGGCTGCGCCTGGCCCAGAGCAACGGCCACACGCCACGCCTGTCGGTGATCACACTGCGCAGCGAGAGCAGCGTGATGGAGCACGTGCGCCCGCTGGTGGTGCCGCTGCTGGAGGCGCTCAACGCCTTCCGGCCGAACACGGTGATGACGATTCCGGAGTGAGGTGGACGCGGTCCCTACAATGGGCGCATGGAAAGCCCGATCAAAGTTGATCCCGAGATCATGCACGGCACGCCGTGCTTCGCGGGCACACGGGTGCCCGTTGAAGCGCTGTTCGACTACCTCGAGGATGGGCGCACAACTGCGTTCTTCCTCGAGCAATACCCCTCGGTGACAATGGAGCAGGTGCAAGCAGTCCTGCGGATGGCGCGCGACATCATCCCCGCCCCTGCGACTCGGCGAGCGGCTGGATGAAAGTGCTGCTCGATGAGAACGTGCCCGTCGAGCTGAGGCATCTGCTTCCTGTCCACGAGGTGTTCACCGTCTCCTACTTGGGGTGGAAGGGAATCGTGAACGGCCGCTTGCTGGCACTCGCTGCGTCAAACGCGTTCGAGGTGATTGTGACAAAGGACGCGGGGATCAAGGACCAGCAGAACCTTGCCGCGCTCCCGGTGGCCGTGGTGTACCTGCAAGCGAAGTCGAACAAGATCAGGGACGTCCTGCACCTCATTCCCGAGCTCATTGAAGTGCTGCAAGAGATTAGGCCGTGCACTTACGTGCATATCCCACGAGGTGCCGATGCCGCACCTTGACTGTCACACCGCCGGCGAGTCGCACGGCCCCACCATGGTCGTCACGATCACGGGCATGCCCGCGGGTGTGTTCGTGGCTGAGGCCTTCATCAACGCCGAGCTGAAGCGCCGCCAGGGCGGCTTCGGGCGCGGCGGCCGTCAGGGGATCGAGGATGACAAGGTCAACATCCTCACCGGCGTCCGCGCCAGCCGCACCACCGGCGCGCCCGTCACCTTCGCCATCGCCAACAAGGACTCGCGGCTGGAAGACTCGAAGCGCACACCCCCCGTGTTCCGACCCCGCCCCGGGCACGCTGACCTTGCGGGTGCGGTCAAGTACCTCACCACCGACTGCCGCGACGTGCTTGAACGCGCCAGCGCCCGCGAGACCGCCTGCCGCGTGGCCGCGGGAGCGCTCGCCCGCTGCCTGCTGCGAGAGTTCGAGATCGAGGCCTTTGGCTGCGTGCGGTCCATTGGGGGCGTTGAGGGCTCATTCGAAGTCGCTCCAGGCACTTGGCGCGAGCTCATCGCACACCGCGACAGCAGCGAGACCTACTGCCCCGACCCAACAGCGAGCGAGAAGCAGAAGGCCGTGATCCGCGAGGCTAAGCTCGCCAAGGACGCCGTCGGCGGCCTTGTCGAGGCCCACGTGTTTGGCTGCCCCCCCGGCCTTGGTTCCTGCATGGACTGGCGCGACCGCCTCGACGCCCGCATCGCCGGCGCGGTCATGGGCGTGCAGGCGATCAAGAGCGTCGAGATCGGCCTCGGGCGCGACGCCGCCGCACGCCCCGGCAGCCGTGTGCACGACCCGATCCGCTACGACACCGCCCGTCGCGACAAAGAGCCATCCCTCGGCTTCCTCCGCGACACCAACAACGCCGGCGGCATCGAGGGCGGCATGACCAACGGCCAGCCCATCGTGGTCCGCGCCGCGATGAAGCCCATCTCCACCCTGCTCCAGGGCCTCCCCAGCGTCGACCTTAACACCAAGGCCCCCGAGCGCAGCCAGTACGAGCGCAGCGACATCTGCGCCGTGCCCGCCGCCAGTGTCGTCGTCGAGAACGCCGTCGCCTTCGAGGTCGCCCGCGCCTTCTGCGATAAGTTCAGCGGCGACTCCCTCGTCGAGGTCCGCGCCCAATATCAGGCCTTCCTCAAGCTCGCCCGTCAGCTGCCCCTCGAGGGCGAGGGCACGAAGCTCGCCTGACCGCCACATACCATCGGCCATGCGAATCGGCGTCATCATCCCCGCGGCCGGAGCCTCCTCCCGCTACCTCGCCACCGGCGGGCTCCGCTCCAAGCTCGACGAGGACCTGGGCGGCAAGCCCGTCCTCCAGCGCACCGTGGAGCTCTTCACCAAGCACGACGATGTCGGCGAGATCATCGTCGCCGGCCCCGCCGATGACGCGGCGTACGCCGAGTTCAAAGACCGGCACGCCGACCGCCTGGGGCTGCTCGGCGCGAAGATCTGCAAGGGCGGCGTGATGCACCGCTGGGAGACCGTCAACGCCGCGCTCGAGCACGTTACCGCTGACTGCACCCACATCGCCGTGCACGACGCAGCGCGCCCGTGCGTTTCGATGGAGCTGCTTGACCGGGTGTTCAACGCAGCAAGGCGGCACAACGCCGCCATCCCAGCCGTCGAGGCCTCCGACACCGTGAAGCGAATCACGGACACCGGCGAGACCATTGGCGGCGACGATGACGTGGCCGCGATCCTCGGCGAGACCGCTGAGAGCAGAAAGCCGCTCCGCGCAGTTCAAGAAACGGTCGACCGCCGCTCCCTCGTCCTCGTGCAGACCCCCCAGGTCTTCGAGGCCGGCCTGCTGCGCCGCGCCTATGCGCAGTCCGACCTCACCAGCACCGACGACGCTTCGATTGTCGAGAAGCTCGGAGTGCGCGTGGTCGTTGTCGATGGCGAGTCCCGCAATATCAAAATCACCCGCCCGGGGGACCTCGCCCTTGCACGCGCCATTCTCGGGCTGAGGGAACCCGAGGGGCGTCCCGTACATAAGCGGTTCTGAGGAAACAGATTGCGACGTGCGTGAGCCCTCCTGACTGGTACCCAGGTTAGGGCGGGCTAAACTTCCCGGCCCGCATGGGCGAACACAGAAGTGCAGCCGCGGAAGTGACACGCCCGCGGCACGGAAGAGAGCAACGTTCCAGGAGTTGAGCGATGAACCTGCGTCTTTGTGGTGGTGCGGTGGTCCTGAGTGCGGTCGTCCTCGGCGGGTGCGCCAACCCGCCCCCGCCCCCCCGCGGCCAGCACAACGGGCGCGTCGAGGTGACCGACACCACCCCCGCCGAGCGGAATAGCCGCGAGGTGCAGCTGACCGCGCAGCACGAGTTCAGCGATCAGGTTGCCCAGCAGCTGGCCGAGGATCTCGCTCAGGTCCCTGAGCTGAACCGCGGCGGGCGTGTCACGGTGGTCTTCGGCGACATCGTAAACCGCACGCAGGTGGTCCCCACCAGCGAGTTCGAGGGCTTCCGCACCCGCATCCGCAGCAAGCTGATGCAGAGCAACCACATCCTCAAGAACGTCCGCTTCGTCGAGAACCGCGCCCGCCTCGAGTCCCTCCGTTCGCGCGAGCTTGGCGGCGACGGCAAGGGCGCCGCGGGCCTCGACGCCGCGTCGACGTTCTTCTTGAACGGCGAGATGTACCGCGGCACCCGCGGCGCGTACGAGGAGGTCAACGAGTACCTCATGTCGTACAACCTGATGAGCGCCGACACCGGCGAGATCGTCTGGCACAGCCGCCAGTACGCCGTGAAGCAGGTGCGCTGAGCGACGGGCGGACAGGAGCTGAACCGTGAAGGTCACTGCTGCGGTCATTCTGTTCACACTGGTCGCGATGGTGGGTGGCTGCGCCGCCCCGGCACGCTCCACTCAGATGACCAGCGCTGACCTTGACGAGACCACGGCCGTCATGGCGCAGAAGCTCTCGGCCAGCCGCCTGCTCGCCGAGCGCACGCCCGACTCCCCGAAGATGGTGATCGCCATCGCCAAGGTGCAGAACCTCACCAGCGACCTCATCCCTGAGGGCGAGCAGTGGATGCTCATGGAGAAGGTCAAGGGGTCGCTGCCGCTGCTGAACCTAGGGCGCGAGCGGAACGTGGCGTTCGTCATCCCCGCCGAGCACCTGAGCGCTGCGAAGCGCGCGGGCACGCTGCCCGAGGAGGCCGCGCTCGCCCGCAACCCCACCCACGAGATGACCGCGACGTTTCTCTCCGGCACGCGCATGGCCGGCAAAGACCGCACCGACGCGTACCTGGTGGAATACCGCATCACCTCCCTCTCAACGGGCGCCCTCGAGTGGGTGGAAACCTTCGAGTTCAAGCGGGCCGCGTCGGGTATCGCCTACGACTGAGCGGCGGCGTTCGACGCATCCGGTAATGATCGGGGATCAACAGGAGCTGGCGTGCGGCTGATGCGGGCAACAAGGACGGGAGTAGCGGCAATCGCGCTAGCCTGCGGCCTCGGCGGCTGCGAGTATTCCAACGTCCACCCGCGCATGATGGCCGACGCCGACGCCGGTGCATACGGCGCTCCCCGCGTCGAGCTCCAGTCCCGCCTCACCGACAATCCCAGCGACCGCGCCTACCTCCTCGACCGCCTGCGCCTGCTCATCCTCACGCTCGCCGACGGGCAGCCCGCGCAGGCCGAGGAGGTCGCCAACCAGACCTTCCGCCTCCTGCGCACGCAGGGCCTCAACGCCGACCGCACCACCGCGGCCGTGGTCGTCAATGAGGGCGTGAAAATCTGGAAGGGCGAGCCCTTCGAGCAGGCGATGGGCTTCAGCTATATCGCCGTGCAGAAGGCACAGGTCGGCCAGTGGGACAACGCCCGCGCCGCCGCCAACGCCTCGCTCTTCCTGCTCAAGAGCTTCGGCGAGAACGAACGCGGCGAGGAGATGGACAGCGTCGAGCTCGCCCGTCGCGCCGCCGAGGAGGACGCCCGGCGGGGCCAGGGCGCCGGCGACCGCTACATCAACAAGGGCTACACGCCCGTCAAGACCAACTTCGTGCTCGGCTATCTGCTCAACGGGCTCGCGAACAAGGCCATCGGGCGCGCCGACGAGGCCTCCGACAACTTCCACGAGGCCGCCGCCGTCCGCGAGCACCTCAAGCCGCTCGCCGAGGCCCTTGACGCCGGCACGTACAACACCGTGTTCGTCGTTGACTACGGGCGCGGCCCAACCAAGATCGCCACCGGCCCCGACAACGCCTTCGCACGCTACGTCGAGAACTGGCCGAGCGGCGCCGAGCCCATCCGGGTCGCGGTAGAGGATGGGGGGGCCCCGCTCGCTGAGGCCCCGCCCGTGCAGGACCTCAACCGCATGGCCCGCAGCCTCATGTGGAACAATCTCGAGGACGTCCGCACGGCCAAGAGCGCCATCGGCACCGGCCTGCTCGTGGGCGGCCTCGCCGTCGCGGGCACCAGCCGCGACAACGAGGCGCAGCTCGCGGGCGTCGGCGCGGCCCTGATCGGCCTGGCGATGAAGGCCACCGCCCGCGCCGACACCCGTCACGCGGAGTTCCTGCCGCAGCGCGTGTACCTCGTTCCCGTCAATATCACTGGCCCCGACGCGACTGTCACACTGGAAGTCGCCGGCGACAGCCGCTCGCGCATGGTGCTCACCGCAATTGATCCGCCGGCCGCGGGCGGTATCCAGCTCCGCTACGTGAAGGTCCCGCCCACGGGCGGCGAGTGGGCCCGCAGCGGACGTGTCCTTTACGGCAACGACGAGTACAGCGGGCGCATCGACGGCGATTCGCTTCCCTACATCCTCGGCGGTCGTGATGTCTCGCTGCCCACACCCGCGGCCATGAAGCGCTACCACGCTGCGGGCTGCCTCCGCAGCATGACCTACACCGAACTCGAGAACCTCTACCGCGAGGAGGGCATCGCCCTGAGCGTGGAGGACGCCAAGGGCCAGTCGCGCGCCCACGTCCTCGAGGGCGGCGACTCGCTCGTCCCGCCGCTGCCGGGGACCGCCGGGTACGCCCGACTCTTCGGGCAGGACCACCCGCCCTACCGCCCGCGCAGCCGCGGGCTGCAGGACTTCCTCAATGAGCTGAACGAAACAAGCCAGGCCGCGATCGGGCGGCCGAAGAATGACACACAAGGAGCCGAGCGATGAAGAGCGTGCTGCTGGCGATCGTGACCATGACCGGAATCGCGGCGGGCCTGGGCGGCTGCAAGGGCCGCCCACCGACGGAGCCCTTTACCCCGCGTGCCGACCACATCCCGCTCGAGGCCTACCCCAAGATCACCGCGCCCGCGGAGCTCGCGCAATACCTCGCGGTGTCTGACACGACCGTCGAGCGCGGCCCGGTGATGAAGGTCACCACCCCCGTCCGCCTCATCAGCCGCCCCGGCGAGTGGTCCAAGGTGCAGTACCGCTACATCTTCCTCAATGACCGCGGCCTGCCTGTGCGCGAGCAGCCCGAGTGGACGCCCGTCACCCTCGAGCCCCAGCAGCAGGTCTTCCTCTCGCAGAACTCGCTCGACAGCGACGCCGTTGACTGGCGGCTCGAGATCCGCCCGCAGCGGTGAGACTCACGGCGGTCGCGACGGCCTGTGCGCGGGCGCTGGTCTTCACGAAGGAGCAGCCCATGGTCAGGATGGCTTGGTTGATCGCGCTGCTGTGGATGTTGCCCGGCGTGTCAACGGTCCACGCGCAGGACGGCGCAACGGCTCCTATGGCACAGCCCGCGACCAACCCGCCAGAGAAGACCCCGCCAGACTTCCCAGGCACCTACGCGCGGGCCGGCTCGCCGCGCGTGGTGGTGTACGCAGACATCGGCGGCCTCTCGCCCAAAGGTGCCGAGGGTCCCGCTTCGCGTCTGGGCGGCGAGATTGAGGATCAGCTGCGAACCGCCGGCGTGACCGTCGTCCCCGCCCCGGCCCTCACACCCGGACAGGCCGACGTCGTCCGCTCAAGCGGCTCCTTCGCGGCCGCACGGATTGTGGGCAAGGCGGCCAACGCCGACACGGTGCTTTACCTCCGCGTCGTGGAGCAGGCGGGCAAAGCAGCCGGAGTGCCGTCGTACACCGGCACCTTCGTCCTCGCCGACCTGCGCCGCGGCACCACCCTCGGCACCCACGCCTGGGACATCATCGGTGCCGACAGGGGCGTCACCGACGCGCAAGTCGAAGAAACCGCCGCCCGCCTCGCCGCCGTCGTTCAGCGTCAGTTCACAACAGCCTTCCCGCCCGGCGGGAACATGATGAACGCCCGCAGGCACGTGGTGCGTCTGGTGGGTCCGTACACCAGCGACGACCTCGCCACGCTCGTGGAAGGCCTGAGCGCCGGGGCCGAGTTCAAGCAGGGCTCGGTACAGCTCCGCGCCGAGGACGCCACGGAGGTCGGGCGCGTCGCAACGCTGGAGGTCGCGTCTGTCGCCGAGCTCCCGGATGTCCGCCGCGCCGTCCGGCGAGACATCGTTAGTCAGCTCGCCATGTCATCAGCGTTCATCGACTCGCGCGAGGGCGCCATCGGCCTCAAGGTCACCCCCCTCGCGGTGAACGAGCGGGAGCGGCTGCTCATGGGCGGCGCTCAGATCAAGCGGAACACCGCCGAGCGCGAGCGCCTCCGCCTGGCCTATGCCAACGCGGCCCGCCCGCGCATCCTGGTCATGCTCAACCCCGAGAAGAAGGGTGGTCAGGGCATCACCCCCGTCGATCGCGTCCGCGTCGGCCCGGGCATCTCCGGCCAGCTCCTCGATCAGGCCGGCGAGCGGGCCGACCGCCGCCAGGAGTTCGACCCACGCCTGATCGAAGACTGCCTTTCCCGCCGCCTTCAGGAACTCGGCCTCAATGTCGTTGACGCGGCGAACTCCCAGCGAACCCTCCTTGCCCGAGCCGAGAACGCGAACCGCGCCTGGACTTCCGATGACCTGGCGCGGGAGCTCGGTGCCGCCGCGGGCGCGGCCATCGTCATCACCGGCAACGCCCGCACCACCCGCGAAGGCGAAGCACAGGGAGCGATCGTGACCCTGCGCGCCATCGACCTCCCAACCGGTTCGGTAGTCGCCGAGACCGAGGTTCAGGCCGCCCTTGGGACCTCCGGCGAGGCCGTGGCCCAGTCCACCGAGGAACTCAGCGCCCAAGCCGCCGGCAGGCTCATCACCGCACTCACCGATCGCTGGGAAGGCACCGCCCGCCGCTAGCATCGCCCGCACGGCCCTGGGCCACGGGAAGCCCCCGCCGTGACTGGTTACAGTGCACGTCTATGGCGAAACGTCCGGTACAAGGCAGCAGTGGGGGGAGCGCCAGCCGCGCCGGCAGCAAAGCCGCGCCGATCGTCGGCGTCGTCATGGGCTCCCGCTCCGACTGGGAAACCATGCAGCACGCCGTGGCGATCCTGGAGGAACTCCGTGTTCCCCACGAGGTCAGCGTTGTTTCTGCCCACCGAACGCCCGACCTGCTCTTCGAGTACGCCTCGACCGCCGAAGATCGCGGCCTCCGGGTCATCGTCGCCGGCGCCGGCGGCGCCGCCCACCTTCCGGGCATGATCGCCAGCAAGACCATCATCCCCGTGCTCGGCGTGCCGGTCGAGAGCCACGCCCTCAAGGGCATGGACTCGCTGCTCTCCATCGTGCAGATGCCCGCGGGCGTCCCCGTGGGAACGCTTGCCATCGGTCGCGCTGGGGCGACCAATGCCGCCCTGCTCGCCGCGTCGATCGTCGGCGACGCCGTGCCCGGTCTGCGCGAGCGTCTGCATGCCCGCCGCCGCACTCAGACTGAAGTCGTGATGAGGAACCGAGACCCCCGCAAGCCGGTGAAGGACTGACCCATGCTGATCGGTGTGCTGGGTGCGGGGCAACTGGGTCGCATGCTCGCGCTCGCGGGCATCCCGCTGGGCGTCCGCTTCCGCTTCCTCGACCCCACGCCCGACAGCCCCGCCGGGCACGTCTCCGAGCAGATCGTCGGTGGATTCGAGGACCCCGGCGCGGTCAAGGAGTTCTGCCGCGGCCTCGACATCGCGACATGGGAGTTCGAGAACGTCCCCGTGGCTGCCGCGCGGCGCGTCGCCGAGCAGGTCCCCATGTTTCCGCCGCCCGTCGCGCTCGAGGTCGGCCAGGACCGCCTCCACGAGAAGCTGCTCTTCCGCGAGATGGGCCTGGAGGTGCACCCCTTCGGCGCGGCCTCCACTTTCGCAGAGTTCGAAGCGGTCGTCGCGCAGGTGGGAATTCCCGCGGTCGTCAAGACCCGGCGCGGCGGCTACGACGGCAAGGGCCAGGCGCTCCTGCGCGAGGGCGCGACACGGGCCGACATCGCTCAGGCCTGGGAGAGCCTGGGCGGCGTGCCCGTGCTGGTCGAGAAGTTCGTGCCCTTCGAGCGAGAGCTCTCCATCATCGGCGTCCGCGCGCGCACCGGCGAGCTCTGCGCCTACCCGCTCACCCAGAACGTGCACCGCGCCGGCATCCTCCGCGTCTCCACCGCGCCGTGCGAAGGCTGGTCCCGCCCCCTCCAGGAGCGCGCCGAGCGCTACGCCCGCGCCCTGATGGAACGGCTGAACTATGTGGGCGTGCTCGCCATCGAGTTCTTCGAGGTCGGCGGTGCGCTGCTGGCCAACGAGATGGCCCCCCGCGTGCACAACAGCGGCCACTGGACCATTGAGGGCGCCGAGACCAGCCAGTTCGAGAACCACGTGCGCGCCGTGGCCGGCCTGCCGCTGGGCCGCACCACGCCGCGAGGACACAGCGTGATGGTCAACCTCATCGGCAACGCGCCCACCCCGCGCGCGGTGCTGGAGGTCGATCGCGCCCACCTGCACCTCTACGGCAAGAGCCCGCGCTCTGGGCGCAAAATCGGCCACGTGACGGTGAACGGCCCCACGGCCGAGGCCGTCGCCGCCCCCGCCGAGCGCATCCGGGCCATGGCCGCCGACGCGTCAGGCGAAGCTCCAGGTCGGTAAGCTTGCAGCCGGAGTTGCGGCCCAGGTTGAGGCCGAACGGTCAGGTGCGGGGGACTCAGACCATGAACATCATGAAGGCACGCCTGCTGCCGCTCTGGCTCGTGGTCCTGCTGCCGCTGGTCGCGCTGGCGTGGGTGATCCGCGGCCCGTTCCTGCTCGAACGCCGCGTTGAGATGGACGTGACCGCCCGGAACGCGGGCGAGGCGTGGTCGCTCGAATGGCTTGACCGCTCGGGAGGCGCAATTAACGGCCGCTACCTGCAACTGCCGGCGACAAGCGGCGACCTCACGGCACGCGTCGAGAGCCCTGTCTCGAACCAGCGCTTCACCACGCTCCTGCTGCGATGGCGGGGCATGCCGGGTCTCGAAGTCCAGGACCCGAAGAACGTGATCCTCACCGACCGCGTGCTCTGGTGGTCCGTGCGCACACCGCTGGAGCGCCGCCACAACTTCCTCGGCAACGTCGAGCGCAAGGACGGCGTCAACCGCAGCACCACCGCCGACGGCGGCATCGCCTGGGCGATCCCGCCCTTCACCATGGCGATGGTTGCTGACGCGCTCGTGCTCTACGCCATCGTGGCCGCGGGGCTGCTGGTCATCTGGACCGCGTACCACATTAAGGACGGGCGCGGCTGGTACACGCCCGAGCGCGCCGCGTTCACCCTCGTCCTGGGCGTGCACGCGTGGCTGTCGGTTCGCGCGCCTCTCGCCTACTGCCCCGACAGCATGGACTACTTCGTCAACACGAAACAGCTCATCGAAGAGGGCATCTGGAACCAGTTCAACACGCTTCGCCTCCCCGGCTACACGCTGTTTACCGCCCCCATGCTCGCGTGGACGCACGAGTTCAGCCTCGCACTCGGCATCACCCAGGGCGTGCTCGCAGTCCTCACCGCATTCATGTGCGGCCGCATCGTTGCCGCGTTCATCCCGCGGCGCGAATCGGGCCACCCCTGGTCCGCACTTACCATGCTGCTGGTGGGCCTCGATCCCGTGCTCATCACGTACGAGCGACTGGGCATGCCCGAGTGCCTCACTGCGTTCCTGTGCGTGCTCTGCATCTACCTTTCGGTGCAACGCCGCTTCTGGGCCGAGCGCTCGCTCAGCGTGGCCGCGCTCGGCTCGATGGGCCTGGGCGTCCTGCTTGCAGCCGCGTGCTACGTCCGCGGCAACATGACCCTTGCGGCCGCCGTCGTTCCCCTGGCCGCCGGGGCGTGGGCCCTTGTCGGAACTGACCGCCCGCAATGGCGCCGAGCCTTCCTGATCACCGGCCTCACCTGGGCCACCGTCGCGGGCGGTATTGCACCCTGGCTCGCCTACATGCACGACAAGTACGGGCGCGTCGCGTTCGTCCTCGCCACCGGTTATGGCAGGTGCGTCAACCTCGCCGACACCGACCGCGAGGACCTCAACCAGACCGCCGTGTTCGGGCGGGAGCGGTGGGAGAACATCGCCGCACGCCGCGCGGACGGTCGCCTCAACGGGCACCAGGTCATGAGCGAGCTCGGCCTCCAGGAGGGCACACGCCTCTCCGAACACATCCGCGGGCTTCACAACTGGACCGCCAAGGACGACGCGTCGCGCGTCGTCGCCGACGAGACCGCGGCCCGCAACCCCGAGGTCCGCTGGGCCCACAGCCTCCGCGCCCTCTGCATGCAGTTCGCCCTCTGGCCCATCGAGCCCGTCTGGAAGGACAACGAGAAGTGGTCCGGCCCGCTCCGCGGCGTTCCCGCCCGCCACGGCAACTGGTGGACCAAACCAGAGAACTACAAGCACTTCAAGCGCGAGCTCACTCAGGACATCTACGAACGCACCCATTCAGATGACGACCGGTGGACGCGCTCCGATGAGTCTGAGGTGTTCGCCTACTGGTGGTCCCTCGCCGCCCAGGCACGCCCGCTCTGGGCCGCGCTCGTGGTCATCGGCGCCCTCGCGGCCATTACGCGGCGCCAGTGGGTGCTGCTGATCATCGGAACGCTCGTCCTCGCCCACGCAAGCGTGCTCGCCTTCCACGTGCTCACCGGCATTGACCGGTACCAGGCGCCCATGTACCCGCTCATGAGCGTGTTGGCCGTGTACGCCATCGCCTGTCTTGCCGGCGCTGCTCCGGTCGCGGGCGTACAAGGGCCCGAGACGACCGCCCGTTCTCGGACGCGACAGGTCTCATAACCCAGCGGACGAGGACGAGGGCTGGCCTCTGTTGCTGCCGATCGCGCTCGCAGCGGTTTGGCCGGCCACCACTCCCCCCACCCGGCTCAAGTCAGGCCGTGAATGACCGATATCGATGACGAGCGCCCCTCGTCCGAGTCGGCCTGTCATTGGGATCGCCGTGAGCACACAGACGCAAGAACAGCCCAGTGTCCGCCGCCCACTGTTCCGCCGTTGGCTCATCGCGCGGGGCGAGTCGGCCGTGTTCTCTGGTGGGCTGGCCGTCGTCGGCGTGGTCATTGGTGTACTCGCCGCGTCGTCGTGGTGGACGCTCGAGACCTACCGGTCCAGCCTTGTAAAAGGGCGCGAGCGCGCCGTGCAGGCGGCAAGCGTGCTGATCGCAGATGCCGCGAGCACCGAGCTCGCCGAGGGCGACCTGACCACGCTCCGCAAGCTCGTGCAGAACACCGCGAAGGAGCTCGACCTCACCACGTGCCGCGTCAAGTTGCTCGACGGCCGCACTGTCGCGGCCTCGGACGTGAAGTCCATCAGCAAGGACCTTGCCGGTCACGACACGCTCCCGGAGACGCTCCCTGATGGCCCCGCCGCCGAGATGTTCGAGCACCGGCACGGCTTTGTATGCGCCAGCCTCCCGCTTGAGGTCGCCGGGCGGGGCAAGGCGCTGCTCGAAATCGAGTCGCCCATCGAGTTCCCCCTCCTGGCCAACTGGGAGGTCGAGGCGGGGCTGGGCGGCATCAGCGTCGCCGGCATGCTCGGCCTCTTCGGCGCGTACCGACTCATCCGCCGCAAGCTCCGAGGGCTTGGGGCAATCGGTGAAGCTCTGCGCCTGAGCGGCGCGGGCGAGGGGTCGGCCGCGGCCCTCCGCGTTGGCGACAGCTACGGCTCGGAGGCCGCGGCCTGGAACCGCCTTGTCGAGGAGCGCGAGAGCCTCCGCCAGCAGCTCCTGGTGCAGAAGGCCGCGGAGAAGGTGATGTCCCGAGGCGCGGGCGAGGGCGACCTCGCCGGCGCCTTCGACGCCATGTGGTCGGGCATCCTCATTATCGACGATACCGGCAAGGTCCGCTACGCCAACGGCGCGGCCGGCGTGCTCCTCCAGCGTAAACGCGAGGAGCTCAGCGGAGCCGAGATGATGGCCGTGGTCAATGACCCCGCCGCCGAGCCCATCCTCTCGGTCGCCACCGGCAAGCTCCGCCAGCGCACCAGCATCGAACTGGAACGTCGTAGTGAACGCGGCGAGCGCACCACCCTCCGCCTCACCGCCCGCCCCATGCGCCGCGAGGACCACGCCTCCGCCGTGGTCCTCGTCGAGGACGTCACCCAGCAGAAGGTCGCGGACGAGTCCCGCAACGCCTTCGTCGCCCAGGCGACGCACGAGCTGCGCACGCCGCTCACGAACATCCGGCTCTACGTCGAGACCATGGTTGACGACGGCGAGAACGACCCGCAGATCCGGGCGAAGTGCCTCAACGTGATCGGGAACGAGGCCCGCCGCCTGGAGCGCATCGTCAGCGACATGCTCAGCGTCTCGGAGATCGAGGCGGGCTCGCTCAAGCTCCGAGCCGGCGACATTCGCCTGGATGCGCTCTTCGAGGAGCTCCACGCCGACTTCAAGGCCCAGGCCGAGGACAAGGAGATCAAGCTCAACTTCGCCCTGCCGCCCAAGCTGCCCGTGATGACCGGCGACCGCGACAAGCTCATGCTCGCCCTGCACAACCTGGTGGGCAACGCCCTCAAGTACACGCCCGTCGGCGGCGTCGTCACCGTGCAGATCGACGCCGGGGCCGAGCTCCGCGTCGCCGTCACCGACAACGGCATCGGCATCAGCCCCGACGAGCAGGAGCTCATCTTCGAGAAGTTCTACCGCGCCAAGGACCGCCGCATCGCCGGAATCACAGGCTCGGGCATCGGCCTGGCCCTCGCCCGTCAGGTCGTCCGCATGCACGGCGGTGATATCACCGTCACCTCTCAGATCGACAAGGGCAGCACGTTCACGCTCACCGTGCCCGTGAGCGCCCCCGTGAAGGCCGCGGCGTGAGGAGCCCCCGATGGACTTCCAGGAACAACGCCACGGCGCCGTCACGGTGATCAAGCCCCAGGGCCCGCTCGTCCTGGGCGACGCCGAGGAGTTCCGCACGCGCCTGGCCGACATCATGACCCGCAGCCTGGGCCGCTTCATCGTCGACGCCAGCGCGATCCCCTACGTGGACAGCCAGGGCCTCGAGGCGCTGGTGCAGAGCAGCGACGAACTGGGCGCCAGCGGGCGCGCCCTCCGCCTCTGCGGCGCCTGCGAAACACTGCGCGAAGTGCTCGAGCTGACCGGCCTCTCCGACCGCTTCGAGCACTACCTGGACGTCAACACCGCCGTGAGGAGCTTCCTGTGACCCAACCGCCGGGACATCCTGGTGGCACTGGGAGCGGCAACCCCGGCGGCAATGGGGGCGCCAAGAAGCTCCGCGTCGGCGAGGTCCTTGTTTCCGAGGGCCTGCTCACCCGCGAGCAGCTCGACCGTGCACTGGCCGAGCAGAAGTCCAGCGGCCGCATGCTCGGCGAGATGCTCGTCGATCAGGGCGTCATCAGCTCCGCCAACTTCGTCCGCTCCATGGCCAAGTGCCTGGGCGTGCCCGGCTGCCAGCTGCGCCACGGCCTCATTGACCCGGCGCAGTTCAAGCTGATCGGGGCTGAGGAGGCCGAGCGGCTGAAGGTCATCCCCATGTTCAAGGTGGGCGACACGCTCACCGTGGCCATGGCCGAGCCGCAGAGCCTCCCCACAATCGATCGCCTCAAGCAGCTTACGGGTCTCAAGATCCGACCTGTTCTCGCTGCACAGCAGAACATCCTTGAGTTCGTCAAGAAGTACGGCAGTGGCGACGTCGACGTCAACGCCTTCCTGACCAGCCTTGCCGACTCCGACGTCGAGGTCGTCGAGCGCGAGTCCGTCGACGACGGGCCCACCACCGACCTCGACAAAATGATCGCGGGCAGCCCGATCATCAACCTTGTCAACATCGCCCTGCTGACAGCAGTCAAGGACAAGGCCAGCGACATTCACATCGAGCCCGATAAGCGCGGCACCCGCATCCGCTACCGCATCGACGGCGTCCTCCGCGACCTCATGAAGCCCCCGCCCGGCATGCACGCCGCCATCGTCAGCCGCATCAAGGTGATCGGCAAGATGGACATCGCCGAGAAGCGCATGCCCCAGGAAGGCCGCGTCCGCATCGTCGCCGAAGGGCGCGAGATCGACCTCCGCGTCAGCAGCATGCCCACGCTGCTGGGCGAGAAGATCGTCGTCCGCGTGCTCGACAAGGCCAACCTCAAGGTCCGCCTCGAGGACCTGGGCTTCCGTCCTGACGCCCTCACCACCTTCAAGCGCTTCCTCGACCAGTCCCACGGCATGGCCCTGGTCACCGGCCCCACCGGCAGCGGCAAGACGACGACGCTCTACTCCGCACTCGACCTGCTCCGGTCGCCCGAGGTCAACCTGCTCACCGTCGAGGACCCGGTCGAGTACCAGCTCGACCTTGTCAACCAGATCCAGGTCAACGAGCCCATCGGCCTCAACTTCGCGCGCGCACTCCGCAGCATCCTCCGCCAGGACCCCGACGTCATCATGGTGGGCGAGATCCGCGACCAGGAGACCGCCCGCGTCGCGGTACAGGCCGCGCTCACCGGGCACCTTGTGCTCGCGACGCTGCACACCAACGACGCCCCCGGCGCGGTTGCGCGCCTGGTCGACATGGGGATCGAGACTTACCTCCTCAGCGGCGCCTTCAACGGTGCCGTCGCCCAGCGCCTGGCCCGCACCATCTGCCCGCAGTGCGCCACCAAGTACTACCCCGCCGAGCACGTCCTGAAGGACGCGGGCCTTGCCCACGAGGTCGGGCGCGCCTTCCGCAAGGGCGGCGGCTGCCAGCGCTGCCACGACACCGGCTTCCAGGGGCGCGTCGGCGTCTATGAGGTCTTTGAGGTCACGCCCGAGATCCGCCGCATGATCCACCATGCCCGCCCCACGCACGAGCTGCGGGCCCAGATGAAGCAGAACGGCGGCCTCTCCCTCCGCGAAGAGGGCGTGCTGCTCGCCCTCGACGGCAAGACCAGCCTCGAGGAGATCCTCCGCGTCACCCAGAATGACGACGAGAACCTCCACGCCGCCACGCCCGCCCACACGCCGGGCCCGGCGAAGGAGGCCGCATGAAGTTCACCTACGCCGGCTTTGAGAAGAGCGGCGCTCCGGCGCGCGGCAACATCGAGGCCGCCGACCGGCATGAGGCCATGGAATCCCTCCGCCGTCGCGGCATCTTCGCAACCGACGTCACCGAGTCCTCCGGCTCCAGCGGTCCGGCACTTGCCGACCGCAGCCAGACCGGCGGCTGGGGCTCCGGCAAACGCCTCGACACCGTGGCCAGCTTCATGCGCCAGCTCGCGCTCCTGGTCTCCACCGGCACCCCCCTCGTCGAGGCGCTCGCCTCCCTCGAGCGACAGGCGCCCGACGGCCCGTTCAAGGGCGTGCTCCGCAGCGTCCTCACACGCGTCGAAGAGGGCGTGCAGTTGTCGGAGGCGATGGCCGCGCACCCGCAATACTTCGACGCCATCTGCCGCAGCCTGGTGTGCGCCGGCGAGCAGGGCGGCAAGCTCGAGGTCATGCTCGAGCGTCTCGCCAAGCTCATCCGCCAACAGGTCAAGATCCGCAAAACAGTCGTCGGCGCGATGATCTACCCCATCCTGCTCATCTTCGTCGCGATTATTGTCGTTACCGCTCTGCTCGGCTTCGTGCTCCCCCGCTTCGAGGGCCTCTTCAAAACTCTCGACACACCCCTCCCCGCGACCACCACCATCCTGATGGCCGTCAGCATGTGGCTCCGCTCCCACTGGTGGATGGTCCTGGGCGGCGTTGCCGCAATCGGCGTTGGCCTGAAGCTCTGGCTCTCCAGCGACTCCGGCCGCCGCTGGTGGGATCACTTCGTGCTGGTCGCGCCTCAGGTCGGCAAGGTCTCTCGCAGCTTCGCCACCGCACGCATTGCCCGTATGCTCGGCACCCTGCTCGATGGCAAGGTCGCCCTCCTGGAAGCACTCGAGCTCACCAAGCAGTCTATGAAGAACAGCGAGTACGTCACCCTGCTCGCTAAGGCCCAGGAAGCTGTCACCCGCGGCGAGAACGTCTCCGTCGCACTCGCCGACCCCCGGCTGATCAGCATGTCGGTCAGCGACGCTCTCCGCAGCGCCGAGCGCACCGGCCGCATGTCCACCGTCCTCGTCAGCCTGGCCGACCATATGGACGAGGACAACGAGTCGCTTATCAAAACGCTCACCGGCCTGCTCGAGCCGCTCATTCTGATCGCGCTCGGCCTGGTGGTCGGCCTCGTCGCGATCAGCATGTTCCTGCCGCTGTTCGACCTCACCGCCGCCGCGGGCCCTGGCGGTCCAGGGGGCGGCGCATGAAGCTCTTCGCAGGCAAACCTGGCCTCATCGGCGTCGAGGTCTCCGCGCGCTGGATCAAGGCTTCACAGGGTGAAGGTCCGACCCGAGTCACCACGCGCCTGGAGCGCAAGGGCTCCGGGACCCTCACCAAGGACGAAGCCGCGACCCTCGCTGGCGTGTTCGACCGCGCCGGATTCCGCGAGCAGCGCATCGTCCTCGTCCCAGCCCGCGAGATGCTCGTGATGGAGACCCTCGAGCTCCCGCCACGCAGCAGCGGCGCGCCTCTTGAGCAGCTCGCCCGCGTCGAGCTCGCCCGCTCTCACCGCTGGGACCCCGCCTCATTCGAGGTGGGCCTGTGGGAGCTTCCCACACCAGGGCGGGGCGGCGAGCTATCCCACATGTTCGCGGCCGCGCTCCCCTTCGCCAGGAGCGAGCCCATGCTCGACGCCTGTGACAACGCGGGCCTGCGTGTGCACGCAATCGACGTCCCCGCCAACGCCCTTGCCCGCGCCTTTGGTCCCACCGCCCCGGACGCCATGCTCGATATAGGCTGGTCCGGCGCGATGCTCTGCGTCATGCACGCCGGCGTCGTCGTCTACGAGCGCACGATCGACGAGGGCGGCCTTCAGCAACTCATCGAGCCCGCTGCGAAGCGCCTGGACATCCAGCGCGAGGCCGTCGAATCACTGCTGCTCGCCCGCGGGGCAGACTCCACGCTCTCCGCCGAAGTCCGCGGCCCCGTCACCGAGTACCTCGACGTCCTCACCTCAGAGGTCCAGCGCTCCCTCGCCTACATGGCCCACCGCTATCTAGGCTGGCAGTTCCGCACACTCGGCGTCAGCGGTGAGGGCGCCGCCCTCCTCGGCCTGCGCGAGCGTCTCACCGCGGCCCTCGGCATCGAAGTCACTGCGCCGCCCGCGCCCGCCTCGCACACCCTCGCCGCCGGTGCATCGCGCTTTAACGCAAGCGCTGCACGGAAGGAGGCCGCGTGACCGCCCTTGGCGTCCCCAGCCTCAACCTGATGCCCGCGGCCCGCGTTGTGAGCGCCCGCCGAAGCCAGCGCCTCCGCGCTTGGGCCGGCGCGCTCGCCATCTACACCGCGGCCGCCGCTGGCGTCTGGGCCTGGTTCACCTTCGCCAGCGTCGCTGCGGAGGACGTGAGCGCTGAGCTCGCCGCCGCCGAAGCCCGGCTCCAGACCCTCAAGAGCGAGCGGCGCGTGGTAAACGCCAGGCTCGCCAACGCCCGGCGCGAGGCGGAGGCACGCCACGAGGTCCACTTCCACCCCGACTTCAGCACCCTGCTCCGGCGGGTCGCAACCGCCTGCGGCCAGACCGTCACCCTCGAGAAGCTCAGCATGCTGCCCCTCGAAAAGCGCGACGACAAGGGCGTCAAGTCCGACCTCGCCGCCAACGCGGGGTACAAGCTCCAGCTCTCCGGCCTCGCGGCCACCCAGGCCGACATTCCCCGTTTCGCCCGCGAACTCGAGAATCTCGGCATCTTCGAGTCCGTCTCCGTGCAGTCCATCCGTGCCCGCGAGGCCCCGTTCATCGAGCGCGAGGATGGCACCAAGATCCCCCAGCCCCAGCTCTTCTTCTTCGAGGTCGAGGGCATCATGTCCGACGTCGGGGCAGGGGGTGCCCGTTGAGAACGACCCTGATGATCGACGCCGCCGCCGTCACGCTCTGCGCCGCCCTCGCCGGTGCGGTGTACATGACAGCCGTGGTCCCCAGCCGCGCCGCCGCTGAGGCCGCCGCGCGCGATCGCGAGGCCCTGTGCGAAAAGCAGCGCGACATCTCCGAGAACGAGTCCGCCATCGGCGACGCCGAGCGCAAGCTCAACGCCATCGAGGGCAGCGAAGCCCGCGACAAGCCCCCCGCCCGCACGCCACTCGACCGCATTAGCCGCATCAGCGAGCTCGCCCAGGCCAGCGGCGTCTCCCTCACCGAGGTCAGCCCAGGCGCCGAGCGCCCCGGCGCCAAGTACAACCAGTCCCCACTGAGCCTCAAGGGCAGCGGCCGCATGCCCGGCTTCATGTCACTCCTCAGCGATCTGCACCGAGAGTTCCCCGACACGCAGCTCGTCAGCCTGACCCTCACCGGCCGCCCCGAGCAGCCGCAGGTTGATCAGGCGATGTCCGCGGAGCTGGTGTGGTACACCCTTGTGGGTGGCGCCGGTCGCACCGGTTCCACCGCCAAAGACACCGCACTCCGCAACAAGCCTTGAAAACCCCTTGAAACTCTGCCGCCCGTATTCGCTGCTTGAGTCGTGGAACTCAACCGACGCACCAAGCTCGCAGGCGGCGTCCTGGCCCTGGCCGTGGCCGCCCTCATCTATGACCGCGTGATCGCCGGCGACGGCCCCGCCAGTGCCGAGGCCAGCGCACCAGCCGCGAAGCCGCCCGCGCTCGGCGATGCCGAACGCGAGAAGTCTGGGCCCGAGAACCCGAACCACCGCGGCGCGCTGGCAGCGCAACTCACAAAGCTCGGCGAGGCCGACCAGCCCATGTGGCCCAGCACCCGGGACGACGCCTTTGTTGCACCCGCCACCTGGTTCCCCGCGGACGAGGAGCCCTCGTCGCACGCGGACTCCGCGGCGGCGAGCGCGAAGTCCGCCAGCCACTACGTGATCAACTCCGTGCTCATGGACCGTGGAACCAACTTGATCAGCTCCGTCACCGTCGACAACAAGGCCCTGCGGCCGGGTCTGCCGGTCAAGGTTGACGCGGGTGGCAAGGTCCGCACGTACGAGCTCGTCCGTGCCTGGATCGACGAAGCCAAAGTCACTCACGTCGAGCTCAAAGTCGATGGCAAACTGATCGAGATCAGGCGCGAGCCGGGGGATCGCCCGGCCGGGAAGGATCGCCTGTGAGGGTTCCGCGGCCTGCGCGGGGCGTGACCGCAACTCTGAGCGGAATCAGCACTTCCGAGCGCAAAGAAGTGGCCCCGGCTTCCCGATAGCTCCTGTGCGTTCGACTCATATTCACCCCTGTTCCTCAGTGTGGGAGGCTTCAATGTCTGTTCGTCAAGCTTCATCGCGTGCCTTCAGCCTCATCGAGCTCGTCATCGTCGTGGTGATCATCGGCATCATCGCGGCCATCGCGGTCCCGCGCATGAGCCGTGGCGCCCAGGGCGCTGCCGACTCCTCGGTGATCAGCTCGCTTCAGGTCTTCCGCAACGCACTCGACCTCTACCAGACCGAGCACGGCGGCACCTACCCCACGGTCGCCAACTTCTCCGACCAGATGCTCAAGTATTCCAACGAGGCCGGCACCACCAGCGCCGATTCCAAGGACGCGACGAACTACCTCGGGCCCTACCTCCGCTCCATCCCCGCCCTTCCCGTCGGCCCCCGCAAGGGCTCCACGGGCGTGGCCGCGGCTGACGCCGCCGGCATCGGCTGGCTCTACACCGTGACCAACGGGGTCGGCGACATCCGCGCCAACGCCGCCGGCACCAAGGACAGCAAGGGCGTTGACTACGCCACCTATTGAGCCCGCGTGAGCGGCGCCTGTGGAGCGGGACGCCGAAGCACGGAAAGGACCCTGACCTGAGGGCCCGTCATGCTGAGAACGCATCACCAACGCCCGACGCCGTGGAACCGACGTCGGGCGTTTTCGCGCGCGTTCTCGCTGGTGGAGCTCACGATGGTGCTGCTCATCGCGGGCATCATCGCCGCCATTGCCGTGCCGCGCCTCTCGGGTTCAATGGGCCAGTCACGCGCACTCGCAGCCGCGCGGCGTGTGGCCGCCGACCTGGAGACCGCTCGAGCCGCGGCCATGGCCACCAGCGCCAGCCGCAAGGTGGTCTTCACCCCGACGAAGTGCGCCTATGGCACGACCGGCAACAACCAGCTCGACCGCGGCGCATCCACTTATCTTGTGGACCTCAGCCGCGCTCCTTACAACGCCTCGATTCCGGCCGCGAATCTTGGCGATAACCCATCGCTCCGCTGGACAGGCGTCTACGACCTCGATGCCGCGCAGGAGGTGGTCTTCGACGGCTTCGGCCGCCCTGACCAGGAGGGCTGGGTGGTCGTCGGCAGCGGCGAGTTCTTTTACAAGGTCACCCTTGACCGGGCTGGCCGCACAAGTATCGCGCGCGTCCAGCGCGAGGACGTGGGTGGTGACATCTCCATCACGCACGGCGTGCTCGCGTCGGAGAACGCGAAGTGACCCACCGCCTGTCCCGCCAACTCATGCCCCGTTGCCGGCGCGCCTTCACCCTTGTGGAGGCCGTTATGAGCGCCGCCATCATCGGCACGCTATCACTGGGGATGGTGGGGGCGCTCGTCGTTGTGGCGAAGGCCGCTCCGATCGAAGACACGGCCACTCGCGCCCGCACGAAGGCCAGCGCCGCCCTCGATGAGCTCTGCACGGAGCTCCGCTACGCCACCGCCGTCCGCCACCTCGGGGCCACCCGCATCGAGTTCACACTCCCGGACCGCACCGGCGACGGCGTGGAAGAAACTGTCGAGTACCGCTGGGCGGGCAGCGGCTCCCCGCTTGTGCGCGCCTCCGGAGGAGTCGAGGTGCAGGTCCTGCCAACAGTCCACGACTTCAACCTGGTGGGCACTACCAAAACGACAACGACCACGACCACGACCACCGGCACCGTCAACAGCGGCGAAGTGAAGCTGGCAAAGTTCGACGGCTGGCCCCTCGTGCTGACACCAACCTCCTCGCAGGCCGCGCTCCACGCCACCGCATGGGCCTCCTGCTATTTCAAGCTCGATCAGGTCACCATCCCCGCCAACATCTCCCGCCTCCAGCTCACCAAGATCCGCGTCAAGCTCAAGAAGTCGAGCTCGCCCACGGGCACCGTCATCACCGCGCAGGTCCACCTGCCGGCCACCGCCACCAAGCCGCAGCCTTCGCTTACTAACACCCTGGGTACCGCCGCGTCGATCTCACTTACCGCGCTCACGACTACTTTCTCGTGGTACACCTTCGACCTCACCGGCGTCTCCTTTACCAGCGTCCCTGCCGAGCTCACCTTCGTGCTCAAGGGCACCGGCACCGCCTCGGGCTTCGTCAACTACTACAACTCGAGCCTGGCGCCAACGGATACCACGGTGTTCCAGTCGACGGCCAACAGCGGCGGCTCCTGGACGCCAACCTCGAGCCAACAGGTCAACGACATGCTGTTCGAGGTCTGGGGCTGGTACGAGTACCCCTCGACCATCCAGCAGAGCACCAACACCTACAACCTCAGTTCGCTCGCGGTCACCCTGGCGACCTCGACCGCGGCTGCCGACCGCCTCTCCACGACCGTGCGCACCGTCAACAAGCCCTCGGTTCCCGCCCCATGATGCCTGCCAGCCGATCAACCCCGCTCGCCTTCACCATCGTCGAGGCCATGGTCTCCATCGTGGTCGTCGCCCTCATGCTCGGCGCAGCCCTCACCGCCGCCGGCGCCGCCCGCACCCGCCAGGAAGCCAACGCGGCCCGCGCCCAGGCCAACTGGCTCGCCCAGTCCCTCATGGCCGAGATCCTCGCCAAGCCCTACACCGACCCCCAGGGCCTCAACCTGCTCGGCCTCGAGGTCAACGAGCTCCTGACCCTTCGCAGCTCGCTCGACGACGTTGACGACTACGACGGCCTCACCGAGAACCCGCCCAAAAACCCCGACGGCACCAGCATCGCCGGCTACACCGGATGGAGCCGCACCGCCAGCGTGGCCAACGTCCTTGCCACCAACTTCGCCACCACCTCCCTCACCGACACCAACTACAAGCGCGTCACCGTCACCGTCAAGAAGGGCCGCCAGACCATGGCCCAGCTCACCGCGCTCCGCACGAAGGCGAGGGACTCATGGTGATGCGCCCCTCACGCATGCCCCCCCGCAGGCGTCCGGCCACCCAGCGCCGCGGCGCCATCTACCTCGCCGTGCTCGGCGTCTCCGCCATCGTCGCTGCCATGGGCGTGGGGCTTATGTACACCGTCCGCCTCCAGGGCCGGCGCGACGCCCTCGTCGCCGACTCCACCCAGGCCCGCGCCTGCGCCGAGGCCGGCGTCGAGATCGCCGCGCAGCTCATCACCTCCAACTCCAACTGGCGCACCCGCACCAACGGCACCTGGGTCAACGCGATGGCCCTCGGCCCCGGCAGCGTGACGGTCGAGGTCACGGACCCGATCGACTCCAACCTCGCCAACGACACCTCCCAGGGCGTCCTCATCAAAGCCACCGGCCGCGCCGGCGAGGCCACCCACATCCTCAGCGTCAACGCCTCCCCGCGCGGCACAGCGATCTCCTCCCTCGGCATGGCACTCGCCGCCCAGGGCCCGGTCCGCATCGACGCCACACGCATCGTCAACCTCAACGGCGGCACCCTCTCCACCAACGGCGTGCTCCGCAACGAGGGCACCATCCAGGGCGCGGCCCGGTGCTCCAGCACCGACGGAGCCAGCGTCGCCACGCTCGGCACCACGACCGGTGCGGCCGCGCTCCAGATGCCCTCCAGCGGCATCATCAGCAGCTACATCACGCGCGCAACCGTGATCAACCTCGGGGCCACAGCCACGATCCAGGACGTGGTGCTCACCCCCAGCTTCAACTCCCTCGGCGGCGGTCTGAACGCCGACGGCGTCTACGTCATCAACGCCTCCGGTGCTGACCTCACCATCCGCTCCATCCGCCTCATGGGCACGCTCATCATCAACAACTCCGGCCGCAAGGTGATCATCGAGGGCCCCGCCCTGATGCAGCCCGCCCGCAGCGACTTCCCCACCTTGCTCGCCACCGGCGGCATCTATTACAAGAGCAGCGGCCTCGCATCGCTCTCCGAGTCCACCGAGGGCTGCAACTTCAACCCGGTGGGCTCGCCCTACCTCGGCGACGCCGACGGCGACACCACCGACACCTACCCCTCCAGGTTCGAGGGCCTCATGCACGCCCAGGAAATGGTCGAGCTCGACAACAACGCCGTGATCAGCGGCTGTGTGCTGGCCGGCGCGTCCTCCGACGCCGTCCGCATCTACGGCAACGTCTCCATCACCCACAGCGCCTCGCTGGTGAGCAGCCCGCCCATCGGCTACACCAGCGGCGGCACCCCCGCCCTCGTCTCCGGCACCTGGCGCCAGCTCGTCAACCCGTGATCACGCGACCGCCAATGAAAAAGCCCCGCTCGCGCGGGGCTTTTCGAACCGCGTTCGAGACCTTCAACGATCAGCGGGCGCTGACCGCGCGCTTCTCGCTATCGTCCATGACGTTGTCGCCGTTGTCATCGATCCAGAGCGTGATGACCTCGGTGCCGAAGAGCGAGGTCGGCCCGATCTGCAGGCTTTCGTTGAAGTTGCCATGGCCACTGTTGTTCGTGGTCATGGTGATGCCGCCCGAGGTGCCGCCGAAGTCGATCTCCAGGTCCCCGCCGGTGACCGCGACGCGATAGGTGGTGCTGCCCTGCAGCCCGCTCACACTCACGTGCACGCGGAGGGTGCCGTCGGCGTCAATCTTCAGCTTGCCAACGCCGTCCACATCGCCGTTTTCAGAGCCACCGCGCTGACCCGACGCCGTGAACGACGTGTACTTCACCTGGTCCAGCGCCACCGTGCCCAGAAACGCACCGCACACACCCAGCACCGCCAGCTTCTTGATCAGCATCTGTAGCTCTCCCGACCACCGGCGGGTGTGAACAAGTGGGCTGAGCGGCCACGAGGCCGCCCCCCAGCCCGCCAGCGCAAGCCCAAGCTACCACCCGGTTTGGGGTAGGTCAAAGGATCTTCATAGAATCCCCGGGTTTTGTGTGGACAATCAGCCCCCACCCCGGGGGCTTCCCTGAAATAGCGGACCGCTGACTCCCGTCGATCGGAGAGTCTCGCCGCCGTTTCCCCCCCGTTTCGGTCCCGGGCTCTAGGTAGGTTTATTCAAGCTGCCATCGGCGTACCGGCCGCGTGCCGCGCCACCATCTCGTCGTAGCTCGACAGGTCCAGCTTCACGAACGTCATCGCCAGCGTCGGGTCAAACTGCGTCCCCGAGCACCGCCCGATTTCCGCCAGCACCACCTCGCGCGCCATCGCCGAGCGGTACGACCGCGTCGAACTCATCGCGTCAAACGTGTCCGCCACCGCCAGAATGCGCGCGATGAAGGGGATCCGCTCGCCGGCGAGACCGTGCGGATACCCGCGCCCGTCGTACCGCTCGTGGTGGTGCAGCACGCCCGGCAGGATGTCCTCCAGCAGGTGAATATCGCGCAAGATGTTGAACCCGACCTCCGGGTGCCTCTTGATCTGCGCGAACTCCTCGTCGGTCAGCCGCCCCTGCTTGGTCAGCACCGCCTCCGGGACGCCGATCTTGCCCACGTCGTGCACCAGCCCCGCGATCCGCACGCGCTCGGCCTGCTCGCGGGACATCCCCACCGCCAGCGCCAGCTTGCTCGCCATGTGCGCTACCCGCTCGGAGTGACCGAACGTGTAGCGGTCCTTCGCGTCAATCGCCGCCGTCAGCGCCTGCACCGTCCCAAGGAACAGCGCGTGCTGGTCCTCGTACAGCGACACGTTATCGCTGAACGCGTTGATGTACCCCGCGGCCGCCTCGATCAGCTGGATGTCGTAGCTGCTGATGTCCGGGTCGTCCCCGTACTTCCCGCCCGCCATCAGCATCCCGATCGGCTGGCCCTTGCACATCAGCGGCTGCACGATCACCTGCGGCCGCTCCTGCGACGAAAGGTGCGGCACCCGCTCCAGCACCTGCGGCACGCCCAGCCGCGGGATCATCGGCACCGCCGTCGCCCGCAGCTGCTCCGGCCCGCACGGCAGCTGCCCGGCGGTCACCAGCTGCCCCCGCAGCCCGCTCGCGACCTCCCTGCCTCCCGCGAACACAAGGGCGATCCAGCGGAAGCTCCGCGCGCTGAACAGCCTCCCGCACACGAAGTTCAGGAACTGCTCCGGCTTGAAGGGCTCCCGCATCGAGCGTCCCACCGAGTACAGCAGGTCCATCGTGTCGTAGCTGTCCGTCAGCTGCTCCGCGAACCCATCCAGGGCTGCCTTCTGGTCCTCGATCTTCTCCAGGTCCTGCGCCGTCCCCAGCAGGGACCGCATCACCAGGTGCGCATCCGCGTCCGACATCCCCACGTACGCCACCGCGTCCGCGCACACCTTCTCGTGCGACAACCCCAGCCCCGTGCACACCTCCCGGAACGCGCCCTCGCGCAGCCCCTGCTCGCTCAGGAACACCAGCACCGTGAAGCCTGCGGGCAGCGGCCCGCTCCGGTGCGCGATGATCCCGAGGCTAATGCCCGGCAGCAGCGGCCCCTGCGTGATCCGCGCACCGCTCTCAGCGGCCTTCATCAACTGACCGCGGATCAGTTCCCGCACCGGCCCGCGCGTGATGGCCGCGCTCAGGTCTGCGGGTTGGCGGCTTGTGCCCACCAGCCCCTCGGGGTCCGCGAACTGGTACGCCAGCAGCCCCAGCTCCGTGCAGCGCGTGAGGAACGCCCCCGGCGGCGGCGGCGGCGTGGGGTCGGGCGTCATGATTGAGAGCGTGGGTCGGCTGTGGTTCACGTTGGCCCCGTTGATCACGCGGCCACGTTGCGCTCGGGCGCAAGACCCGGCGGCACGAGGGCGCTGGACTTCTCACTCAGAATCGCCACCACACGCTCGAGCAGCTGCCGAACGCCGAAGGGCTTGCTGATCACCTGCCGGATGTTGGTCAAGGTCAGGTCCTCGGGAGAGAGGATGTACCCGCGGGCCGTCAGCATCAGCACAGGCACGTGGGCCGTGTCGCTCCGCCGACGCAGCACCTGCGCCAGCTCCAGGCCCGTGATCATCGGCATCTGCAGATCGGTGAGCACCAGGTCGGGCCGGAAGCCCGCCTGCGGCCCCGAGTCCAGCATCGCCAGCGCTTCCTGCCCGTTCCGCGCCTCGGCCACGTGGAATCCCACCCCCGCGAGCTTGCGCCCGATAATCTGGCGGATATGCGCCTCATCGTCGCAGACGAGGATGCGTGCGTAGTTGTTGGTGTCTGTGTTCATTGGAGTTGCGTCGTGAGACTTCATTCACATCGAGCCGTTCGCGACCCTGCTTGAGCCGAATCGGACCTGCACCCCTCCACTCAACTTCCAGGACGAGCCCCACAGCAGGTTCTCGGCCCATCCCACGCCTTCATCCCTGACGCGCCACGAACGCACCCGTACCGGGGAATACCATCAGGCGTGACGCAAACCACCGCACACGCAACCCCCTCCGCCTCGACGCTCCCCGACGACCCGGCCCCGATCATCGCCAAAGAGGGCTGGCCCATCGTCGCGGTGTTCATCCTTATTGGCGCCATCCTCGCGGCCGCCGCCTGGCACTTCGCTGGGCACGCCGTCGGCGTTGTCGTGGGGGCGATCGGCCTCGTGCTCACGCTCTGGTGCCTCTGGTTCTTCCGCGACCCCGCCCGCCACGCGCCCGCCGACCCTGCGGCCGTCATTGCCCCCGCCGACGGCGTCGTCGTCTCCGTCTCCCCCGCGGCCGCTCCCACCGAACTCGGCCTCACCGAGGCCGCGCCCAAGCGCGTCTGCATCTTCATGAACGTCTTCAACGTGCACGTGAACCGCGCTCCCGTCGCCGGCACCATCACCGCCGCGTCTTACCGCGAGGGCAAGTTCTTCAACGCTTCTCTCGACAAGGCCAGCGAGCACAACGAGCGCTTCAGCGTCGCAGTCAAGACCGCCGCCGGTCACACCATCGGCGCAGTGCAGATCGCAGGCCTCGTCGCCCGCCGCATCGTCCGCAAGGTCAAGCCCGGCGACACCCTCCGCGCCGGCCAGCGCTACGGCCTCATCCGCTTTGGCTCCCGCGTTGACGTCTACATCCCCGCGGGCTCCGAGGTCCTCGTGCAGCTCGGCCAGGTCACCAAGGCCGGCGAAACCGTCATCGCCCGCCTCCCCGCCCGCTGATCCGCCAACCGCGCGAGAAAGCCCCCCCGCGTAACCCCCGCGACAGGAAACCCGCATGTTCCTCCGCCTTGTCAAGAACAACGAGGTCCCACTCGCGGCCCTGATCCCCAACCTCCTCACCACGCTCGCGCTCTGCTCCGCCCTTGCCTCCATCCACTTCTCCATCCGCGCCGCTGTCGTCCACGCCGCCCGCCCCGATGTTGACGTCAGCCACTACTGGGAGCGGGCCCTCGGCGCCATCCTCCTCAGCGCCATCTTCGACGCCCTCGACGGGCGTGCCGCCCGCCTCCTCCGCGTCACCTCCAAGTTCGGTGCGGTCCTCGACTCCCTCTCCGACTTCGTCGCCTTCGGCGTCGCCCCCGCGATCATCCTGCACCAGCTCGTCCTTACCGAGCTCATCAACATGCCCGGCCTCGAGCCCCGTGCCCGCTTCATGCGCGCCCTGGGTCTCGCCCCCGTGGTCATCTTTGCCCTCTGCTCGGGCATGCGACTCGCCCGCTTCACCGCCGCGGCTTCGACCCCCAAGCCCGGCCCACCCTCCAACTACTTCGTCGGCATGCCTACACCCGCGGCCGCTGGCGCGGTCCTCGTCCCCGCGATGGTCATCCTCTCCGACACCCTCGACTACCAGCTCCGCGCCTGGGCCGCGGGGCTTTACACCCTGCTCATCGCATTCCTCATGATCTCCCGCATCCCCATGTTCGCGCTCAAGCGTCTGCGCGTGAGCCGTATCTGGGTCGCGCCCATCCTCGTGCTCGTCGGTCTGGTCGTGGTGCTTGCGATCAGCGACCTGTGGATGACGGTCGCCGGCATCTCCCTGGCCTACCTGCTCTCTCTGCCCTTCGCCGTGCTGCGCAAGCGGCGCGTCGAGCCCATGCCGGAGCCAAGGCCCGAACCGGGCCCGACCGACGCCAGCCCCGCTGTCTGAACGTCAGAGTGGTGTCAGGCCGCGCTCGAAGCCTGCGCCGCGTGCTTCCGCCCCACCCACCGCGCGCACATCCTGAGGAACGCGTGCCGGTCCAGCGGCTTGGTCGTGTAATCATCGCACCCCGCCACAAGGCACTTCTCGCGGTCATCCGCCATGGCGTGCGCGGTCACAGCGATGATGGGCAGGGTGCATCCCATCGCCCGCAGCCGTCGCGCCGCCGCGTACCCGTCCACTCGCGGCATCTGCATGTCCATGATGATCAGGTCGAACGCGCCCGAGCCGGCCGCCTCGACCGCCTTCTCCCCGTCCTCGACAACCGTGAGTTCCGCCCCTGCACGCGTCAGCAGGTGGGACATGAGGCGCTGGTTGTCGATCCCGTCCTCCGCCAGCAGAACCCGTGCCCGCAGTGTGACCGCGGCGGGCGCACCCGCACTCGCCATCGCTGCCGGTGCCGTGAGCATGGGCCCCTGTGTCTCACCCATCTCGATGCTCAGCGCGAACGTACTCCCCCGCCCCGGCTCCGACCGCACCTTGATCGACCCGCCCATGAGGGACGCCAGCTTCTGCGAGATCGACAGCCCCAGGCCCGTCCCGCCGAACCGGCGCGACATCGACGAGTCCGCCTGCGAGAATGGCCGGAACAGCCGCCCGATCTGCTCGCCGGTCATGCCGATGCCCGTGTCGATGACGTCGATCTCCAGGCGCGGCGTTCCGTCGTGGAACGTAGCCGTGCGGGCGGCGATGTGCACCCCGCCCGTCTCGGTGAACTTGATCGCGTTGCCGACCAGGTTGATCAGCACCTGCCGCAGCTTCGTCGGGTCGTTGGTGATCTGCGTGGGGATCGGCGAGTCGAAGCTGACGGTCAGCGTCAGCCCCTTGCTCGAGGCCCGCTGCTGAAGCAGGCTCACCACCTCGCCGATCACCTCGCCCGGATTGCACGCCACCCGGTCCGCTGTGGCGATCCCCGCTTCGATCCGCGACAGGTCGAGGATGTCATTGATGATGGTCAGCAGGTGCTCGCCGTTGCGACGGATCGTCTGAAGCGCGCTGGCGCGCTCCGCCTCCGGCTGACCTGGCTCCATCAGCAGGTCCGTGAAGCCGAGAATCGCGGTCATCGGCGTGCGGATCTCGTGGCTCATGTTCGCCAGGAACTCGGTTTTCGCACGGTTTGCAGCCTCCGCCGCCGTCTTGGCCCGCCGCAACTCCTCCTGTGCTTGAATCCGTGCCGTCGTGTCTTCCACGGTCCCGACAAAGCCGGTGATCGCGCCATCCTTCAGCACCGGCGCTCCGTGCGCCGATGCCCACAGCAGCGTCCCGTCCGGATTCAGCACGCGGAAGTGCTCGCGGAACTTGCGTCCCTCGGCGCACGCCTGCCGCCAGTTGGCCACGACCCTCCGCCGGTCTGCCGGATGGATTGCACGCTCCCAGTCGTTGCCCAGCGTGCTGCCCGCGGGCTGCCCCAGGATCCGCTGGCACTCGGCGTTCTGGAAGACCACCAGCCCGCTCGCGTCGCACAGGAACACGCCCAGCGGCGCGTTATCCACCATGCTCCGGAACCGTGCCTCGCTTTCCGCCAGCGATGACCGCGAGTTCTCCAGCGCCGCCAGCGTGCCATTCACTGCAAAGGCCACCTCGCCTACCTCGTCAACCGGCAACAGATCGACGCGCTCACGCTCGCCGCTGCTGATCTCCCGCAGCTGACGCACCAGGGAATGCAGCGGCCCCAGCACCTGCGAGTTCAGCAGCACCATTGTCAGCAGCGTGCAGATCACCACCGCCGCCGCGAGCGCCACCCGCAGCAGCCACACCACGTGCGTGCTCTGCTCAACGCCGATGGGCCGCTGCGCCGTCATGATTCGGACCCGCGAAACGCCGCTCAGCCCGGCAACTTCCTGGGAAGTCACGATCGTGCCGGCGTCGTAGGCGGTGGAGACGTTCCCCCTGGATCGATCGGCCTCCATCAGCCCCGCGATGGGAGCAGTGCCACTCCCGGGAGCGAACAGGACCTGGTCGACGTTTCCGAGGGTGTCGGTCACCGCAGGTCGCACGAGCACGAGCGCGCCCGTGGCGTCGACCGCGAGAGCCACCAGGAAAGTTCCCGTGTCCAACGACACGATGCCCGCCTGCAGATCGGCTGATCGAGCCAGCAACCCGTGCTGCCGGATGTAAGCAGCCAGGTCATCGCACGCGCCACGGGTGAGTTCCCCCTTGGTGTCGCCCGCGAAAACCCATCGCTCTTTCCCCGAAGCGTGCGCAAACACACCGATCGCCTGATTGGCCGCATTGATTGGCATGAGCGCGGATACCACCGCTTCGAGATCGCCCCGGTCGCTCCCCACTGGAGCGCCGCTCGTTGAGCGGACCACCCGCAGAGCGG
Organism: Phycisphaerales bacterium; assembly: GCA_035627955.1. NCBI lineage: Bacteria > Pseudomonadati > Planctomycetota > Phycisphaerae > Phycisphaerales > Phycisphaerales bacterium. The sequence goes on from DASPKU010000013.1 coordinate 86,191, forward strand.
CGCACATGGTGGACAACTCGTCCGCCAGGTCATCGATCACGGCGGCCGCGTGCTGCTCCGCCCGCGACTGCTCCACGACCCAGAAGCGCTCTGCAAGAATGGCGCTCGCGCCCAGGTACAGGCCGCTCATCACGAGGGTGAGCACACTGCCGACCACCAGAAGTGTCTTGCGCCGTACCGTCATTTGATCCCCTGAGCCTCCCTGCAGACGCTCGAAGATCTCCATCGGCCGGAAAGTCCTCCCGCTTTGGTCCGGTAGCTCACACTCAATGAAAAAAGGGCCCCGTACGGGGCCCCTTGTGGCGCCTGACCAGAACTCGATCGATAGGGACTTATCGGGCCGCCAGCAGCCCGACCACCGTCGCTGTGATCGCCAGCGCCGCAGCCATCAGGCTCTCGCCCGCTACGAGCCCCGACGCGATCGGCACGTTGTAGTTCTCCTGGCTCTTCTTGTGGACCCGGAACCACAGCATCGCGATGCACGCCCCGATGAAGAATGAGAACGCATTCTGGAACGGGATGACCCACGCCAGGCCCATCGCCGTCGCCGAAGGCAGCCACTTGCGGGCGTTTGCCGGCGTGAACCGCTCGACCAGCGGCAGGATGATGCCGATCGCCGCGCCGATGAAGATCGCCCAGATCGCCGAGGCCGGCAGCTCGCCGATGCCCTTCACGAGCACCCGGGCCACGGCCTCCCACGCCCGCGTCGCGGGCAGCGCGAAGCTCTCCAGCTTCTCGCGCGTCGGCACCATCAGGTACCAGATCGGCACGATTGCAATGGTCCCGAAGAACACCCCGAAGAACTGCGCCAGGAACTGCCGCCGCGGGTTCGCCCCCAGCAGGTAGCCGGTCTTGAGGTCCATCAGCAGGTCCGCCGAAGAGCTCGCGCTGTTGGCCGCGATGCCTGCCGACGCCAGGTTCGCGTGCATGTTGTTCGGCGCCAGGATCGCGAACAGCAGCTGCATCACCTTGCCCATCGCGCCCACCGGTGTGGTGTCCGTCTCCCCCGTGGCGCGGCTCGCCACCAGGCTCAGCACGAACGACATCGCCACCGCGATCACGCCCGCGTACCACGACACATTGAACGCCTGGATTTGCAGCCACACCATCGCGATCGTGATCGGGATCATGCCGACCACCATCCACGACCCGGGCACCTCAATGGCCTCCATCTTGCCCGCCTCGGCAGCCGTCGCCGATGCCGACGCCCTCGCCCCCTTGAAGGCCCGCACGATCGTCCGCCACTGCAGCGCCACGCTCATCAGGCTCGCGAACACCATGATCGAGGTGCCGCCCCACAGCGACCACCGGGTCAGCACGATCTGCCCCCCGCCCCAGTCCCAGATCAGGTTCGCCCGGTACTTATGCTCGTTGTACGCGGCCTCGCCCGCCTCCTTCGTCTTCTTGAACGTCAGGTTCTGCTGCCGCGCCGCCGCCAGCGCCGCCTCGCGCTCCTCGATCGCCTTGCGATTCGCCACGCCGCTCGCGGCCGCAGCCGCCGGCCCGCCGATGATCCCCTCCCGCAGGTGCTTGAGGTTCTCCTCCCTCTCCTCGGGCGTGAACTCCACGTCCCGCATTGCCCCCAGCAGCGGATTCAGATCCGCCTTCTTCTGGTTGGCCTCAAACGTCGCGGCCTCCACGGCCGCCGACCGTATCACGCTTGCCTGCCCCTGCTCGGCCGAGGTCGCCGCCTTGTGCCCCGACACGTCCAATGCCCCGCGGTCCAGGCCCATCGAAGCCGCCTGCGACGTCACCGCCGCGATGATCGCGTCCGACACTTTCTTCGCCGCCGCCTCGTTCGCCGGGGTCGCCACCGCTTCGGCCGCCTTGTGGATCGGCGCCGGGTCGTTCTCCATTTCGTCGTAGACGATCTTCACCGCCTCGGCCTTCGCTGCCGCCGCGGCCGCACGCCAAGGCCCGACCTTCGCCCCCTGCCGCGCGTTCTCGCCTGCCTGCCGCACCCGCGCGACGTCCGCCTTCTGCTGTTCCGCCGCGCTGATCACCGCCGCCAGCACCGCCTCGCCCACTTCCTTGTCCGTGGCGATCGACGTCTCGATGTTCGCCTTCTCCGCCGCGTCACGCAGGGGCTGCGGGTCCAGGCCCTTGGCCCTCGCCTGCCGCACCGCCTCCGCCACCACCGCGCCGCTCCGCGCCTTGTGCACGCTCTCGCCAGCGTCCACCAGCGCCCGCTTCCACGCGTTCTCGATCGCGTCGGCGTTCAGCCCCGCCGAGCGGGCCGCCTTGTACAGCGCCTCCGCCTCCTTGCGTGCCTTGGTGGCCTCCAGGTCCGCCAGCGCCGCCTTGGTCGAGCGATCGACGGCCGCCTTCACCGGAGCCGGCTCGATCAGGTTCAACTCATCAATGGCCCGCTTGGCCGCCGCGGCCGACGCATCCGCAATCTCCGCCGGCTCCGTGCGCCCCTTGGCCGCGTCGTGCACCGCCACGATCACCGCGTCCGCCCCGCGACCCATGTGGTCCGCGTCCATCTTCGCCACCTGCGGCCCGATCACGCAGTACAGCACCAGCGAGCTCAGCAGCATCGACGCGCTTGTCCGCATCCCCACAATCATGCCCGCCGCGATCAGCAGCGCCGACGGTTCGAATGCGAACCCCGCCGCGTGCCGGTACCCGTTCTCCAGGTTCCCCGCCCGCGGGTACAGCGCCCCGATGAACTTCAGGTCCAGGTGCGCGGGGATGTTCAGGAACGGCATCTTCTCGAAGAACTCGCGCAGCCACCGCACCGAGCTCTGCACGTCTTCGCCCGCCCGCAGGAACCCGATCAGCAGCCCCGCGAACAGCCCCACCACCAGCACGTAGGCCTTCCGCACCGCGTCCTTGCTTGCGCTGTACAGCGACCGCAGCGTCTCTGCCGCCGCGATCCCCGATGGGAACGGCAGCTGCTCGTGGTTGATCTGCTGCCGCTTCATCGGGATGGCCAGGAACACGCCCATCAGCCCCGTGCACAGCGTGAACACCACCACCACCCACGGCGGAGTGACGTCCCACGTGTTCACCGCGCTCAGCGGCGTCCCCTCCGGCACGTCGTGCAGCAGCACCAGCGCGCCGAACATCGTCGCGATCGTTGACCCTGTCGAATACCCTGCCGCCGACGCGCACGAGGCCATGCACGCCGTCTCCAGGATCGACATCTGGCTCACACGGTTGCCCGAGGTCAGCCGCACGAAGTTCCAGATGACGAACGACAGCACGCTGGCCGTGATCGCGATGCCGAAGGCCCAGCCGATCGACAGCGTCGTGTACAGGTTCGCCGCCGACATCAGCATGCCCAGCAGCCCGCCCATCAGCACCGCCCGCACCGTCAGCTGCGGCATGCGGTCGCCCTGGTACACGTAGCGGTACCAGTGCAGGTCCTTCTCCTCCGCCGTCGCGTTGTCCGGCAGCGGCGGCACCTTCGTGGGCAGTTCGTTGAAGATCTCCGCGTGCTCGCCCACGGGCAGATGCGGGGGCTGGCCGGAGGAAGAAGAGCCGGGGGGGTTGTGCTCGCTCATGTGGTGGTCGCCGGGAGAAACTCGGGGTTCGTGTACGGGCTCGCGTGAGGCGACACCCTAATGGCCTTGGCCGGGCGCTGCAACTGCGAGCCAGGCCCGCCCTTACGTGCACAACCCCGCACCGGACGCACGCGTGTGAAAGGCCCCGCCCCACACCAGGGGGTATTCTCTTCTGATGCGCAGCCGCTCGCCGCACGCCCGGGGGTGGTCGGGTCCCTTCCTCGGGGGTGCCGCGCTGAGCCTCTACCTATGTAGTACCGCTGTCGGCGTACCCGCGGCCCCGTCCACCCAGCCCATCGAGCCATGGGTCTGGCACAGTGCGGGCGTCATTGGTGCCGTCGCCGTCATCCTCCTCGCCGCCATCGTCTGGAATGCCCGCCTCCGCCAACTCGTGCGGGCCCGCACCGCCGAGCTTCAGGCCCGCAATCAGGCGCTCGAGGCCGAGCGCGCCGAGCGCCTCCGTACCCACGCGGAGGCCGCGCGCCTCACGCAGATCTTCGAGGCCACCACCGACTTCGTCGCCACTTGCGACCGCGACGGCAACCTCCAGATGGTCAACCCCGCCGGCCTGTCCATGGTGGGCCTGACCGGCCAGCCCCTGGACGGCAAGCGATGCGCCGACATCGTCCCCCCATGGGCGCTCGAGAAGCTCCGCACCGAGGCCTTCCCGTCTGCCATCCGCCACGGCTTGTGGACCGGCGAGGGCGCCCTCCTCTCGCCCCACCGCGGCGAGGTCCGCGTCTCCCAGGTCGTCATCGCACACCGCGATCACGCCGGCGAGGTCCAGTTCATCTCCACCGTCGCCCGCGACATCACGCCCCTTAAGACCGCAGAGGTCGCCCTCGAAGAAAGCCGCCAGCGGCTCGAGCTCATCAACCGCATCGCCACTGGCATCAACGCAGGCGCCGAGGTGAGCGCGGTCATCCGCGAGGTCGTCGGGGGCCTCCACGCGCTCTTCCCCTTCGTCCGCGTCCGCTACTGCACCATGACGCCCGGCGGAGCCTTCGTCGTCGATGAGTCCGTCGAGCCCGCGGGCATGCCCCCGTTGCAGGGCCAGGCCGGCGACCTCGCCACCGCCCCCGAGTACCTCGCCGCGATGCGCCGCGACGAAGCGGTAGCGGTTGGGGACGCCGACCGCGACCCGCGACTCGCCGGTCTGGCCACGTTCCTCCGCAACGCCCAGATCCGGGCCATGCTCGTGCACGAGGTCCGCACCGAGAAGATGGAGGGGGTCCTCTGCTTCGACGCCCCCCAGCCCCGCGAGTGGACCCCCCACGAGGTCGCGACCATCTCAGAGGTCAGCGACTACCTCGCCGTCGCTATCGCCGGCGCATCTCGCATCCAGGACCGCCTCCACGCCCAGGAGCGCCTCCGTGCCAGCGAAGAGCGCCTCCGCCTCATCATCGAGAACATGCCCGTTCTCGCCTTCGCCATCAGTCCGCTCGGCCGCATCGTCTTCTGGAACAAGGAGGCTCAGCGCGTCACGGGCTATTCCGCGAGGGAGATCGGCGAGCCCAAGGGCCTGGAGATGCTCCTGCCCGACCCCGTCTACCGCGCCAGCGTGCTCACCGAGTGGTCCAGCCCGCCCAGCAAGGTCCGGGACTTTGAGTGGAACATCACCTGCAAGGACGGCTCGGTCCGCACCATCGCCTGGTCCTCGATCGCGGAGCAGTGCCCTATCCCCGGCTGGATGACTTGGGGCATCGCCGTCGACATCACCGAGCGCAAGCTCGCCGAGGAGATGGTCAAACAGAGCGAGGAGCGCTACCGCCTGCTCTTCGACAGCTCCCCCCAGCCGATGTGGATCTACGACACCTCCACACTCCGCTTCATCGCCGTCAACTCCGCGGCCGTGCGCGACTACGGCTACTCCCGCACCGAGTTCGCCACCATGCGCCTCACCGACATCCGCTGGGGCGAGGACGCCCCCATGTTCCTCGAGGCCGTCCGCTCCGCCCACGCCAGAGCCCACGCGGACTCGGGCATGTGGAAGCACCGCCGCAAGGACGGCACGCTGATGGAGGTGCAGGTCACCAGCCACGCCGTGCCCTTCATCAGCGAGAATGCGCGCCTGGTCCTCATTACGGACGTCACCACCCGCAACAAGGCGATGGCCGCGCTCCGCGAAAGCCGCGCCCTGCTCGAGCAGGCCCAGGCCGTCGCACACGTGGGCAGCTGGGTCTCGGGCCTGGGTGATGACGCCGAGATCATCTGGTCGCGCGAAACCTGCCGCATCTTCGGCGTTCCCGAGAAGGACGAGCAGCGCATGACGGTGCGCGAGTTCTTCCGCTTCGTGCACCCCGACGACCGCCAAAAGGTGCAGGATGCCGTGCGGCAGTCGGTGGAGACCGGCGCCAGCTACAGCGTCGACCACCGTATCGTCCGCCAGGACGGCTCCGTCCGCTGGGTGCACGAGCAGGCGGAGATGGAGCTGGACGCCGACGCCCGCCCGGTCCGCATGATCGGCATCGTGCAGGACATCACCGAGCGCCACCGCTCCGACGCCTGGCGCGCCGGCCAGGGCAAGGTCCTCGAGCAGCTCACTGCGGGCGAGCCCCTCGAGACCGTCCTCACCACCCTCGTCCACGCGATCGAGGAGCAGAAGACCGACCTCAAGTGCTCCATCCTGCTGCTCGACGACGGCGGTCAGCGCCTCCGCATGGGCGTCGCGCCCAACCTGCCCGACGAGTACAACCGCGCCGTCGATGGCTATCCGATAGGCCCCTGCAACGGCTCCTGCGGCACGGCCGCGTTCCGCCGCCAGCGCGTGATCGTCTCCGACATCCTCGCCGACCCGCTCTGGGCCGAGGGCCGCCACCTCGCGGTCGCCCACCGCCTCGCCGCCTGCTGGAGCCAGCCCATCTTCGGCACCAGCGGCACGCTCCTGGGCACCTTCGCGATGTACTACCCGAGCACGCGGGAGCCCACCCCCCGCGAGATCGAGCTCATCGAATCCGCCGCCCACCTCGCCGGCATCGCCATCACCCGCCGGCGTGACGAGCAGCGCCTTCAGGAGCGTGCCGAGGAGCTCGCCCGCAGCAACGCCGAGCTCGAGCGATTCGCCTACGTCGCCAGTCACGATCTGCAGGAGCCCCTCCGCATGGTCACCAGCTTCACGCAGCTGCTGGGCCAGCGATACAAGGGCAAGCTCGACAGGGACGCAGATGAGTTCATCGGCTTCGCGGTTGAGGGCGCGGTCCGCATGCAGCAGCTCATCGAGGACCTGCTCGCCTTCTCGCGCGTCTCCAGCCGCCCCCGCGTGCTGAGCCGCGTGCATGCTGCCGCCGCCCTCGCCCGTGCCCAGGCCAACCTCCGTATGGCCATCGAGACCAGCGGCGCCACCGTCCGCACCAACGAACTCCCCGAGGTCACCGCCGACGAATCGCAGCTCGCCCTGGTCTTCCAGAACCTCATCGGCAATGCCATCAAGTTCCGCGCCAAGGACACCCCGCCGATCGTCGAGGTGAAAGCCGCGCGAGAGGACGGCAAGTGGCGCTTCGAGGTCTCCGATAACGGCATCGGCATCGACCCCAAGTACCGTGAGAAGATCTTCACGATGTTCCAGCGACTGCACCCGCGATCGGTCTATCCGGGCAACGGAATCGGGCTGGCCATCTGCAAGCGCATCCTTGAGCGTCATAATGGAAAGATCTGGGTGGAGTCCCAGCCGGGTGCGGGAACCACGTTCTACTTCACCATCCCCGACACCAATCCTGACGCACCCACTCACGCCTCCCCAGCTGCCGCCGGAGAAATCCCATGAGGACCACCCCGTGAGGTCCACCGCCACCCTCGAGAAGACCGTCGAGATCCTCCTCGTCGAGGACAACGAGGCCGATATCCGCCTCACCCGCGAAGTGCTCGCCGACGGCCGCATGCTCAACCGGCTCAGCGTCACCAAAGACGGCGAGGAGGCGATGTCCTTCCTCCGCCGCGAACGCCCCTACCAGGACGCACCCCGGCCGGACCTCATCCTGCTCGATCTGAACCTCCCGAGGAAGGACGGGCGCGAGGTTCTCGCCGAGATTAAGAACGATCCGGCACTGCGGCGCATACCTGTAGTAATCCTCACCACCTCGCGGGCTGAGGCGGACATCATCCAGACTTACGAGCTGCACGCTAATTGTTACATCGTGAAGCCCGTTGACCTGGGCCAGTTCATCAACGTGATCCGTTCCATCGAAGACTTCTGGCTCAAGATGGTCCGGCTGCCCAACGGCGCTTGATCGCTACCGATGTTTCCCCTGAACCTCTCCATCCTGCTCGTCGAGGACAACCCCGCCGACGCCCGCCTTATCGAGATCACCTTCGCCGGACGGCACGACGGGCAAGTGACGGTCGAAAAGGCCGAGACGCTCGCCGCCGCGATTTCCAAACTGGACCGCACCCCGCCCGTTGACCTGGTGCTCCTCGACCTCACCCTCCCCGACAGCGAAGGGCTCGACACCCTCAAGGCGATCGAAGGCAAGGCCCCCGAGATCCCCGTGGTCGTCCTCAGCGGCCACACCGACGAGGAGCTCGCCCTTTCCGCCGTGCGAGAGGGCGCCCAGGACTACCTCGTCAAAGGCCGCATCGATGCGGAGATGCTCAACCGTTCCGTTCGCTACGCCATCGAGCGCAAGCGCGTGCAGCGCGAGAGCGAGCGGGCCACCCGCGCCCTCGCCGAGAGCGAAGAACGCCTCCGCCTCGTCACCGAAGCCAGCACCGACGGTATCTGGGACTGGAACATGGTGACCAATGAGGTCATCTGGTCCGACCGCATGTACGAGCTGCTCCGCGTGCAGCGTGCCGGTGAAATCCGGGCCAATATCGAGGAGCTGATGCGCGTGCACCCGGACGACCGCGACCTCGTCCGCACCGCACTCCGCGAGCACCTGGAAGAGTCCAAGGCCTACATCCTCGAGGTCCGCCTGCTCCGCGGCGACAACAGCTACGGCTACTTCCACATCAGCGGCAAAGTGGTCCGCGATGGGGAAGGCAAGCCCGTTCGTATGGCCGGCTCCATCTCCGACATCACCGAGCGCCGCAAGGCCGAGATCGCCCTCCGCGCCAGTGAGCAGCGCTTCCAGTCCTTCATGGACAACAGCCCCGTTGTCGCCTTCATGAAGGACGAGTGGGGCCGCTACGTCTACGTCAATGCGGTCTTCCAGAAGCACTTCGGCCACGCCCAGACCCACATCACCGGCCGCCCCGACACCGAGGTGTGGCCCACTGACGTCGCCGAGCGCCTCCGCTCCACCGACCTCAAGGTCCTCGAGACCAACGCACCCATCGAGGTCAACGAGCTTGTCCCCCAGCAGGACGGCATCCACGAGTGGCTCACCGTCAAGTTCCCCATTGTCGAGGCCGGCGGCGGAGGTGGGGGTGGGGGCCGCCGCTACATCTGCGGCGTCGGCGTCGACATTACCGAGCGCCGCCGCGCCGAGCAGGCCCTCCGCGAGGCCGACGAGAAGCTCCGGCAATCCCAGAAAATGGAAGCGGTCGGCCAGCTCGCCAGCGGCATCGCCCACGACTTCAACAACCTCCTGACCGCCATTCGCGGCTACGCCTCCCTGGCCCGCAACACCCTCTCCACCAACCACCCCGCCCTCGAATCGCTCGACCAGGTCGAGGAGGCCTCGCGCCAGGCCACCGGCGTCGCCGGCGCCCTCCTCACCTTCGCCCGCAAGGCCCACACCGAGAAGGAGCCGGTCAAGCTCTGCGAAGCTGTGGAATCCGCCGCCCGCCTCTTCCGCCGCACGCTGCCACCCACCGTCCGCCTCATCCTTGACCTCAACGACGCCGACGACCTCTGGGTCTCCGCCGACAGCACGCAGCTCCAGCAGGTGGTCATTAACCTGGGTCTCAACGCCCGCGACGCGATCGGCGAGCAGGACGGCACGCTCACGGTGGCCGTGGTCCCCGCCCGCAAGGACGGCACGCCCATCCGCCGCAAGACCCGCAACGGCCACCTGCCCGAGAAACCAGAGGCGGTGAACCTCGTGGTCCGCGACACCGGCAGCGGCATGTCCCCCGACGTCAAGGCCCGCATCTTCGAGCCGTTCTTCACCACCAAGCCCCGCGGGCGCGGCACGGGTCTGGGCCTCGCCGTCATCCACGGCATCGTGCAGGAGCACAACGGCACCATCACCGTTGACTCCGCCCCAGCCAAGGGCTCGACATTCACGGTTACGCTGCCCCTCACCGCGGCGCCCGTCCGCGAAGAGCCGCAGGACGAGCAGACCCCCGAGCTGCTCGGCGGCGGCCTCGCCCTCCTTGCCGAGGACAACCAGCTCGTCCGTGGCCTGCTCGCCTCTATGCTCTCAACCCTCGGCTACGAGATCGCCCACGCCAGCTCCGCTGAGCAGGCCCTCAAGATCGCGGCTTCGATGCACCTCGGCATCGACCTGCTTGTGGCCGACGAACTCCTCCCCGGCAAGAGCGGCATCCAGCTGCTCGAAGAGCTCCGCTCCCGCGGCCAGGCGATGAGCGCCATCATCGTCGCCGCCTCACCCGACTCCCCACGCCCGGAGCTCTCCCCCGGCGTGGTCATGCTCAACAAACCATTCCAGCTCGCTGACATCCGGAACGCACTGGCCGAGCTGTACAAGGCCTCAAAGGCAGGGAACGCTGTATGAGTGACGGCATCAAGGTCCTGCTCGCCGACGATCACACGCTGCTCCGCCGCGCCGTCGCCCGCGTGCTGCACGACAACCCCTCGCTCCAAGTGGTCGCGGAGGTGTCTAACGCCGACGACGCCATCACCGCGGCCCTCCGCTTCCAGCCCAACGTGGTGGTGCTCGACATCGACATGCCCGGCGTCGCCAGCTTCGACGCCGCCCGCACCATCGTCGCGCGCGTGCCCAACGTGAAGATCCTCTTCCTCTCCGCCTTCACCCACGACCGCTACATCGAGGCCGCCCTCGCCTGTGGGGCCCTCGGGTACCTCAGCAAGAACGAGCCGCCGGAAAAGGTGGTCGACGCTATCCGCGCCGTCGCCCAGGGCCAGTGCTACTTCTCCCCCGAGGTCCAGGCCCGCCTGGTCATCGACTCCGACGGCGTGCACCTGGGCGAGAAGTCCAAGAGCCGCACCGCCACCCTCACCAACCGCGAGGTCGAGGTGCTCCGCTACATCGCCCGGGGGATGTCCAAGAAAGAGATCGCCAAGACCATGCACCTGTCGGTCAAGACGATCGAGAACCACTCGGCCAGCATCATGTCCCGCCTGGACATCCACGACCGTGTCGAGCTCACCCGCTTCGCCATCCGCGAGGGCCTGGTCGAGGCCTGAGGCGACGTCGGACACCCCTTGCCCGTTCGCAACGAGCCCCGAACGTAGTGAGCGGGCCGACGGCCCTGTGCGCAGGGTTCACCCTCGACCCGTCACTTCGTTCCGGGCTCGTTCCCAACGTCTCTCCTTCCGCTCGCACTCCCGCGCAAAACACGCCAGAAACACCGAACACCCACCATTCCCCTTCCCCTGTCGATGGGGCAAAACTCCCTAGTGGTGGTAGACCGGCACCCTGACGATACTTCTCCCGAGTTGACGGTGACCCCTGGGGGATGTTCTGCGTGACGAACATCCGGGTTGGTGCCGCGACGAAGGAAATGACCAATGGTGACTTCGACCGAGAACCGTACCGACGACCGTTTCGAGCGCTCCGGCGCCGCGATCGCCGCCGCCCGCCCGGACCTTCTGGCCCACGTCAGCACCGCCCAGCAGCGCGTCCTTGAGCTGCTCCTGGCCGGCCTGACCGAGCCCCAGATCGCCGAGCGCATCGGCCGTAGCCGCCACACCGTCCACGACCACACCAAGGCCATCTACGCGGCCCTGCGGGTCTCCAACCGGGTGCAGCTGGTCCTCCTCTTCTCCACCCCCGTCCAGGCACCCGCGAAGCCCGCGGCCTCCGTCGAGGCCCCCCGCGCCGCCCGCCTGGCGCAGGTCATCCCCCCCACCGGCGCGATGAACAACTAAGTTCAGAGCCCCGCTGGAGTTGAGATCAAGGCAACCGCCCCGCGAAGGGGCGGTTGTTCTTTTTGGGGCCCACCTGCCCCTTGCACCCACCCAGGCGGTCCGCTACGCTGGCTCCCCCACAACCCCCAAACAGGAGGCCCGCCCATGAAGACCGCCGCCGTTGCCCTGACCGCACTTGCTCTCCTCGCCGGCTGCGCCAACTCCCGCCAGGCGAGCAGCCAGAGCGGCGACCGCATCGTGAAGGCCGCGAGCCCGGCCCAGCAGCAGGCCCTGCTCGGGCGGGTGAAGGCGCTCGAGGGCAAGTGGCAGCAGCGCAACGAGGATGGCTCCACCGAGCTCGCCACCGTCTACCAAGTCTCCTCCGGCGGCAACGTCGTGCGCGAGGTCATGTTCCCCGGCGCGAGCCACGAGATGACCAACGTCTATCACATGGACGGCCCCGACCTTGTGATGACCCATTACTGCGCGGTGGGCAACCAGCCACGTATGCGGGCCAAGGGCGTGAACGGCAACCGCATCGACTTCGTGTTCGATAGTGCTACCAACCACACCTCGCCACAGCAGTCGGTGATGCACGAGATGAGCCTGGAGATCAAGGACAACAACACCATCGTGCAGCACTGGCGCAGCCGCAAGGACGGCAAGCCGCTTCCGGAGACGAAGTTCGAGCTGACGCGGATGAAGTGAGCCGCGGGGAGGAGAGGCTCAAACACAAAGCGAGGCTCATCGCCTGCCCTTACCAGGGGCCCTTTTCCCTGAGCCTCAGTTCACCCGCACCGCCAGCAGCGTCAGGTCGTCGGGGCGGGGCGCGAGGCCCGCGAACTGGCGGACCTCCCAGAGCACGCGATCAATCATCTGCGCGGCCGTGCAGTCCTTGATCTCGCGTACCGCGTTGAGCACCGCCTGCCGCACGCGGGCCTTGCCGAAGCGCTGGCCGGCGAAGTTGACCGCGTCCACCAGGCCGTCGGTGTAGGCGATGACGAAGTCGCCCGGGCGCAGGTCGTACACCGCCCGCTGGTAGGTCTGCGCAGGGTCGATCCCCACCACCATGCCGCCCACGTGCAGCTCGGTGATGTCGCCGGGGGCGGCGGGGCGGTTGCGGGGCTGCCGCAGCACCAGCGGCGGCTCGTGGCCCGCGGAGCAGTAGGTCATCCGCAGCGACCGTGGGTCGATCACGCCGTACCACAGGCTGGCGAACTCGTTGTCACGGGTGTCCTGGCAGAGCGCGGCGTTGACGCGGGCGACGACCTCATCGAGGTCATAGACCTCCTGCACGTGCGCGCGGAGCGACGCGCGGACGGAGGACATGAGCAAAGCGGCGGCGATGCCCTTGCCCACCACGTCGCCGACCACGACGCCCAGGTGCCCGTTGAGGTCGATGAAGTCGTAGAAGTCCCCGCCAAGCTCGAAGGACGGCGTGTACCGCGCCGCCATGTCGAGCGCGGGGATGCTGGGCACCTTGCGCGGCAGCATCCGCCGCTGCACGTCCGCGGCGAGCTGGAGCTGCCGCTGCACCCGCTGCTCTTCCTGCTCGAACTTCATCAGGCGCGACTGCTCGAGCGCCGCGGCCGCCTGCTCGGCCAGCGAGCGCAGCAGGCGGCGCTCGGACTCATCGAACCCGCGGGGGCGGCGGGAATACAGGCGGATCACGCCCATGGGGCGGCCGCGGAACACCATGCCCACGTGGATCGCGGCCCGCAGCCCCTCGGCCTCGGCGCGGTCGGGGATGAGGATGCGAGGGTCGTGCGCGATGTCCTCCACGATGACGAGCTCGCCGGCGAGGGCCTGGCGGTCAAAGACGCGGTCCTTGCTCAGGGGAAGTGGGCTGGTGAGCCAGTCCTGCGACAGGCCGCGGGAGGCCTTGAGGACGAGGTCGCTCTCGCTCTCGCCGGTGACGCCGTCGCTGTCCTCCGCGAGCAGCACGATGGACCCGGCGTCGAGCTCGAGCACGTCAAGGGCGGACTCGAGGGCGACGCCGAGCACGTTGTCGGGGCCGGCGGCGCGGACGAGCAGCGAGCTCATGCGCGTGAGGGCGGCGACCTCCTTGACGCGGTGGCGGAGCTCGACCTCGTGCTGGCAGAGCTCGGTGGTGGTGCGGGCGAGGAGGCTGAGCGCGTGCTCGAGGCGCTCGCGGGCATCGGTGGCAAGCGCGGGTTGGCCGTCGCCGAGCATCAGCCAGCCGATGGCACGCCCGCCCAGGGAGAGCGGGATGCAGGTTGCAGACTCCTGCGGCGGGGCTTCACCGGTGTCGATGACCTTCCAGTTCCCAGGGCCGGGCTCGCCGCCACCGACGATGAGGCGGCCGACGGGGTCGCGCAGCTCAACGGGAACGCCGGTGAGGCGCGAGAGCTCGGCGCAGAGGGCCGCGAGCGAGCCGTCGGTGAGGAAGTCGGTGATGGTGGTGGGGGTGGTGGGCTTGGGCGGGGGGACGGTTTCGACGGGCAGCGGCACGAGCGGCTGGGACTGAGCGGGCGCAGCGGCATCCGCGGCGGCGCCCTTGTGGGCTCCGGCGGGCGCAGCGATCCCGTTGGCCAGCGATCCGGTTCCTGACATCCCTCTCTACCGCAGCGGCGTTTCCGTACGCCGCGTCCTGCTTTCCTGTCACTTGCCGACGTCGGTGGTCTCTTCCAGCCACACCCGGCGGAGAACCGGGAGCAGGGGGTCACGCGCCCCGCTGGGAGCCTGCGCCAGTGTATCGAGACCCTCGCGAACCGCCGCGCGGTCGGTGGTCTGGTACCCAATGTAGGCGAGCAGGAGGGCACTCTCTTCGGGGATGGCGGCCTTGTCGTTGCGGGCCTTGTCGATGGCGCGCCGCAGCTCGTCCTTGAGGGTGGTGAGGCGGGTCTGGGCGGGCATGGTGTTGCCCGTGTACTTGACGGCGATCACCTCGGGGTGGGTCTCGAGCAGCTGCCGCAGGTTGACGGCGGCCGACAGGTAGAGCCCCGCCCCGATCTGGGCGTTCATACGTGCCGACATGACGGTGACGTCGCCCGGGCGCATGGCCAGGGCGCGGGCGAAGCGCTCCTCGGCGTCGAAGTACCGCCCCTTGGCCAGGGCGTCCTCACCCTCGCGGACGTGCACGTCAAACAGCGAGCCGGGGGTGCCGGTGGTGTAGCTCTTGGCCTCGCCGCCGCCCTTCTTGATGACATCGATGGTCTCGTCGTCGAGGCCGCCCAGAGTGCGGCGACGCTTCTCGCGCTCTTCCTGGGCGCGCTTCACGCGGGCCTCTTCGCGCTCGCGGCGCAGGCGCTCGAGGTCCGCGGCGGAGCCGGGCTTGGGGGCCTGATCCGTTGGAACGGGCGCCGCGTCGCGTTCAGGGGTCGTCGAGGTGGGCTCGGGCTCACCCTCGCGGAGGCGCTCGCGCAGGTCATTGATGCGGCGCTCCCAGTCGGGGATGTTGCTCTTGGGGCCCTGCTCGGGGGCGGGGCGCTCCTCGCGGCGCTCTTCCTCGCGCGGACGCTCGGTCTCTTCGGCGCGGGGAGTGGGCGTGAGGTTGTTCAGCCGCAGGCGCAGGTCGTCGTAGGAGGTGCGGAACGCAGGCGCGGCCGCCGAGAGGTTGGGGCCGGCGGGGCCAAGGTCCGGGTTGAGCGTGTTGGCGGGCGCCGCGTTGTTGCGCTCGGCCAGCTCGCGGGCGGTGAGGCGGTTGTCGGGGAGGCGGTCGCGGGCGTCGGCACGCTCATCGCGCAGGCCCCGCAGGCTGGAGGCGGTGAAGCGGTTGAGGCCATTGTCGTCCAGCTGCATGCCGACCACCGCGGGCGCGAGGCCGATCGTTGAGGTGAACGCGCTGGTGGAGCGCAACGTGCCCACGGCGGGCGCGGCGTAGGCGCTGGGCGGGGCCTCGAAGTCGTTGTAATCCACCTGCGTCGGCGCGTAAGGGTTGTCGCTGCGGACGCGGGCGGGGGCGAACTGGTTGCGGGCCGTGTAGCCCGCGCGCGGCAGTTCGTTGCCCGAGCTGAACTGGTCCAGGCGAGTCACGATCGGCGTCTGGCGGGCGGAGTTGCCGATGCTGTAGGCGGACTGGTACTGGAGGCCCTGCGTGCCGCGGAACCCGGGGGAGGACTGGATGGAGTCGCGCCGGAAGCGGAAGAGGTCGTCGGAGCCAAGCTGGCCGCGGAACTCGTCGGGGGCGGTGTAGCCGGGGTTGATGCGGAGGGAGGCGCCCGCGCCGGCGTTGCCGGTGACGAGGGCGTTGCGGGCGCGGACCTCGTTCATGAAGTCGGGGCGGGCGTAGTTGCCGCTGCCGCCGACGCGGAGGTCGCGCTCCAGCCCGCGCCCGTCCCCGAGGGCGTTCTGGGCGAGTGCGGGGGCGGCGCCGGCGAGCAGGGCGAGGGCGGCGAGAGTAGCGGTGCGGGTCATGCGTGGGCTCCTTGGGCGCTGGTGCCTCGGAGTCAATTATACGAGCGGCGGGGGCGGGCTCTGTTCATCGGGGGCTCATGGGGGGTTAGGACTGAGCGCAGGAGGCGAGCGCGTGCGTGGTGGCTGGTGGCGTGATGGGGAGTATCGCCGCGAAGCGCGGCGATGCCCTCCCTGACGGTTGGGGTTCTTATTCGCCATAGACTCCCCCAGCATGCCCCAGACCCCCACGCCCCCGCCCACGTACATCACGACGCCCATCTATTACGTCAACGACCGCCCGCACATCGGCCACTGCTACACCACGCTGCTGGCCGACTACCTCGCCCGGTTCCACCGGATGGTCCGCGGGCTGCCGACGGCGGGCGGGCCGGGGTCGAGCGGGCAGGTCTTCATGCTCACCGGCACCGACGAGCACGCGGAGAAGGTCGTCACCACCGCCGCCTCGCACGGCCTCAGCCCGATCCAGTGGGCCGACCAGAACGCCGCCGCGTTCCAGCAGGTGTTCACCGAGCTGGGCTACACCTTCGACGACTTCATCCGCACCACGCAGGAGCGGCACAAAACCCGCGTGAGCGGCTACCTGCGCAAGCTGCTGGAGAAGGGCGATATCGCCCGCGGCGAGTTCGAGGGCTGGTACGACGTCAACGAGGAGGCGTACGTCACCGAGACCAAGGCCAAGGAGCAGAACTACGTCTCCGCCGTGACGGGCCGGCCCCTCGTGCGCCGCAAGGAGCCCAACTACTACTTCAAGCTGAGCAAGTACCAGGCGTGGCTGGAGCAGTCGATCAGCAACGGCACCATCCGCGTCGAGCCCGAGGCCCGCCGCAACGAGGTGCTGGGCCGCCTGCGCGAGGGCCTGCAGGACGTGCCGATCACGCGCCCTGTCACCGACGACCCCGCGACGCAGTTCGGCATCCGCATGCCCGGGGACGAGGGCCACCGCATCTACGTGTGGATCGATGCGCTCTTCAACTATCTCACGGCGGTGGACACGCCCGAGCGCCGGCACCTGTGGCCGCCCACGGTGCACCTGATGGGCAAGGAGATCCTGTGGTTCCACGCGGTCATCTGGCCGGCGATGCTGCACGCCCTGGGCGAGCCGCTGCCCAGGATGATCTACGCCCACAGCCACTACACCCGCGACGGCAAGAAGATGTCCAAGACCCTGGGCAACTTCATCGACCTCGAGACCATCCGGGCGTACGCCGCGTGGGCGCCCAACAAGGACAAGCTGCCTGTGACGGTCGACGCCCTGCGCTGGTACCTGCTGACGCAGGGGCCGCTGTCAGCGACCGACGCCGACTTCTCGCACGCCAAGTTCGTCGAGGTCTACAACGCGGACCTCGCCAACGGCATCGGCAACTGCGCCAGCCGCGTGGGCAACATGATCGACAAGTACTTCGGCGGCGTGATGCCCGACCACATGGGCAGGCTCACGCACGAGGTGACGGAGAAGGCGACCGAGACCGGCGAGGTGCACCACGTGTTCGACTGGCCGAAGTTCATCGAGGCCAGCGTGCGCGACACCATCGCCGCCGTCGAGCAGTGCGACATCGCGCGGGCCCTGGGGCACGCCGTGGACCTCGTGCGGCAGGTTGACATCTACATCAACGCCACCCGCCCCTTCTCGCTGGCCAAGCTGGTGGACAAGGGCGAAGCGAGCCGCGAGGGGCTGGGCCAGATCCTCTACCACTGCGCCGAGGCCGTGCGGGTCGCCAGCCTGCTGATGGCCCCGGCGATCCCCGCCAAGATGGAGGCCCTGTGGCGCACGTGGAGCTGCGCCCCGCCCGCGGGCGTGCCCCTCACCGAGCTGGCGCGCTTCGCCGGCCCGCACGCCCTCAAGCCCGGGCAGGCGATCACCAAGGGCGAGATCCTGTTCATGCGGGCGGACGGGGCGGTGCCGCCGCCGGCGTGAGGGCCAATGAACAAGGGCCGGCGCTGCCACGCCGGCCCTTGCGGAGAGAGATTACAAACTCAGAACGACGGTCACGCCGCCAGCTTGACGTTCAGGTTGCCACCGCCGCCGGTGCCGAACTGGAAGCCGAACTGGATGCTGACCGGGCCCTCCACCTCGCCGCGCCAGGGCTGGACCTGGTACGCGACGCTGTCGGTGCCGAAGGGGATCGTCTTGTCCTGGAAGGACTTCTTGCTCCCCGACGTACCGATGAGGCTGAAGTTGTCCTCGCCCCCGAGCCTGCGGAGCACGCGGTACTGCACGCCGGTGCACCCGGCGGGCTGCGTGACCTTCCACTTGAGGGTGACCGAGCCGTCGCCGTTGACGGTCATGGTCATCTTGTCCGGAGCCACGGGGCTCGGGACAACGCCCGGGCCGCTGTTGGGCTTGAGGCCACTGAGGACGTACACGTTGGGGTCATTGTTGGCTTCGGCGTAGGCCTTGATCATGTTGACAAGCTGCCCGCCCATGGCGCGGACAGTGGTGTAGGAGTTGTCGTCGGCCAAGGTTGCATCCTTGCTGGCCTGACGGGCGGCATCCGCCGCCCCCGATGTTGACGAAAACGTGCCCGCCAGGGTCTTGAACGCGAGGGCGGTCGCGGGGGGGACCCCGATCTGCGCAGCGTTCAAAACCCATTGGTCGGCGTGCGCGAGCGCCCAGGGAAGCAGATCCCGCTTCGACTGGGGCATGTTGGAGCCCGGCATGCGGGTCCCACCTTTCGCGTCCACGCGGGGGTCTATTCCCGCGGGACACCGAGCACTGGCGCCCCTCATCGATCGCCCCGCCCCGGCAGCGGCAGAGCCGAAGAACGCACCCCGCGTGGACCCCCCCGCAACAAGCGGCGGGCGCGAGGTAAGCAGTGCATCGGGCGACAGACGAGGACGATTCACTCAAACTTCCACGATTCGCGAGTGATCGATCACGCTCAGACCTGACGCAAGCACCATGTGTCATTTTGTAAACTGGTGAGGAGTGGTGTGTCGCGCAAGTGCTTGATCAGTCATTGCATGTGCTTCGCAAAGTGTCTTTTTTCGAATTTCCATTGTGGTGCGAGCTCGCGGCTGGTAGACCATTGGTATGAAATGCATGGTGGTATATGCCGCTGCCATTTTTCTCAGTGCCGGCGCACACGCACAATCGCCGGCTGCGGTCACGGGCTGGATCGACCAGCAGGCCAGCAGCGGGGCTGATTATGGCGAATCGCGCTTCGAAATTGTCTATCAACGCCGCTTGTACCCGGCGACCTCCGCGGCGCAGGTCGCCGCCCTGGAGCGCGAAGTGGCAGGGAAGCCGGATCACCCCCTCCATGGGCAGCTTGAGACGGCGAAGCGTCGCCTCGAAAAGCCTGACGAGATCGTCGTGCACGTGCACTGGGAGTCGCCCGTTTCCTGGCGACTCTCCACGACGTACAAGTACGAAGATAAGGAGCTCCCCTACGCTGACTTTGCCGTGACGGCGGATGGGGCGTGGGCACTGACGGCGCAGCAGCTTACAATCGTTGATCCAAAGTCATTCCCGCCGAACCAGGATTACCTGAGCTTGGTGACGGAGTTCGAAACCGTCGCCCAAGATATCCTCTTCGGCGGCTTATCTCTACCGAAACGACTGGGTCTCACTCGGGGGCCTGTGGTCATGAACGGAGATAAGTGGGAGTGTACTTTCTCCAACCCGGATCGAACCTACACGTTTCGTGGAACGTGGGACGAGACAGCCGCTCGAGGGTTTGTGACCAGCTACAGGCTTGTGCGCGGCCCGGACCCAGCGTTCGTCGGAACCGAGCGGGTCATGAGCGGCTGGGCGCGGCACGGCGATCTATGGATCGCGGCGGACGCGATCGAGCATCGGCCCGACGGTCGGCCGACGGCATCCACGAAGTTCGTGAGCATTCGTCCTCTCACGAAGAGCGATTTTCAAACCGCGACGGCTACACCGAAAGTGGACGGCGCGGACGTCCTGCGCGGGCCCGTGACGGTGGCAAGGGTCTATGACCTGCGACCGGGCCGGATGGAAGCGAGTTTCCCAACCGACCCTGAGAGGGCCCCGGTCTCACTGGAGGAGCCTGGGGAGACAACCTCACTTCGGCGCGCCGGGTGGGTGACCGCTGGGGTCCTCGTTCTCGTTTTCGCGGGCCTCATCGGAAGAAGACTGCGTAGGTCCTCGTCCGTTGGAGTTTGAACAGGAGTCCTCTATGAAGTCCCGTTTGAGCGTCGCGGCATTCATCGTGAGCCTCAGCCTGGCTAGTGCGTACGCGGGAGAAGATCCCAAGTGCATCGAGGAGAACAAGTCGCCCAAGGCCTGCGACTTCGCGGGCTGGCCCTCCAGCCCGCCCTGCCCCCCGACGGTGGTCGAGAACGCGGACTGCCCGCAGACCAGCATCGTCGCCAAGGGCCTCACGTCGTCCACTCCGAGCTCGGCCGTATGCAAGTGGCAGGGGCGAGTGAAGAACGCGGAGGGTAACTGCGTCAACGATACTCTCGGCATCATCACCTACACGGCCGCGTGCAGCCGCGCTGCCGGCGCACCCTGCCCCCCTCCGAACTGACGTGATGTCACTCACCCGGAACAGCTTCATGCGTGGCGTGCTCTGGTTTCTCCAGGCGTGTGCGATCGTGACGCTCGGCGTCGCCGGGGGCCTGAAGTTGATGGACCTGCCCAGCTTCAAGGCCGCGCTTTCCGGCTGGACCCTGCTCCCGGATGGCTCCCGCGGGACCATCGCGCTAGCGGTTCCAGCCATGGAAGTTGCGGTGGCCGGAATGTACCCACTATGGCCGCGCCGGGCGGCCATAGTGGGTTTCTGCTTGTTGACCGCGTTCACGGGGGTTTACGCGTGCCACCTTGCTTGGGCCGAGCCTCCTGACTGCGGCTGTTTCAGCATGGTGCTTCGGTTCCGCGAAGTGGTTGCGGAATGGCCCCTCGTCATCGGACGCAATGTGGCGCTGATGCTCGCGTTGCTGGCGCCCTTGGTGATCACCTCCAAACCTCCAACGGTACCGACCGAAGCGAGAGCCCCGGAGAATCGCCGTGGATTCACGCTGATCGAAACGCTGGTCCTCATCGCGATAGTGGCCCTCCTGGTCGCGCTCTTCCTGCCCTCGATCGGGAGCTTCCGCAAGCGGGCAGCGCGGGTCGCGACGACGGCCTCTCTCCGGTCGCACGCCGTGACGTTTGCAGGTTACAGCGCCGATTGGCGCGACCACATGCCGGCGATAACGGACCCGCTGGCGACACGCTCGATCGTCCGCGTTGACGGGGATGTCTTCTCGCTCAGCTACTTCGCACCGATGTGGTCGTGGCATCTGGCCTTGGCGCGTCCGGTGTACCACTCGCCATTTACTTCGCCGATGTTCCAGGAGCGAGGCGCCATGGCAAGCGCGGTCACGTCCTTCTGGTACTCGCCGGCCTTCCTCGCGGACCCGGCGTTCTGGAGGAGAGAGTCGCGGCTCGCCACGCGCGACCAGTTCCGCGCGACGAAGATTTCTGAGGTGGCTTTCGCTGACCGCAAAGCGGTTCTTCTTGCATCGAAGTTATGGGGTGAAGGGCCCGAACTGCGCATCTGGGATCGAATGGCTCCCTTGTGTTTCACCGACGGATCGGCCTTCGAGGTACCCGGACCGAACGTGCGGCGCGGGTACCCCCAGGGCCTCGGACAATGGGCGGGAGGCTCCTTCGGCTACGATTCGCCGGGAATGATGACCATTGACGGGGTGCTTGGCCGCGACAGAGATTGAACGGGAGAACGCGGCCCTGCGTTTGCCCGATCTTCGAGGGGCTCCAATGGGTGGTCAGGCCAAGGACCATTCCGGGCCACCATCCTTCCCATCCCGCGATGGCACCTCTCATTCCCGGGCTAGCACCTCCCCACACCGGGATAGCGCGTTCCAATCCCGGGAGAGCGCGCCTGTACGCCGAGGTAGGACCAATCAATCCCGGGGTGGTGCCATCCGGCCCCGGGGGAGCGCTTCCCAATCCCGAGATAGCACCTTCCGATCCCGGGATAGGAACAACCCCGCGGCCTCCCGAATAGGTTCCCGCGGGCCCAGGGCGGCTTTTCTGGGACGTGGCGGGCGGCGGGGCGAGCAGAAGGGCGGGCGGGGTTGGGGAAGAGGGCGGCGGCGAGCGTCGTTCCAGCAACTTGGACGGTGGATGTTCTGTGGAGTAGGCCAAAACCCGAACCGGAGCGGCGGATTCTGGTAGAATCACGGGCATGGCTCAAACACTTCACGAACGGCTGAAGGTCGCGGCGGGGGAGCGGACGTACCGCGAGCTCGCGGCGATGACCTCCACCAGCGCGGAGACGGTGCGGCGGTACATGCTGGGGCAGTCGCCCAGCGCCGAGTTCCTGTCGTCGCTGTGCGCCCAGACGGGGGTGAACGGCGAGTGGCTGCTGACCGGGCGCGGGCCGGTGCACCGCCGGGAGATCCGCACGCACGCCCTGCGCGAGGCCAACGTGACGGAGCTGCTCAGCGCGATGTCGGCGACGCTGGAGACGCTCATCGTGCGGGTCGAGCGTCTGGAGCTGTTCCTGCAGACCATGGAAGCGCGGCTGCGGGCCGACGGCCACCCGCACGTCCATCCTCAGCCGCCAGCCGCGAGCCACCACACGCATGCCGCGCCGGCGCCGCACGGCGCCAAGGGACCAACCCATGCCCCACCACCTGCCACCGATCCTGCCCCTCGGGCCCAGTCGATCACCGAGTCCATCACCCGGCGACCACCTCCGGATGCTGGTTGAGCTGTTGCAGCCGGCGACGCCGGACCTGGCGCGGCGGTGGCTGGGCGCGCTGCTGCTGGTGCCACGGGAGGAGCGGGCGGCGGTGGTGGCGAGCGTGGAGGCGCGGATTGGGGCGCTGTACCCATTGAGCGGAACGGGCGCGGAGCCCGCGGCAGGCCCAGCGCGGGAGGTTGAGGTGGTGCAGGCGCCCGTGCAGCGGGAGGGGTACATCGAGGAGGTGCGGACCGCCTACGCGGCGTGCCCAGCTCCACAGCCTGCGGGCGGGGTTCTCGCAGGGGCCCTCGCGGGGCGGGCACGCAAGGGGGCCTAGCGGAACCGGTGGAGGGGGGCCGGATTTGACGCGATCGCTGATGGAAGCCCATGGACGGCGGGTGGGGAGGTTGATGGTTTTGATTGCTTCTGCCGGGGGCTGGTGGTAGCTTCCCCGTGAGCGGGGTCCCGGGTGGGAACCGCTGTTTCCTTTTTGGGAGAGATCGAATGAAGCCGCTCTACCGTCAACTGCTGCCGCTGGTGGCCCTGTGCGCCGGGTCCACCATGGCGCTCGCCCAGAACACCGAGACCGAGGACAACAACAACAAGTCGCTCGCCAACGCGATCCCCAACCTCGCGTCGGGGGCCTCGATCATCGGCAACTCGACCGGCAGTTCGACCACCGCGGTGGGCGCCGCCACGGCGGACTACTTCCTCATCTCCACGGCTTCGGCCCCCGCCGGCATCTACCGGCACCGCATCCTCGTCGAGACGGAGATCGCCGGCCACACCGCGACGATCCGCGGCCTCACCCGCACGGGCGGCTCGCCCAACCCGGGCACCGACGCCGCCGTGCAGACCTCCTCGACGACGACCACCCCCGCCCGGTTCGTGCAGTGGTATGGGTTCGGACGCCAGGAGCAGCTGTACTTTCGCGTCACCGGTACGACGAGCACGACCTCGGACTACACGGCGACGCTGACGACCGAGAGCGTCACCCCGATCGACGCGGGCACGTTCTACCAGGGCGCCATCACGCTCGCCCGTCCGACAGGGGTGACGACCGATTACGACATGTGGGTCTACGACAGCACCCTCACCGCGATGGCGGATTACGGCATCGACGACCCTGAGACCTTCACCCGCAACTTCACCCCCGGCACGTACTACGTCGCGTACTCGCCCACGAACCTTGCGAACGATCAGTCCGCGGGCACGGGCGACACGGCCCTGACCACGGCCGCGATGGACTTCCCCAACGTGGTGGTGGCGAGCACGTCCACGAACGTGGCCAACATGCCGCTGCGGATCACCGACCAGTTCGGGCCGGTGGACGTGGCCGCCGGACGCGGGGCGTACGAGGTGATCTGGGTCAAGTTCGTTGTGAGCGATGTGGCGCCGGCGAACGGGTCGTGCTGCCTCCCGGACGGCACGTGCATGGCCGCGACCTCGGTGAGCTGCGCGACGCTCGGCGGCACTTACGGGGGCAACGGCACGGACTGCCAGACGGCCAACTGCCCCCAGCCCGGCGCCTGCTGCTTCTCGACCGATTACACCTGCCAGATCCTGAGCGAGGCCCAGTGCGCCACCGCGGGCGGCACGTACTCGGGCAACGGCACGGCGTGCACGAGCTGTGCGCCCCCGCCGGACGGGTCGGTGCTGGTGATCGCGGCGGACAGCACTGCCAACGTGACCGACGTGAAGGTCAAGCTTGAGGGCACCGGCCTCTTCCCGGCGGTGGTGGCCAAGGTGATCACCTCCCCGGCCCCGACCCCGACGCTCGAGTACATCAGCCAGTTCGACGCCGTGCTGCTGTGGACCAACAGCAGCCTGAGCGATAGCGCCGTGATGGGCAACGTCCTGGCCGACTATGTCGACGCTGGCGGCGGCTTTGTGAACGCGATGTTCTCGGTTGGCACCACCACGACCAACCGCTTCCTCGCGGGACGTTGGGACGCGACGTACCAGATCATCCCGCAGCAGGGCGGCAACACGACCGGCGCGGCGGGCGTGGGCATTGGCACGCGTGACCTGCCGGAACACCCGATCCTGGCGAACGTGAACTCCTTCCTGGGCGGCACCTCGAACCACCGCCCGACCTCGACGGCCTTCACCAGCCACGGCCAGCGCGTGGCCGCGTGGCAGGACGGCAAGACGCTTGTCGGTGTCAGCACGACCCGTGCAAACCGCGCCGACCTTGGCTTCGTGCCGTACTCCACCAGTGCCAGCTCGGCGGGGTGGAACGCGAGCACGGACGGGGCCATCCTGATGGCCAACGCCCTGCGGTACACCATGCCCGTCTCCTGCCCCGGCAACCAGTGCGGGCCGCAGGACTACAACGGTGACGGCGACAGCGGCACCGACCAGGACATCGAGGCGTTCTTCGCGTGCCTGGGCGGCAACTGCTGCGATACCTGCTTCTGCCAGGGCAGCGACTTCAACGGCGACGGCGACATCGGCACGGACCAGGACATCGAGGCGTTCTTTCGCGTGCTGGGCGGCAGCCCCTGCTGAGCTGACGCGCTGCTGACAGAGCACACCAAGCCGGGGCGGCCGACCGCCCCGGCTTTTCTTGTTGACAACAGATAAGCTTTAGCGTATATATTCCGCGTGCACCGTGCCGCCGCGGACCAGTCCGTCTTCCACGCCATCGCCGACCCCACGCGTCGGGCGATCCTGGATGCGCTGCGGGGCGGGGAGGCGACGGCGTCGGACCTGATGGACGCGGCGGCGGGGGAGCGGATGACGCAGCCGGCGTTCAGCCAGCACCTGCGGGTGCTGCGGGAAGCGGGGCTGATCGCGGCGCGGAAGGAGGGGCGGGCGCGGGTGTACCGCTTCAACCCCGAGCCGCTGAGCGAGGTGGCGGTGTGGATGAGCGCGTACGACAAGTTCTGGGAGCAGAAGCTGGACGCGCTGGGGGCGCACCTGGCGCGGGTGCATGGGGCGAAGAAGCAGGGTTGAAAGGGAAGAGAGGCAGTTGGCCTTAAGGGTTCTGGGCATGAGGCACCAAGGCATCGAGGCGAAGACCGCGAGGGGGCAGCGATGAGGGGCATCCGCAAGGAGCGGTTCTATCCGTACCCGCCGCAGGACGTGTGGGTGGCGATCACCGACCCGCGTGCGATCGCGGAGTGGCTGATGCCGAACACGTTCAAGGCGGAGGTGGGGCACAAGTTCCGCTTCATGACGGATCCGATGCCGTTCTGTGAGGGGCACACGGAGTGCGAGGTGACCGAGTGCGACCCGCCGCGTCGGCTGGCGTACACGTGGCTGATCGCGTGGCCTGAGAAGCCGGGGAAGCGGGCGATGAAGCAGCCGCTGCCGATGGTGGTGTCGTGGACGCTGACGGCGGAGAACGGCGGCACGCGCCTGGTGTTCGAGCAGACGCCGTACATCGGGCCGCGGGCCATCTTCACGTTCATCAGCATGAACATGGGCTGGGGCTGGATGCACAAGAAGCTGCTGCCACGGGTGCTGGCCCGGGTCAAGAACGGCGTGTTCGAGCCGGGGGCGATCCCGCCGGAGAAGCGAACCTACAAGGCGAAGACGATCCCGCCGGAGTTCGTGAAGTAGTGGTCGATGAAGTTCACCCACGGCCGTGTTGGCCGGTTCAACCAAGGAGAGTTCTCATGAAGTGCACGCTCTGCCCCGCTGCCCTCATCGGTCTGTCGCTGCTCGCCGGCGGCTCGCTCATCGCCCTCGCGCAGCCGGAGAAGTCCGGCGCTCCCGCGAAGGGCCAGCCGGAGAAGGCGCAGCCCGACCACCAGATGCAGCCGGACATGGCGAAGATGATGGCGGCGATGGAGGCCGCGTCGACTCCGGGGGCCAACCACAAGCTTCTGGAGCAGTGGATCGGCACGTGGGACACGACGATGAAGATCATGATGCCCGGCGCCCCCGCGATGGAGAGCAAGGGGCGTGCGGAGGTGTCGTGGCTGTTCGAGGGCCGCTGGCTGCAGGAGCGCGTCGACGGCGACATGATGGGCCAGCCCATGAAGGGGCTGAGCATCATCGGCTACGACAACTTCAACAAGTGCTTCGTCAGCTCCTGGGTGGACAACCACTCAACCGCCATGATCACCTCGACCGGCTCGCTGGACCAGACCGGCAAGGTGCTCACGATGTTCGGCCGCATGGACGAGCCCATGACCGGCGAGCACAACAAGACCGTGCGCTTCCAGACGACCTTTGTGGACAAGGACACCCGCAAGTTCACCATCGACGAGGTGCAGTACGGGCAGCCGTTCACGGTGGTGGAGATCACCTACAAGCGGGCGAAGTAAGCGCCCTACGCGGCCAGCACCCGCGAGGGCGGCGACAACACCCACTGCAGCAGCTGCTCCAGGTTCATCGGCTTGCCGAACAGGTAGCCCTGCGCCTTGTGGCACTCCAGCGCGAGCACGCTGGCCAGCTGCTCATTGGTCTCCACGCCCTCGGCCACCACACCCAGGCCGAGGTGGCCCGAGAGCGTGACGATCGCGTGGATGATCGCCGGGATCGCCGCGGTGCTCCCCAGGTTGGCTACAAACGATCTGTCGAGCTTCAGCCCCGAGAGCGGGAGCGACTTGAGGCAGCTGAGGGAGGAGTATCCCGTCCCGAAGTCGTCCATGTACACGTCGATGCCGGTCTCGCGCAGGCGTCGGATAGTGGCCGCGGCGGCGTCGAAGTCGTCCATGACCACGGTCTCGGTGACTTCCAGCGCGAGCGCCTGAGCGGGTACGCCGCATTCGTTCAGGATGCCGCTGATGGTCCCGACCAGGGAAGGCTGCGCGAACTGCCGGCTGGACAGGTTGACGTTCACCCGAGCGGCGGCAGCGTCGGGGCATGCTGCCCGCAGCCGGCGGAGATCGCTGCATGCGACGCGGAGGACGTGCTCGCCGAGCGGCACGATCAGGCCGGTCTCCTCGGCGATGGGGATGAAGCGCTCCGGGCTGATCGGGCCGTGCTCCGGGTGGCTCCAGCGGGCCAACGCTTCCACGCCGACAAGCCCGCCGGTCTTCAGGCAAATGATCGGCTGGTACAGGACGGAGATGTCGCCGCGCATGATGGCGCGGCGGAGGTCGGACTCGAGCCGCAGACGCGCGATCGCCGCCTCGTGCATGGCCGCGTCGAAGAAGGACTGGCGGGCCCGCCCGCTGGACTTGGCGTGGTACATCGCGGTGTCGGCGTCGCGAAGCACCTCGTCAGGGGTGGTGTACCCCGCCCTGTCGAGCGTGATCCCGATGCTGACGGTCGAGTGCAGCTCGTTGCCCGCGAGCACGAAGGGATCGAGGAGCGCCCGGTGGACCGCGTTAGCAGCGGCGAGCGCCTCCGTCTCGGTGCAGACGTCTCTGAGCAGGATCACGAATTCATCGCCGCCCAGGCGTGCCACTGTGTGCCCGCGCCCGGGCAGGCCGGCGATGCAATGTGAGAGTCGCTCGGCAATGGCGACGAGGAGCTGGTCGCCCACAAGGTGTCCGAGGCTGTCATTGACTACCTTGAACCGGTCGAAGTCCAGAAAGAGGACCGCGAACCCGGCGCACGTTCCCTCGCGCCGGTCCTTGATCGTGCGCTCCAGGCAGTCGCGGAGGAGCGCGCGGTTCGGCAGCCCGGTCAGGCGGTCGAAGTAGGCGCCGCGCCGGAGCTGGTCCTCGCTCTCCTTGCGGCGGCTGATGTCAGTGATTGAGCCCGCCATCCGGGCGGGACACCCCTCCTCATCGCGCACGGCCACACCCCGCGAGAGCACCCACATGTACTGGCCCGTGCTGGTGCGCACGCGGTACTCAACCTCGAGGTGTGAGGTGGCGCCGTTGAGGTGATCCTGCACCGCCCTGCGGACGGCCGGCGCGTCGTTGGGGTGCATGCGCGCGAACCAGTCCTCCGGATTGTCGGCCGGCTGGTCATCCGCGAACCCGGCGACCTCGCGCGCCCGCTTGGAGCAGTACACCTTGTCGGTGCGGAGGTCCCAGTCCCACAGGCCGTCGTTCGCACCACGGGCCGCGAGCGCGTACCGCTCCTCGCTTTCTTCGAGCGCCTGCCGTACGAGCTCCAGCTCGTGCACCTGCTGCTGGAGACGCTTGTTGGTGCTGGCGATCTCAGCGGTGCGGAGGCGGACGACTTCCTCCAGCTCGCACAGCTTCATGCCCGCGTGCCTGGAAGCGCGCCACTTCTCCGTCATCGCGCACGCGAACTGCGCGATCTCTGAGGTATCAAACGGCTTCTTGAGCAGCATCAGGCGGTGGGTGCGACCGAGGCGGTTGAGGATGTCCTCCCGGGAGTGGTCGGAGTACGCGGTGCAGATCACGACTTGGAGCTCTGGGTCCTCCTTCCAGAGGTGCTCGATGGTCTCCAGCCCGTCCCAACCGGGGGGCATGCGCATGTCCACGAACGCGAGCGCGAAGGGGCGCCCCTCGCGTTTGGCCTGGCGGAGGAGTTCAAGCGCCTGCTGTCCCTGGTGCGCCGAGCTCAGGTCGTACCGCTCAACCTCCACCGGCGCCGCGGGCTGTCCGAAGATCGCTGCCTCCAGGTCCGCAATTCCCCCGCCGGTCTGCGGCGGCGCGAGGATCTTGCGGAAGTCCTCGTGAATATCAGGATTGTCATCGACCACCAGCACACGCCGGTGCTCGGGAATGGAGTGGCTCATGCCGCTGTCCTTTCCACGCCCGTGTCGGCAGGGATTTCAATAGTGAACTCCGCCCCCTGCCCGGGCCCCGCGCTGGCTGCGCCGATGGTCCCGCCCATCGCCTTGATCGCGAGCGCAGCGGTGTGAAGCCCGAAGCCGTGCCCGTCCCTGCGGGTGGTGAAGCCATGGCAGAAGACGCGCCTCAGGTTCTCAGGCGCGATGCCGCACCCGTTGTCGGAGACGCGGACGCACACGTTGACTCCGCGCGGCTCGACGCGGATCGTGAGCCGCCGCTCGCCCCCCGGGGTCTCTGAGAGGGCCTGCTTGCTGTTGGTCAGAAGGTTCACGAGCACCTGCAGCATCTGGTGGCGCTCGACACGGATCGGCGGCGCTGGGCGGTACTCGCGCACGACCTTCACGCCGTGCCGGATGAGCGCCGCCTCGGTGATACGGATGGCGTCGTCGGCCAGGGCGGCGAGGTCCTCACGCTCGCGCACCGGGCTCACCTTCGCGTACGTCTGCTGCATGGCGACGATCTCGCGGATGTGCTCGATGCTCTTACGGAGATTCGAGAGTTCCTGCAGGACCACGTCGCGTTCCTGCTGAAGAGAGCGGCCCAGCTCGGGGAGGTACTCGATGATTCTTGATCCGGCGGGGTCCGCGCCGAGGAACTCGGGCAGGCGGCCGGCGTTGCTCCGGAGCAGGTCGGCGATCTGGGTCACGCGCCCGCAGCGTGAGCCGCGCACCGCTTCCTCAGTCAGAGTCGCTGACACATTGACACTATTAAGCACATTGCCCACGTTGTGCAGCACGCCCGACGCGACCTCTGCCATGCCGGCCTGGTGGCTCACCTCAAGCAGCTGCCGATTCAGCTCCGCCCGCTCGGTCTCCAGGCGGTGACGTTCGGTGAAGTCCCGGAGCGTGAGGACGGCCCCGCGCTGCTTCTCGCCCAGTGGAGTGACGGTGAAGGTGACGACGCGGTCCTCCGCGCCAAGCACCAGCAGGCGGGCTCCTTCCGAGGTGCGCTCAGGAGAGGCGCCGGCCCCGAGCACCTGAGCGAGAGGCTGACCGTCGGCGGTGCGGGCGTGGACGAGCTCGGCGAGCATCCGCCCCGGGCGCGCCTCCGCCGCGGGCACCTGAAGGAGGCGGCAGGCCTCGGGGTTGATGAACAGGATGGACCCGTTCTCGTCGACGGCGCAGACGCCCTCAATGAGGGAGCAGATCACAGCCGAAATTGTGTCGCGCTCGCCCGCAAGCTGCTGGTAGAGCTGACCCATCTCATCCGAGGACAGGGCCAGCGACCGCTCAAGCAGGTACCGGTCGTGGTCGGCCTGCTCATAGGCCCGGGCTACCGCCTCTAGGAACGAGGACCACGCCTCCGCGGAGGCCGGCGGGGAATCGGAAGCGAGCCCGGCTCGCTTCAGCTGTCGAACGACCAGCGCGTGCACGTGTTCACTCCTCGGTGATGGTCGTGAGTGTCATCGTCTGGTTGTGCAGGTCGCAACCGCCCGTTGCGAATGGCGAGATTTCTCCGTACGAGTAGAACCCCACTTGGGCCGAGCCCTGGGGCAGAACCTCCATCGCCCGCTCCAGCTCTTCCTCGGTACGCTCGCCCAGGACCAGGCGGCGTCCCACGCAGCTCACGGCGATGCTGAGGCAGGGCCGCTCGCTCGAGTTGGTGCTGCGGGTCATCAGCGCCGACTGGGCCGCGCCCTCCACCAGACGATCGAAGTTCGCACGCATGAGCTGAGCGAGGTACCCCTGGGGGATGTCGCCGGCGAAGGTCAGGCTCTGGTCCTTCTCGTCCACACCGAGAATCGTGCGCACGAACGAGTTCTGATCGGACCGGTCGCGCCGGAGAGAAAGCGGGAACAGCAGCGCCGAGGCTGGCAGTTCCTTGGCGCGGTCACCAAGGTAGTTTTTGTACAAAGGCAGCGCCGGCTTTCCGTCCAGTTCCAACAGGACGTTGCCGCGGGACCTGGTGACGACCCGTTCGGGGCCGAAGACGTCCCATCCGCCCTTGGAACCGTGCCCAATACGGACCCGATCGCCGTAGAGGCCGACCGCCGTGACCAGCCCGTCGCTGGGCTCGCCCCCGCGCAGGACCCACGTTGAGGCGAAGCGCGCCCCATCACCGGCGAGCCCGCCCGTGATGACCACCGAGGCCGGCAACGCCGCGGCGAGGCCGCGCACGAGTTCCGAGCCGTTGACCTTGAGGCCGTCGGAGAACACGAGCACGCCCCGGAGCCCTGGGCGAATGAGCTGCTCGGCGATGAGGTTCCCTGCCCGCGCCGAGTCCTCTGGCGAGCGGACCGGGGCGCTCACGGTAGAAAGGGTCGTGTGCTCAAATCGGATTGCGGCGCAGGAGATGGTCTCGTCAAAGAGCCCTGTGCCCTGGATCTCGCCCGCGGTCGAGCAGCCGACGATGTGCGAGGTCGGGAACGCCTCACGGAGTTGGCGAAGAGGTGCGGGGTCCTCTCGCAGGCCGCTCCAACCGAATGCGACGACGAGCGTCCGTCCGGAGTCAATGCGCGGGAAGTTGCTCCAGCCCCGCTTCTTGTCGTAGGTGAAGGTCTCGATGGCCGCGGTAGACGTTCTCATGGATTGCTCCTTGCGCGAACCCGCCGACAGGCAGGTATCGACGTGCAAGGGGCACGCCTTGAGCGTGTGTTAAGATCGCAAGAGGATGGGGATAGCCACGCGCGTGAGAAGGGCTGTTCTTTCGGTCGGCATGCACCGGCCGATAAGGCCACTCGACCAATGCCCTAAGAGCTTACCGCAGAACCTCGTCCATTTTCCGTTTCTCGCCGGGCGTCATTCCCTCGACCGGGATGGCATTCACGAGGTCCTCGATGACGTCATCGCTGGTGACCTGATCCGCCTCGGCGTTGAAGTTGAGGAGGAGGCGGTGGCGCAGCACGGGCTTGGCCACGGCCTTCACGTGCGCGGGGGTGACGTGGGTGGAGCCCGCTAGCAGGGCTCCGGCCTTGGCCGCGAGGATCAGGTACTCGCTCGCCCGGGGCCCGGCGCCCCACTGGAGGTAGTCGCCGACCTTGGACGGCCGGGTGAGGCCCAGGTCCATCGGCTCCTTGATGCGGGTGGCGCGCACAAGACGCAGGGCGTAAGCGATCACGTGGTCGGCGACGGGCATCTGGCGGACGACGTCCTGCACGCGCCGGATCGCCACTTCATCCATGACGGCCTGCACCGGCTCGTTGCTGCGCACGCTGCTGCGGCGCACGATCTCCATTTCTTCGGTGATCGTCGGGTACTTGATGTTGATCATGAACATGAATCGGTCCAGCTGCGCCTCGGGCAGCGGGTACGTGCCTTCCTGCTCGATCGGGTTCTGCGTCGCCAGCACGAAGAAGGGGACGGGCAGGTCGTGGCGCACGCCGCCGACGGTCACCTGCCGCTCCTGCATCGCCTCCAGCAGCGCGGCCTGGGTCTTCGGGGGCGTGCGGTTGATCTCGTCGGCCAGGATGACGTTGGCGAAGATCGGGCCGCGGACGAAACGCAGCTCGCGGTGCCCGGTCGTGCGGTCCTCCTGAATGACCTCCGTCCCGGTAATGTCGGCGGGCATGAGGTCGGGGGTGAACTGGATGCGCGAGAAGCCCAGCGACAGCGTGCGGGCGATCGTGGAGATCAGCAGGGTCTTGGCGAGGCCAGGAACGCCGACAACGACAGCGTGCCCGCGGCAGAAGATCGCCATCAGCATCTGGTCGACCACCTCGTCCTGCCCGACGATGACCTTGCGGATCTCGTCGCGCAGGCGGCGGTAGGCGGACTGCACTTCCTGGACGGCCTCGGGCATGTGCTGGGGGTGCTGGGGGGAGTGGGGGGCTGTCGTCATGGGCTGATCCTAGGAAACCGGCGGCCAGCGGCTGAGCCGGGTTGGTTCTTCTATGAGTCCGACGCGCTCGCCGCGTCAGATGAGGGGCTCAGGTCCGAGGTGAGGGGCCCCGTGTCCAGGCCCCAAGTTCACGCCCACGCGGCGACCATCACCACCCAGTCCTCCCCCAGCTCACCTGGCGACTCCACCGGGCGGGGCTGCTGGCCCGGGGCGACGTTGAGCTCCTTGTACACGGCCACGCGCTGGTAGCCGGCTTCCGCGAACGCGTCACGCAGCTCGGGCAGGGACCACAGCCGCCAGTCGTACACGAACGCCCGCGGCCACTCGGCCATTAGCTCGCCGTCGCGGATCACCCGGAAGGAGATGGCGTTGCGGACCATCCCCGTCACCGGGTCCGCGGCCTCGTGCTCCCAGTGGTACTTGATGACCTCGGGGCCGCGGGACATGTGGGTGCGGTCGAGGGAGCCCAGGCGGAAGGCGCCCGCGCCGCCGTAGAGGTCGCAGACGAAGACGCCGCCACCAAAGCCGCCCTGGCCGCGGAGGAGGCGCTCGCGGGTGTGGCAGAGGTACTGAATGAGGGCGGGGCGGTCGTAGATGTAGCCGAGGGAGAAGTTGCCCACCCAGACGATGTCCGCGGCGTCGTTGGGCGCGGGCGGAGTGGCGATGCAGTCGGCGCGGGTCAGGGTGAGGCGGTCGGTGATGTTGAGATTGCGGGCGAGGCGGGCGGCGCGATCCAGGGCATCGCCATCAAGGTCAATGCCGACTGCCCTGCCGCCCTCCTCGCACCAGCGGCGTGCCACTGCCGCGGTGCCGCAGAAGTCCTCACGGAGGATGGTGGGCTCATTGGCGTGGATGCCGCGAAGCATGGCGGTGACATGCCGGGCCGACTGCACGCACAGCTCGTAGCACTCGTAGCGGTCCATGCGGGTGGTTGCCTCGCTGCGAGTGCCCAGACTACCGCCCCATGCGGCGGGCGAGCAGGAACGCGACCTCGAGGGCCTGCTGGTAGTTGAGGCGGGGGTCGCAGGCGCTGGCGTAGTTCTGCGAGAGCTGGCTCTCGGTGATGCCCACTGCCCCGCCGGTGCACTCGGTCACATCGTCACCGGTCAACTCCAGGTGCACGCCGCCGAGTGGCACGCCCGCGAGCTGGTGCGCGGCGTAGGTGGCTTCGAGCTCGGCGACAATCGCCTCGAACGAGCGAGTCTTGACGCCGGTGAGCGTGGTGGTGGTGTTGCCGTGCATCGGGTCGCACACCCACAGCGGGTTAATGCCGGCGATTTTCGCGGCTTCCAGCAGCGGCGGCAGGACGCGCTGCACGTGGTGCGCGCCCATGCGGGTGATGAACACCAGCTTCCCGGGCTCGTTGGCTGGATTGAGCGTGGTCGCGAGGTGGACGAGGTCGTTTGCGGTGGCGGTGGGTCCGAGCTTCACGCCCACGGGGTTGCGGATGCCGCGGGCGTACTCGACGTGGGCGCCGCCGAGGGCGCGCGTGCGGTCGCCGATCCACGGCAGGTGCGTCGAGAGGTTGTAGAACCCCGCGCGACGCGGGACGGGTCGCGTCTGGGCGGACTCGTACCAGAGGTTCAGGGCTTCATGGCTGGTGAAGAACTCGGCGCGGGTGAGGTCGTTGATGCTGGTCTCGCCCATGGCCTCCATGAACTTGAGGCCGTCGATGAGGTTGGCAGTCATCCGCTGGTACTCGGCCCGGAGAGCGGGGTCGAGCGAGGCCTGCTTGCTGAAAGAGACGTCCCAGTACTCGGGGTGGTGGACGTCGGCGAAGCCGCCGGCGACAAGGGAGCGGACGAAGTTGAGCGTGAGGGCCGCGTGCTGGTAGCCCTTGAGGAGCAGTCGCGGGTCGGCGCGCCGTGCCTGGGGCGTGAACTCGGCACGGTTGACGAGGTCACCGAAGTAGCTGGGCAGCGTAACGGGCTCGCCGCCGATCTCGCGGGTCTCGACCGGGCTGCTGCGGGGCTTGCTGTACTGGCCCGCGAAGCGGCCGACCCGCACCACGGGCTTCTTCAGGGCGTGCACGAGCACGAGGGACATCTGCAGGAGGATCTTGAGCTTGTTGGTGATCCGCTGGGGCTGGCAATCGTCGAGGGTTTCGGCGCAGTCGCCGCCCTGGAGGAGGAAGCGCTTGCCCTGCTGTGCCTCGGCCAGCACGGCCCGGAGGCGCTCGATTTCCCAGCTCGTCACCAGCGGCGGGAGCTTGGAGAGCTCGCGCGTGGCCGCGGCGAGCTGCGGGGCGTCGGGGTATTCGGGAAGGTGGAGGGCCGGGCGGGACTGCCATGAATCGGGCGTCCACGGCTGGTCGTGGCCCGCGGGCGCGTCGTGGAGGGAGGCGGGCATGAGTGCGGGATTGTAGGTGGATGGCGCGCCACCTGTGCACGCAGCAGCCGTTCGTTACGAGCCCCGAACGAAGTGAGCGGGCCGACTCGCCGTCGCTGGGCGCGGGCACCCTCACTGCGTTCGGGGCTCGTTACGAACGGCGAGGGGCTCCAAGGGAGGCCACAAGAAAATTCCAGATTCGGCTTATGCGACCTGCGCAGCCCGTCGATGCATGGGGTGTCGTGCGGTTGTGACCGCCGATGCCGGCGGCGTCGCCGGGCGCACGGAGGCGGACACACAAGGCACGGAGGCCTGCTTTTACAGATACGGAGCCGAACATGGCCACGAAGACTCGCACGCGTACGAACAACCGCACCACCACCCGCACGGGCACCCGCCGCACCAACGCCCGCACCAGCCGCAAGGCTGGTCGTACCCCCGGCCGCAAGGCTTCCACGTGGAAAGCCGCGAAGAAGTGGGGCGCCCGCACGTGGAAGAAGTCGGGCACGGCCACCACCACGAAGAAGAACTGGAAGAAGACCGGCAAGACCACCGCCCGCAAGACCACCGCTCGCAACACGACGGCCCGCAAGACCACCGGCCGCATCACCGCCCGCAAGACGGGGACCGTGACCTTCACCAACAACTGGTGGAACAACAACAGCCCCGCCTTCAACAAGGCCTGGAACAAGGGCACGAGCAACCGCTTCAACAACGTCAAGGCCGCGAGCCGCACCACCAAGGCGCGCAAGGCCACCACGAAGAACAAGAACTGGACCGGCAAGAAGGCCACGACGACCAGCACCAACTGGCGGACCTTCCGTCGCGCCGCCTGAGGCCACCGGGTCCTGCATCGAACGTTGCTCTTTCATTGAGCCTCGGCACGCCCCGGCCTGTTCGGCGGGGCGTGCCGCATTTTTGCGCCTGGAATGAAAGCACGGCCCCTGGGGGGCCGTGCGAATAAGGGGACAAGAGGCTCTCTCTTCTGCCGCGAGCCTTGCTCAACCGCCTAGCGGGAGGCGCCCGCCATGCGGCTGCGCGGCTCGCTGGGCGTGTGCCCGTTGGTGACGTGGGCGTTCTGGCGGCCCGTCTGGGTCGGCTCACTGGCCTCGGCCTTGCCGCTGTTGATGCTGATGCGGCGGGCAGGGGCCTTCTGCACCTTGGGCAGGCGGAGGGTGAGCACGCCGTTCACCAGCTCGGCCTGGGCCTGGTCCTCGACGACCGGCGCGGGCAGCTGCACCTGACGCATGACGCTGCCCCAGCGGCGCTCGCGCCGATGCCAGGTCTTGTCGGTGTCCTCCTGTTCCTCGGCCTTCTCGGCCTTGATGGTGAGGACCCCCTCGTTGACCTCGCACGTGATGTCGCTCTCGGCGAAGCCGGGCAGTGAAGCGCGGACGATGTAGCTGTTCTGGTCCTCGCCGAAGTCCAGGGCCATGCCGGTGGACTGCTCGCGGTTGAGTGCGGTGAAGCTCACCGGCGTGAGGGCGAAGAAGGGATCGGTGCCGAAGAACTCGTCCATCATGCGGGACAGCGGCGTGAACGGGGCCGGCTGGCGGGCGGCGGGCGAGTTCGTCGGACGGTTGGTGATGCTGCGGATCATGGCTTGTGCCTCCTTTCTTCCGTCGCAGCGGATACTCAGAAGAGGGGCAAAGGCCGTGCCAGTGGGAGCCGTTTTCGTCGTGTTTCGGGGCGGGCCAGGCCCCCCGGGGTGGGTGCAAGAGTGACACCCTGGTGTCGGTTTGACAGGCAGGCATGGGGGCCGCGTGGGGGCCGATGCCGGACCCCTTCCTTACGGTCGGGGTTCTTATGCTTCCGACTATGAAGATGATCGACCTGCGCAGCGACACGGTGACCCGGCCGACCAAGGAAATGCTCAGCGCCATGACGCGGGCGGAGCTGGGGGATGACGTGCTGGGGGATGACCCCACGGTGATCCGGCTGCAGGAGGTGTTCGCGCAGCGGGTGGGCAAGGCGGCCGCGTGCTTTGTGCCCACCGGCACGATGGCGAACCAGACGGCGATCCGGGCCCACTGCGAGCCGGGGGATGAGATCATCGCCCACGCCGACAGCCACATCATCCATTACGAGACCGGCGGCCCCGCGGCGTTGTCGGGCTGCATGATCCGCCCGCTGAGCGGCGAGCGCGGGCAGTTTGATGTCGAGGACCTCGAGGCCGCCGTGAGGCCGGTGGGGATCCACGCGCCCAACTCACGGCTGCTGGAGATCGAGAACACGCAGAACCGCGGCGGCGGCTCGGTGTGGGCGCTTGACCGCCTGCGGCGGGTCACGAAGCGCGGGCGCGAGCTGGGGCTGAAGCTGCACCTGGACGGGGCCCGCCTGTGGAACGCGCATGTGGCCAGCGGCGTGTCCATGGCCGAGTACGCCTCGCACTTCGACACCGTGTCGTGCTGCTTCAGCAAGGGGCTTGGCACGCCGGCGGGGTCGATCGTGGGCGGGGACGTGGAGACCATCCGGCGGGTGGCGCGGTTCCGCAAGATGTTCGGGGGGGCGATGCGGCAGGCGGGCATTCTGGCGGGGGCGGCGCTGTACGCGATGGAGCACCACGTGCAGCGGCTGGCGGAGGACCACGCGAATGCCAGGCGCCTGGCCGAAGGCATCGCGAACATCAAGGGGCTCAGCCTGCACCCCGAGCAGGCGAAGCACGGGGTTGAGAGCAACCTGGTGTTCTTCGACCTTTCGCCCAGCCTGCCGATGACGGCAGCGGACCTGTCGGCAAAGCTGCGTTCCAACGGCGTGCTGATCATGGCGACGGCGGCCCGGCGGATGCGGGCGGTCACGCACCTGGACGCAAGCCGCGAACAGGTGGAGCAGGTGCTGAAGGTGCTGGCAGACGCGGTGAGGTAAGAACACGGGAGGCGCGCTTACGACCCGATCACGGCCAGACTGCCGATTCGGGTAAGGGCGTCCGCCGCAGCAGGCGGGTGGGGCCGGGCCGGGAGCAGCAGGTTGTAGCGTGCGAGCGCGATCCAGCGGCTGCGCTGGAGGTCGTGGAAGGAGAGGTCGAAAAGCCAGCGCCCTCCGCCTGTTCCGCTGTCGGTCGGGACAGACCCGACTTCGGCCTCAACCCACGTGGCGAGGTCGTTGAGCACTTCGGGAGTCAGCGGCGGGTTGCGTCGCACGGCAAGGATGAGCACCGCGAGCGCGTAATGCGGAGTCTCCTCGTCGCGCTGGCGATTGAGGGCGCGCCAGAGGACGAACTTCCACACAGCGTCCTCGGCTTCACATCCGACCGCTATGCAACTGTCAATGAGCTGGATCAGCGTCTCGTTCTCGGCATTGCAGTACGGGTTGTTGGAGCGGTCCGCAAGGCACTCGATGAGGTGGGCGCAGGCAAAGGCACGCATGATGTGCCCGCGCTCACCAGTCGAGCCCGGCTTGCACCGGGGATCATCGGGCTCCGACCAGCGGATGAGTTCGAGAACCTCGCGGGGGTACCAGCTGCTCAGATCGAGACGCTGGGCCTGATCGCGAAGGCGACGGAGCGCGGCCAGGTGCTCGTCTGAGTCGTTGCCGTAGTCAGCGTTCGCGATCTCCAGGAGCATGGAGTCATCGATGGCGCGGCGGACGTAGGCCATGAGAGGCTTGGGGCCGCGGTCCAGGGTGCGGAGAAACGCCAGCGCCCGCCCGATGGCTGGCGGCAGGGATTCGGGGTCAGGAGGCATGGCGAGAGCGTAGAAAGGGCCGAGTCAAGCGCGGCACTTCATAGCGACGAAGACGTCGCCATGGCACGCAAAGGCGCCCGGAGCGATCACCGGCCGGTGCGGACGCGGTTCACCTTCACGTCCATCGTCTCGGTCGTGGTCGTCATCTGCCCCGTCTTGGTGTCTCGCTTCTCCAGCATCACCTTCTGCTTCATGTTCATCGACTCGATCATGTGGTCGGCGGTGTTCCACTTGGTCTCTCCCTCGAGCTTGCCCTCGCGGAGGCGGACGCCCTGGGAGCTGGAGGTGGGGTCGAGCGAGAACGTGCCCTTGGTGGCGATGGTCGCCATCGACTGGCCCGCCGACTTAAGCGTGTTGTCGGTGCGGATCTTGACCGTGCCCAGCCCCGCCTGCATGGTGTCGTCGTTGGTCCACTTGTCGCCGACGCGGGCCTCGCCGGTGTTGCTGGTGCGGGTGGTGAGGGGACCGAAGAGGCCTTTGAACATGTCGCCGCCGCTGAGCTTGCCGCCCATGGCGCCGGTCACGCCCCCGCCCACATCGCTGATGTTTCCGTTCTTGTCCATCGTCACCGGGATGTCAACGTCGAGGATGCTGCTGAACATCGCGTCGAGCACCTCGTCCTTGCCCTGCTTCTTGCTGTCCCACGTGATCTGCTCGCCCTGCATCTCACCACTGAAGCGCATCGACTCGATCGACAGCTGCAGCGAGTAGCCCTCCTCGGGGTCGGCGCTGGTGCACTTGAGCACCACGGTCATGCTGACGTCGACGTCGCCCTGCTCCTTGGTGTCGGGCGCGGCCGGGCCGGTGGCCGTGCTCTTGCGGTTCATGTCCATGTTGAGCTTCACCTGCTGGCCGACAGTGAAGCGCGGCCGCAGGTCCACCACACGCCCGCCCGGATGGCCCCCGGGCTGACGAGGCGGCGGGGTGGGCGCGGGCGTGCGCGGCGTCTCGGTGGGCGCCCGGTCGGGCTGGGTCTGCGCGAGCGCGGGTGCGGCGAGAAGGGTAGACAGGGTGAGAACGGTGAGGGCGCGCGAAATCATGGGTGTGCTCCCGCTGGTGGGGGGTGTACCGGGAGGGGTATCGGCGGGTTGCAGGGAAGCGGGAGAGTTTCGGCAGCCGTGTGGTGCTGGAGCCTGAAGGCCGGGCACCGCCGCGGCTCATCCTTGAGTACATGGTGCACAGCCAGTCTGACTCCGTGGGTTGCCCATGGAAGCCGCCGCGGAGCGGCGGGGTACCCAGATCAGCAGCCCCCGCCTCCCAGCACACGGAAGAACGCTTCGATGTCCTGGTCGGTGGCCGTATCGCCATCCCCGTTGAAGTCCGCGGTCGCGCAGGTGGGGCAGCACTGGCCCCCAATGCACGCGAAGAAGGCCTCTATGTCCTGGTCGGTGCCGGTGTCGCCGTCGCGGTTGAAGTCGGCGCTGATGCCGTAGTAGCGGGCGAAGTAGGCGCTGGGCTGACCGCCGGCGGTGAAGAAGTGGCCACCGATGGCGAAGTCGTTGCCGCCCAAGTGCTCGATGTCACGCACCAGGCCGCCGGCCTCGAGACCCGGCGTTATTGGTGACCAGACCCCCCCGCGGTAGCGGGCCAGGCTGCTGGCCGCTACGCCGCCCATCTGCTGGAAGATGCCACCGGCGATCACGTCGCTGTTGGCAAGCACGACGAGGTCATAGACCACCCCGGACGTCTGGCCGAGCGTGGTGAGGGTGGCTCCATCCCAATGCAGAACGCCTCCCTGGTAGCTGGGGAACTCGCCTGACACGCCCAGCAGCACGCCGCCGTGCGGGCCGGCCGCAAGCGCCTCGACCCCTCCGCTGGCGATCGTGACGAGCACGAACGACGAGCCGTCCCATCGATAGAGGCCACGGCCCGACCCGATATAGAGGTCGCCCGCGGGGAGCACCACCGCGCACTGCCCTGCCCACGGCAACCCATCGCCCATCGACGACCATTGTCCATTCCATCGCGCCACGTGGGCAACGGTTGCACTGCCCGCGCGCGTAAAGTGACCCGTGACCACGAGGTCACCGTTGGGCATCTTCACGGCCCCCATCACCCGCGGGGGCGAAGCCTCAGGGGAGGGCAGGATGCCCCCGTCCATCGGCGCCCATTCACCGGCCCACCGCGCGATGCAACTGGCAGCCACACTCCCGACGAAGCCGAACTCGCCCGCATAGATGAGCGAGCCGTCGTCCAACTGCACAATCGAGGTCACGGTGGTGGTGCAGCAGGTTCCGGGCGGACTGCCGGATGGGCCGAGTGGGAGCGGGGACCAGGTGCCGTTCCAGATCGCGGCGCTGCTGTGTGCGCCCTCAGGAGCAAACGAGAAATCTCCGCCAACAGCGATGTTGCCGTCTGCCAAGAGCTTGACTGCTTCCACGTTGTTGTTGAAACCGTCTCCGTACGTGTTCAGCTGGCCATCCCGCAGGGAAGCGATCGCGGAACCGTTCGCGTCTGCAATGGGCCCGAACCGACCCCCGAGATGAATCTCGAGCGGCTCCTCTCCGACCCCGCCGCTGAAGGACAGTGCCCGGATATCGATCACCGGCGGCGTGGAAACCAGCGTGGTCCACCCCGTGCCATTCCACCGCTCGACAGTTCTGCCCGCGGCGATAATGTCGCCACCTGGAACAATCTCGATTCTGCCGCTG
This sequence comes from Phycisphaerales bacterium, assembly GCA_035627955.1. NCBI lineage: Bacteria > Pseudomonadati > Planctomycetota > Phycisphaerae > Phycisphaerales > Phycisphaerales bacterium. The sequence goes on from DASPKU010000013.1 coordinate 127,779, forward strand.
TGGTTTCCGGTCCCGATGGCGGACCATGTCGAACCGTTCCAGCGAGCGATGCCGTCGACCTGCGCTGTTCCTGCGGTAGACATCGTGCCGGAGACAATGATGTCGCCGTCAGCAGTGACCTCAATGTCCTCTATGGACGCTCCGTATTGGTGGTAGATGTTGTCCCCCACCTGAGTCCAGCCGCTCCCGTTCCAGAGCGCAAGCTTGTTGATCGCCCACGGCTCGCCGAAGTCGCCCCCCGCGAGAATGTGCCCATTGGACAACCTCTTTAGTACGTGCACGGCCCCACGGGAGATCTGCGGGTTGTGCATGTGTTCCCAGAAGCCCCCGGTTGAACGCCGCACCAAGCCCTCGATGCCCCCGCCTACAACCACCGACCCATCAGGCAGGGGCAGGATGGCGTTCACGGTCGCCGGCGAGTTTGGACCGCGGGGCTCGAACGTCCAGCCGAACTGCGTCCACTGCGTCCCGGTCCGTGCCCACACCCGCGCCGTCCGGTCCAGCTCCGACACGCTGATCATCAGCGTGCCATCGCCCTTCACGGCAGCCGCGTCGAGGTAGCCGGCAGGCGTGGCCACCGGCCTGAACCGCGAGCCATCCCAATACGCAATCCCAACCGCCTCGCCGTCAACCCACAACAGGCCGCCGATCGTTACGCACTGTGGCAAAGGCCCCGTTCCATCGGGGTCCCATCGCAGAATGTGCTCTACCGTCCCTCGAACACCTGGCGCCTGCACCCCCGGCATGAACTGTCCCTCGCAGGGCTGCGCCTGGAGCGCTGGCGTGAGGGCGAGCAGGCACAGCGCGAGGAGGGTCCGCATGCCCCCATTATGCCGGCGGGGTGAACACCCACAATGAAAAACGCTCAATCGGTGAGCGGCGAGTGGTGCTTGGGTGCTAACGGTCGAGCTGTGTGCCCGCGAAACGCGGCCATCAGCACTCCCGGAACGAGTGCTCCACCCGTTGCTTAGAACCGCAGCGTCGCCGTCACCGGGAAGTGGTCCGACACGTTGTGGCCGTGGTGAGTAGTGCGGACGATGTCGGCCTTGAGGACCTGCAGGCCGGGGGTGGCGAGGATGTAGTCGATCTTCTCGCCGTCGGTCTTGTTCTTGAAGCCGTTGAAGGTGCCGACGCCGTGGTAGTGGGGGTGGGTGCTGGCGTGGTGGGGGTCGGCGGAGGACGGGTGCAGGGTGCGGAAGGTGTCGATGAGCTCGCGGGCGGCGAGCCTGACGGTGTCGCTGCGCTCGCCGTCGTTGAAGTCCCCGGTGAGCAGGGCGGGGGCGGCGCGGTCTGGGCGGGCGGCGATGCGGTCGAGCACGAGGCGGATGCCCTTCTCGCGGGCGTCCTCGTTCATGTGGTCGAGGTGGGTGTTGTAGAAGTAGAACGCCCGGCCAGTCGCGGTGTCGCGAAGGTGGGCCCACGTGCAGATCCGCAGGCACGCGGCGTTCCAGGTGTTGCTGACGACGTCGGGGGTGTCGCTGAGCCAGAAGGTGGCGTGGGAGTCCAGGGTGAAGCGGCGGCGGTCGTAGAGGATGGCGCACGCCTCGCCGCGGGCCTCGCCGTCGTCGCGCCCGGCGAAGACCGCGCCGTAGTGGGGCATGGCCGCGAGCATCTCATCAACCTGGAACTTGAGGGCCTCCTGCAGGCCGATGAGGTCGGGGGCCTCGTGGGCGAGGAGGGCGAACAGGCCCTCGCGCCGGCGGGTCCAGTGGTTGTCGCCGTCCTGGGCGGTGCCGTAGCGGATGTTGAATGACATCACGTGGAGGTCGGTGGTCCTGGTGGTGGGCGGAGTCGGCGTGGGGGTGGGGCCAGCGCCAGTGGAGGTCGAGGGAACGACGCACGCGGCCAGCAGCAGGCAACCCAGGCACGCAAAGAGCAGAGCAAGACTTATCACCAACCGCACGCCTCCGGCCTCCCTCTCACCCTTGCCTCCCCATTGTTGCAAGTCCGGCCTCGGGGCGGACCTGCGGACTCGACGCGGCAAACCGGCTGAATGGGGGAACCGGTGTGGAGGATCAAGGGTAACCTCTGTTACGCGGCCGTGGAACCTCCATCAGCTGGAGCAGTACGGGCCCTACCCGGGAGAAGTGAAGATGAAGAGCGTCTTGCTTGGCGTGCTGGGTGCGGTGATCGGCGCGGCGCTGGTGATGGGCGGTTCGCCGGTGGTGGCGCAGGCCGCGGGCGAGCCGGTGGTCGAGGCGGGCGTCAGGCTCGGGAGCCGGACGGTCTCCATCGCGGGCAAGCGGGTGATGGTGGAGGTCTCGGCACGCCGCAACTTCGGGTTCCTGGCCAACCCGCAGGGGCGGCTGCAGACCAGCGTGTTCCTGGCGACGGCGGACAACACGCCGCTGCCGGGGATCACCAGCGTGAAGGTGAGCCTGCGGCGGGGCACGGCGCGGTGGTCGCCGGTGCTCGCCAAGGTGATGACCAGCATCGACTCGAACGCGTACTACGTGGCCAACAACGGGCCCCTCTGGCCGGCAAACTCGATCGTGACGGCGACGGTGGAGATCAGGACCAACGGGAGCGTGGCGCGGTTCGATGTGCCGGTGAAGATCTCGGTGAACCGGCAGCTGGTGCCGCAGCCTGGGGTGTAAGGCAGAGTCTCTCGCGGAGACGCGGAGACGCGGAGGAGAGCCGGAACAGAGTCAAAAAAGAAAAACTCTCGCGGGAACGCGAGTGCGGGAGAGGCCCGGTCGTGGGTCTTTATCTCCGCGCCCCCGCGTCTCCGCGAGAGATTGTGTTTCTTCAGCGTGAGTGCGACTCAGTGCTTAGAACAGCACCTGCAACTGCAGGCGCAGGCCGATCTGCCCGCCCTCGGGATCCGTGAGCAGGTTGGCGCCGGTGTTCTGGCCCGTGAGCGGGTTGTCGGTGGTGGGGTCGATGTAGTAGCACACGTCGCCGGTGAGCTTCACGGCGTGGCTCTTGGGGCTGATGTAGTAGTTCACGCCGCCGGTGACGGTGTTGAAGTTGTCGCCGGTATCGGGGATGACGACGTCGTAGCGGGCGAAGAGCTCGACCTGGCTGGTGACGAACACGCCGCCCTGCACCACCACGCCGAAGTCGTCGGTCTCGCCGCCGGGGGCGTCGATGTTGCGCCACACGCCCTGGGCGAAGGCGTTCCAGCCGTCGCCCTCGACGCTCACGTCGAGCGTGGCCTGGGTCACGTCGCGGTCGGTGGTGCCGCCGGTCTCGCCGCCGGTCTCAAAGTGCACGGCCCCGCCGACCATGCCCGCGTAGCCGCTCTCCTGCCAGCTGGTGTTGTCGTCGAACCGCTTGAAGTCGTCGCCCGCGAACATGAACTCGGCGCGCCCCGTGAGGCCGATGTCGGCCCGCTCCGCAGTGAAGTCGGTGTTGAGGGAGTTGATGCCGTCGGAGAGGGCGCCCTGCACGCGGAACTGCTTGCCGGTGTACTGGACCTCGATCAGCTGGCTGCGGTTCTGGGTGAACACGGTGTTCACCGTCGACCGCTCGACGGTGAGCTGCAGGGTGTCGCTGACGAGCTCCTCACGGAGCAGCGGCACCTTGGCCTGGCCCCACCGGACGGCGAAGCCGTTGTCCCACTGGTAGCGGCCCCAGGCGTCCAGCAGCGTGAACACGCCGGAGCTGCGGGAGAAGTCGCCGGTGATGTTGAAGGTCAGGTTCTTGTCCCACACGTTGCCGCTGGCGATGATGCGGGAGCGCCGCATCTGGAACCCGTGCGTGATCTCCTCGGAATCGGGCTGCTCGTCGCGGCTGTTGAGCAGGTAGCGGGTCTGGAAGAAGCCGCCGATGTTGAGCACGTTGTCGCCGGTGCCCCCCCCACTCAGGAAGAACTTGCCCTTGTTCCAGCCCGAGCCGGGGCTGGGGTTGTTGGCCGGGGCCTGCATGTCCTGCAGGAAGCTCGCGCGGGCCTCGGCGTCCGCCAGCAGCTCGGCCTTGTGGGCGCTCTCGAGGTTGGTCTGGCCGCCCGTCTGGGCAACGGCGACGCCGGCGAGGGCGGTGCCAGCGATGAGAGAGAGAAGACGGTGCATCGGATCAATCTCCTGGGAGTGGGGGTGGGGGTGGGGGTCGGGGTGGGGGTGTGCCGCTACGCGCGGCGTGTGGAAGCGGCGATTGCTCAGAGGCGGGAGTATCTACGAACACCAGCGCGCTTTCATCATGCCGCGCGCTAAGGGTTGGCCAAGATCGCGGTGTGGATCGCGTGTGCAAAAACAACACCGCCGGTCGGCGTGACCGGCGTTGCGTGTGCGCTGCAGGGACGAAACCCTTGCTGGTGCGTCGGGCTCGCGCGATGTCCTTAGTTGCTGGTCAGGCCCAGCTTCTTGAGGTCCTCCGCGATCGTCTTGGCGGGCACCGGGAAGTAACCGTCCTTGATCACCGTCTCCTGGCCCTGCCTGCTGAGCATGAGCTTGATGAACTCGGCCCGCAGCGGGTCAAGGCTCTCGCCCGGGGCCTTGTTGACGTACACCGACAGGTAGCGGGCGATCGGGTACTGCCCGTTCAGCGCGGTCTCCACCGTCGGCGCCACCGCCTTGCTCTTGGGCGTCGCCCTCACCTTCAGCACCTTCACGTCCGCCGTGAGGTAGCCCACGCCCGAGTAGCCGATGCCCGCGGCGTCGGTGCCCACCGCCTGCACCACCGCGGAGCTGCCCGGCTGCTCCTTCACGCTGTTCTTGAAGTCCGACTTGCTCAGGGCCCGCTCCTTGAAGTACCCGTAGGTGCCGCTGGCGGAGTTGCGCCCGTACAGCGCGATCGGCTGGCCCGCGAGGTCACCGGTCACGCCCAGGTCGCCCCACGTCATGTCCGGCCCCTTCACCGAGTACACCTTGGCGATCTGCTCCAGGCTGATCTCCTCGAGCGGGTTGTCCTTGTGCACGAACACCGCGAGCGTGTCCACCGCGGTCCTGATCTCGGTTGGCTTGTAGCCGAACTTGTCCTCGAACTTCTTGATCTCGTCGGCCTTCATCGGGCGGCTCATGGGGCCGAACTGCGCCTGGTTCTCGATCAGCGCGGGCGGGGCCGTGCCCGAGCCCTTGCCCTCGATCTCGGTCTGCACGCTGGGGTAGAACTTCTTGAAGTCCTCGCTCCACGCGGTCATCAGGTTGATCATGGAGTCGCTGCCGATGCTCTTGACCGTGCCGGTGATGCCCTCGACCGGCTTGTAGTCGGCGATAGCGGCGTCGACCTTCACGCCCTGCTTGCCGCCGGGCTTGCCGTTCGAGGTGGCCGGCTGCTTGCTGTCTTTCGCGGGGTTGGTGGGGGTGGCAGGGGACGTGGTGGTGGCCGGCTGGGCGAAGGCCGCGGCGGCGAGGCCGGCGAGGGCGGCGAGCTGGAGGACGGTCCGGTGCATGCGGTCTCCTTGGTTGGTGCAAAAGGCTACGGGCCGCGGGCCCTGGCGGGGGCGGGGCCGGCGCTAAGGGTCGGCTAAACCCGTGCTGGTGCGCCGCCGTGTGTGGCCTGGTGATGATGCGGGGCTGGCGCAGGGTGTGGGGTCCGCGTGGCGGCCGCATCAAGGGCGCCCCTCGACCCCACACCCACGAGGGCCCCCGCATCAACGCGCAGGCGTGCATCGTGTCTGCCCGTTGATGCCGGGAGCTTGTGGGTGTGGGGTCGGCGCACTCAGTTTATGCGGCGCCCGCACCCACCCCACACCCTGCGCCAGCCCCAAGAAGAAATCCCACGACGTTCTCAACGCCCCCCACCCGCCCCGCACTCCGGGCACGCCGCCGCGTCACCACCCGCCAGCCCGCGCCGGTCGTACCCGCACGCGGGGCACCGCCCCCTCCGCCGCCGCCCCCGCCGCCGCGCCCACGCGAAGGTCTCAACCACTCCCATCAAGACGCCCGCCGCGAGGAGGGTGTTGAGGGCGAAGCCGAGGGGGAGGACTTCTGTCGGGAGACCCGGACAATCCGGCCCGGGCCCCATCCAGGAGGGTGCCGCGAGGTACGTATCCAGCACGATCTGATCGCCATAGTCCAGCTTCGTACGGCCCAACATTCCGCGCGCCGGCCAGCCGAACTCCTGTAGGTCATACGCCTCCGTCGCCGGCAGCACGTCATCATCGAGCGCTGTGATGATGAGCGTCTTGGTCCGGACCCGTGTGCGACCCCCGATCCACCCCTGATCCTCGGGGTATGCTGGCACAAACGCACTCACGCGCGGCTCGACCGGACGCAAGTTGAACTCCAACCGCGGCCCCTCGCCCCACAGCGCACACCCCCACGCCACCGCCCACGTGACCACCGCGCCCGCGAGCAGGCACACCCCCACGCGGACAATCCTCACGCTCCAGGCTCTCCGGCGCGGCGGCCTCTGCATCAACGCAGCGTACTGCGCTTTCGGAGTCGCTTGTGGCAGGGCTCGCCGCCCTGCCCGACCCGCCCGGACGCAAGCGTTCAATGGAGCCGCAGCGGCCTCCGCCGCTCGCCGCGTGGCTGCGCCCCCAACAACCGAGCACCTGAGAACGGCCCGGGAGAGCCCGAGAGGCCCGGCCTGAGGGCCTCTCGGATGAGCGGCGCCGAACCCGCGGCGGGCATCGGTGCCTCGCCGAACCATTACTTTCGCAACAGGCCCGAGGTGATGGCACGCTCCTGAAGGCGATGGCGTGCGATTACACTGCGCCCATGGACTCGCCGAAAGAGCCCCGGCGGAAGTGGCTGCTGTGGGCCTTCGCGCTCCCGCTGGCGCCGCTCTACCTTGTGTACGCCCTCGTCATGGGCGGGCTGATGCTGTGCCTCGTTGCGTATGCGAGGCCCGAACGGCGCGTGGGATCGGCGCGCCTGCGTCGGCGGCTCACGCGAGAGGGACGGGTCGTTTCATGGGCCGAGGTTGACGCCGCGCTCGCGGCCGCACCCGCGACCATCGTCATCGAAGAGCCGTCCACGGGCTGGAACGACGGGCTGTTCTGGCTTGTCCCCGGTCGCGTCCGCGGCGACGCGCCGCCGGTCGTCGAGTGCCCGCCCCAGCCCGACGAGGGTGCGTGGCTGGATCATCTCGAAAGTCAGCTCGCCCTCTCCGCCTGGTTCGCTCCCCATGTGAAGGACCGCCCCGACACCCGGCTCATCGCGGTCGTGCACTCGCACCGCGGGCTCAAGCGCTGCCGCGCTGAGGTCGAGCGGCTCACGCGGCTCCACCCGACGAACGCCGATTTAATCGAGGTGAACACCTCGGAGCTCTTCGATCATCTCGCGGCGCGCGAGCAGCGCGGGTGATACCTCGGCTTGGGTCGAGCCGCCAACTGCGATCGTTCAGCCTTCCACAACAATTGTGCAGGCTTCTACAACCGTTGTTCAGCCTTCCACTGCCGTTGTGCGGCCTTCCACAGCGGTTGTTCAGGCTTCCACGGCCGTTGTGGAACCTTCCACAGCCGTAGTTCAGGCTTCCACAACGGTTGTTCAGCCTTCCACAACCGTTGTGGAAGGCCCCCCGCGCCGCGGGAAGTCGCGCGGAAGTGGTGAAGGGGCGTGGGGTTGGGGTGATAACGGCGGGCGGACGCTGCGGGTGCGGGTCGTGGCGCGTGGACGGCCTGCGACGATTTTTCGGGATTTGCCTCCTGTGACGAAAGCGGCCCTCCAAACACGCCGAGGTAAAGGGTGCTGACGGCGGCCTGCCCCGCGGCCCGCATGTGCGGGACCCGCAGAAGGGTGTGTTGGGTCTACGCGGGTCAGCGTGCGGCGTCGGGGTCACCCATGACCTTCGCCGCACCGATGACCACTCGCGGCCAACGCGCCAAGGAGGGAACCATGGGCAGCAACGGAGTCGTGCCGAACGATCGGCGCCAGAAGGTCGTGTTCTACAACGCGCACACCAACGCGTGGTCAGCCAACGCGACCGCCATCGGCATCACGTCCACGAGGGCCACGGCCTTCGCGGCCCTGGTGCAGGACGCGATCCAGGCGATGAACGAGGCCGACGAGCTGCGCGAGGCGAGCAAGGTGGCCACCGCCAACTTCTACAAGGCGGTGTCCACCATGGGCAGCGAGGGGGCGGCCATCATCGCCACCATCCGCGCCTTCGCCGAGAGCACCAACAACGAGGCGGTGTACGGGATGGCCATGCTGCCTGTTCCCGGCCCCGGCACGCCCGTGCCGCCCCCCGGCACGCCCAGCGATTACCGCGTGGAGCTGCTGCAGGACGGGTCCATCGTGCTCAAGTGGAAGTGCCAGAACCCCGCGGGGGCGAGCGGCACGATCTACGAGGTGCGGCGGCGGCCCATCGCTGGCGGACCGTGGACCTTCATCGGGGCCACCGGCACCAAGAGCTTCAGCGACGACACCCTGCCCAGCGGCAGCGGCGGCGTGACCTACCAGATCACCGCGGTGCGGAGCACCCGGCGCGGCAACCCCGGGCAGTTCAACGTGAACTTCGGGGTGGGCGGCGGCGGGGGCATCGTGGCCACGGTGACGGAGACCACCGCGAAGCTGGCGGCCTGAGAGCCGGGCCTCTCGCGGAGGTCGCGGGGGCGCGGAGGAAGATGGGAGGCAGAGAGAGTGGTACAGAGAGAGTGCAGGCCCGGCGCTGGAGAGCGCCGGGCCTTTTCTGTTTTTGAGCTTTGAGGTTTGAGCTTTGAGCTTCCTTCCCCACCTCCCAAACTCCCCATCCCACATCCAACATCCCAAGTGCCTCCCTCCGCGCCCCCGCGTCCTCCGCGAGAGACCTGTTTTCAAAACAACACAGGCCCGGCGCTCGCGCGCCGGGCCTGCATCACCGCGTCCAAGCTCAGGGGGCAGAGCCCATGTGGGAGCTCAGCACTCACCCCCGCCCAGCACGCGGAAGAAGCTCTCGATGTCGGCGTCGGTGCCGATGTCGCCGTCGCAGTTGAAGTCGGCGTCGGGCGGGCAGTCGGGGCAGCAGTTGCCGCCCAGGCAGGCGAAGAAGGACTCGATGTCGGCGTCGGTGCCGATGTCGCCGTCCTTGTTGAAGTCCACGTCGCAGCAGATGAGGGGCAGGCAGGCGTTGACGGTGCGGAGGTCCTCGGGGATGAGGGGGAGCTCGACGCCGCGGAGGTGCTGCACGAAGGTGCTGGTGAACTGCGCCCCCAGCCGCACGGCCCCGTTCGTCGGCGGCACCGCGGGCTCCTCGCAGCCGCCGCTGAGGCCGGTGAGGATGGAGGCCCGCACGTGGTAGCCGCCCAGGGTGGGGGCGGTGGCGGTGGTGCGGTTGCCGACGATCACCGCGGCCTGCGGGCTGCCGGTCGTGCCCGGGGCGGCGATGGTCACGCCGTTGCCGCGCTCATTGCCGCGCCCGTAGTTCCAGGCCCAGATGGGCGTGCCCGCGGTGTCGAGCAGCTCGCCCCACACGTCGGTGGCGATCCCCTGCCGCACCCGCGTGCCGGCGACAAGGGTGTTGGTGCCGCTGGTGCGGACGCAGGCGTGGCAGGGCTCGAACTCGCGGATGGTGCGGCCCCAGACCACGTTGAGGGCGAGGTCGACCTTGACGATCTGGTTGGAGACCATCCCGCCGCTGCCCGCGGCCACCGGCGTGCTGCGGCCGTCGAAGACAAAGCCGCTCAGGCCCCCGGCGGCGCTCATGGCGGCGGCGAGGCCGTCGCCGTGCACCTTGAGCGAGGGGTCGCCGTTGTTGTAGAAGAAGGCCTGAACGACGGCGCCGTTGAGCTTGTTGACGCGGAGCAGGAAGGGGACGCCGCCGCCGTTGCTCAGCGCGGCCGTGCCCACCGCGAGCAGGAACTCGGGCTCCTCGACGACGTCGGTGATCTCGCAGGAGCCGGTCAGGCCCTCGACGCCGGCGGTGGGGGTGTACACCCGCGACCACATCACCGCGCCGCAGCCGGCGCTGAACCGCGTGAGGCGCCCGAAGGTGGGCGCGGTGGACGCCGCCTGCGAGCGGCCGGTGACGACGTAGGACTGGTCGGCCAGGGGCTTGACCGCGACGGGCGAGCGGCTGGCCGGGCTGTTGGGGCCGACGCCGTTGATCTCCCGCATGGGGCAGGTGACGTTGCCGTTGAGGTCGATGGTCATGACCCACGTCCCCCACGGGAAGGCGTCGGCCATCTCGCCGGCGATGATGTAGCGGGCGTTGGCCCCGGCGCCGACCTGGTTGATGCTGGTGCAGCTCGCGTCCCAGTTGGTGGGGCTGAACTTGGACCAGATCACGTTGCCCGCCGCGTCGTAGCGGGCCATGTGCAGCATGTTGAACCCCTCGCGGCCCACCGCGATGTGCCCGCCGTCGGGCGTGCCCGCGACCGCCTGCAGGTTGGTGGCCGGGTTCGCCCCGCCGCCGGGCGACAGCGGCGTGGTGTCGGCCCGCTGGTAGACCTGGGCCTGGACCGTCACGGCCGGGAGGCTGGTGAGCAGGGCGGCGGCGAAGAGGGCGGCGGCGGTGATGCGAGTCGTCATGGCTGATCTCCTTGGTGAGCGTGGTCTTTGAGGCTCGTGTGTGTGTGGTGGCCTCACCCTCGGAATCGCCGCCCGCCCGCGCCGCTTACGCCCTGGGGACGGTTTTTTTCGTCTCTGGCTGCAAGGTCGGCCCCCGCGGGGGCAACCGGGGCCCGCAGATTGCCATTGACAAGCCAGCCAAGTGGCCACGACAATGGGGCTTACACGCCCGACAGGGCGGAGAGAGAGGAAGACCATGGGTTGCCGGTCCGTTGTCGGGCTTTCGTGCGCCATTGCCGGCGCGGCGTTGTGCGGTGAGTCCCGCGCCTTCGAGGGGTCGGTCAACGGCCTGGGCCAGGGCAGCGTCCACGCCTCTATCTGGGCGTACCCCAACCAGCCGCCCGCGACGCCCACCTTCCACGAGCACACCGAGGTGCCCAACCTCGTCATGGGCCCCAACCTTCCCGGCGCCGACCCGCGGACCGGCTTCCGCTTCATCACCGGCCAGGCGTGGCGGACCACCGTGAACATCCGCGCGGCGCAGGGCGACACGGTGGACTGGCACAGCATGCTCCCGCACGTCACCGCCAGCTCCGCCGACGCCGCGGGCTTCGTCGAGGTCCTCTCCGCCGAGCCTTTCGGCGGCGGGGCGAGGCTGTTCACGGTGCAGTGGGGCGCGAGCGACCCGGGCGTGGCGTTCCACATCGGGTGGTTCATGGGCCAAGAGCCCATCGTGCAGACGCCGATCATGGTCGGCCCGTTCAACCGCACCGACACCTTCCTGGTGCAGGTCCCCAGTGGCGACCTCAACCAGCTCCGCATGGAGGTCAGCGGCGCGGCGGTGAGCATCGTGCCGGCGCCCGGCGTGCTGGGGCTGATGGGCGCGGCGGGTCTGGTCGCCCTGCGCCGCCGCCGCTAGCGGAACTCCGCGGCCCTGGGGCTCGAGCGTGACTCGTAGAACGCGCGGACGCGGGACTTCGCGATGTCGCGCGGCTCGGGCGGGGTGCGCGGGTTCTCCTTGAGCGCCGTGTACGACGCCAGCAGGTGGCTCTCCGCCGCGGCGTCGCTGTCGCGCGAGCACGCGCCCAGCGACTCGCCGAGCAGGCTCTGCGTCCACCCGCGGTGCCAGTCGTCCTCCTGGAGCACGAACTCGCGGATCTTCAGCGACTGCTCCAGGTGCGTCACCGCCTCGCACGGCCGCCCCTGCCGCACCAGGTTCCACCCGTAGGACGTGAGCACGAACGCCAGCCGCGGGTCGTGCCCGCCCTTGGCCAGGGCCGCGTAGATGTCCCGCGACTCGCGGTAGTACGCCTCCGCCTCCCTGAGCTTGCCCTGATCATCCAGCAGCACGGCGGTGTTGCACAGCACGCTGGCCAGCATCGGCTGGTCCTGTCCGCCCCGCAGGATCGCGATCACCCGCTCGAACAGCGCCTGGGCGTCCTCGAACCGCCCCACGTGCTGCCGCAGAATCCCGACGTCGTTGAGCGTCTGCGCCAGCGCCTTGTCCGAGGCCTCCAGCTTCTTCTCCTGCACCTCCAGCGCAGCTGTCAGGTGCGTCTCTGCCTCGGTGAACCGCCCCTGCTCGATCAGGGCCCGCCCCAACCACGAGCGCACCTGCGCCGTCCGCAGGTCGCGCGGGCCAAAGTGCTCCTCCTCCAGCGCCAACGCCTGCCGCAGGTGGCTCTCGCCCGCCTGCGCATCGCCGTTGTTCAGGAACGTCGTGCCCATCCACGCGTGGGCCGCGGCCTTCACCCGAGGCTGCTGCTCCAGCTCCTTCGCCAGCGGCCCAGAGCTCAGCTCCGCTGCCACGTCCCGCAGCATCTCGCGCACCGTCAGGTCGCGGTTGCGGGCGAGGTTGGGGTCGGCCCCGCGCAAGGCCCGCTCCAGCACCCGGTTGAGCGCATCGGCGTCCGCACGCTCCGCCTCCGCCTGCCGCCACATCACCGCCGACGTCACCCCGCCCACCGCCGCCGCCACGATAAAGGGCAGAATCATCGCCGCCGCCAGCTTGTGCCGCCGCAGGTGCATCCGCGCCACGTACGTAAACGAGTCCCGACGCGCCTCGATCGGCTCGCCGGCGAGGAAGTGCTGCAGGTCCCGCACCAGCTCCGCCGCGGACTGGTACCGCCGCTCCCGCTCCTTCGCGAGGCACTTGAGCACGATCACTTCCACATCCTGCGGGATGTCGCGCCGCAGCTTCCGGGGCGCCGCGGGCGGCTCGCTGATGATCGTGTCCATCACCTCGCGCATGTTCCCCACCACCGTGTACGGGAAGTGCCCCGTCAGCACCTGGTACAGGATCACGCCCAGCGCGTACACGTCCGTGCGCACATCGATCTTCTCGCTCCGCCCCTCCGCCTGCTCCGGGCTCGCCCACGGCATCGAACCCAGGAACTGCCCCGTGATCGTCATGAGCTGCAGCTTGTCGTCCACGCCGCCGGTGGTGTCGCCGCCCGCCACCTTCGCGAGGCCGAAGTCCAGGATGTGGGGCCGCCCCTCGCCGTCCACCATGATGTTGCCGGGCTTGAGGTCGCGGTGGATGATGCCCTTGAGGTGCGCCGCGCTCACCGCCTCGCACACCGGCACCAGCAGCGCCACCGCGTCACGGGCCGACGCCTTCACGCTCGCGGCGTACGTGTCCAGCGGCGTGCCGCTGATGTAGTCCATCACGAAGTACGACAGCCCCTGCTGCGTCACCCCCGAGTCGTGGATCGCCACAATCCCCGGGTGGTTGAGCTGAGCGAGGATCTGCGCCTCGCGCTCGAACCGCGCGTGCTCGCGCTGGCTGGCGAACGGCCCGTCCCGCATGACCTTGATCGCGACCTTGCGGCGCGTGGTCTTCTGGATCGCCTGGTACACCACGCCCTGCCCACCCCGGTGCAGCTCGCGGAGCAGGTCGTACCCCGGGAAGGTCCCCGCCGGCGGCAGCACGAACGGCCCGCCCCCCAGGCGCGCCCGCACGCTGGGATTTGAGCCCGCCGCCACCGGCGCCATCTCCGCCGCGGCCTCGCGCAGCGCCGCCTCGACGAGGTTGCGCTCGCTGCTCTCAGCAGGCGTGGAGGGGCCGTCGTTCACGCGCCCAGTCTACCGCGTTGCGGTGAGACGTCCTCATCCCGTACGCCGCTTCTCGCGGGCTGAAAACGCTACAGTCCCCGCCAGTGCCCGAACCCACCCGCCAGTCCGCCGACCGCCCGAGCGCCAATACGCCCTCGCTTGTCACCGTGCGCCTGCTCCGCGAGAGCGACCCGATCCCCGAGATCACCAGCCTCCTGCACCGCGCGTACGCCAAGCAGGTGAGCATGGGCCTGAAACCCCTCGCCGGCCGGCAGGACGACGCCACCACCCACAAACGCGTGCACAGCGGCGAGTGCTACCTCGCCGTCATGCCCGACCCCGCGTCCCCGCGCGGCGAGAAAATCGTCGGCACCATCCTCTTCCACGAAGTGGAGGACGCCAAAGGCCCGCCGTGGTTCGGCAATGCTTTCGTCGACAGCTTCTCGCAGTTCGCCGTCGACCCCGACATCCAGGGGCAGGGCCTCGGCGGGCTTATGCTCGACAAGGTCGAGGCCCGCGCCAAGGAGTGCGGCGCGACCGAGATGGCCTGCTCCATGGCCGAGCCCGACACCGACCTCATGAAGTGGTACCTCAAGCGCGGGTATCGCTTTGTCGAGCACTGGCAGTGGCCCTACACCAACTACCGCAGCGCCATTCTGAGCAAGACGCTGTAACGAGGGTCTGACGGCGCCAACGGACTTAGCGCCGGTATACTGCGCGCAAGGAGCACCAATATGCAGCAACGCCGCGGTTTCACGCTGGTCGAGGGTGGGTTCGCAGCCGCGGCGGTGTCGCTGCTGGTGTGCCTGGGGCTGGTGCCCATGCAGCCCGAGCCGAGCAAGCAGGACAAACCCGCCGCCCGGCCCGAGCAGGACGGCAAACAGGAGCGGCCCCGCCGCTACAAGCCGGGGCAGCCAGAGAAGACCGATGAGCCCCGGGAGACGGGTGAGAACGGGGCCCTCCTGGTGGCCCCCACGGTTTCGGCGCTCAGCAAGGCGCGGGCGAGCGCCCGCCAGATCAAGTGCGCAACGATGGTCCGCGGCATCAGCCAGGGCCTGATCATGTTCGCCCAAGGGAACGAGGATTCCTACCCGCGCCCCTCGCGGCTCGACAAGGAAAATACCACCATCAACGCCGCCGCGCACGAGAAGGACACGACCGACAACATCATCTCGGTCATGATCTACAACGGCTTCTTCGGCCCCGAGCTGTGTGTCACACCCGCCGAAGTGAACAAGAACATCAAGATGATGAAGGACTACGCGTACGCCAGCCCTGCTTCCGCGGCCACGCCGCAGCAGGCGCTGTGGGACCCTGCCTTCAATGCCGACTTCACCAGCCCCGACGGCGGGCACCTCTCCTACGCGCACCTCATGCCCAGCAGGTCACGCCGGCATATCTGGACCAACTCCTTCAGCTCCACGGAGGCCGCGGTCGGTAACCGGGGCCCGCGCATCGAAGCCCTCGAACGCCGCGCGGAGCGCGATGTGCCAGTCCTGCCCGAAAAGAGCCACACCTACCGCATCCACGGTGCCAACTCCACCTGGGAGGGCAATGTCGCGTTCAACGACAACCACGTCGAGTTCATGACGACGATGTATGCGCCCGGTGCCGAGTACCTCGACCCCGAGAGGGTCAAGAAACCCGACAACTTCTTCTACGACGAGAACGACGACCCCGCCGACTCGAACCTGGTGCTCGGCATCTACACCCGCGCGGGCATCACGACCGACCACTTCAAGGGCATTTGGGACTAAACGTGTAGGAACCCAGACCGGCAGAATCCCGACCGTCAGGGAGGGACTCGGCCCGCCGGCGGGCCGACCGGCTACGCCACGCGCGCCACACGAACCGCCCACAGCGGTGTCGTACTGGTACCACAGGAGCGCCCCGCATGCCCACCCCTCGCGCGTTCACCCTCACCGAACTGACCGCCACCTTGGCCGTGCTCGCCGCGGGCGCTTGCCTCACGGCCGTGTGCGTGGGCCAACAGCCCGAGGACGAACCCAAGAAGCCCTCACCCAAGGTCTCCGGCGACCCCGAGGTCATCAAGGCAGAGAAGCAGAAGAAGGCCAAGGAGGATCAGATCAAGGACTCCACGCACGTGCGCGGCATTCACCAGGGCCTCGTCATGTTCGCCCAGAACAACAAGGACAAGTTCCCGCTGCCCAGCGTGATCGACAAGGGCGACCACACCGTGAAGGCCGGGCAGGCGACCGAGAAGGACACGACCGCCAACATCATGTCGATGCTGGTCTTCAACGGCTTCTTCGGGCCTGAGTTGTGCGTCTCGCCCGCCGAGAGCAACGACAAGATCAAGGCAGATGAGGATTACGAGTACGCCAGCCCCAGGAGGGCCGTGAAGCCCGAGGCGGCCCTGTGGGACCCCGCGTTCAGCGCCGACTTCTCCGACGGGAACACCGGCAACTTCAGCTACGCCCACCTCATGCCCAGCAAGTCGCGACTGGAGCAGTGGGGCAATACGTTCAAGGCAACCGAGCCCGCCATCGGCAACCGCGGCCCAAAGGTCGTCGCCGTCACCTACCAGGGCGAGGCCGACAAGCTCAGGGCGGTGCCCGAGGTGAACGGGAAGAGCAAGACCTACGCGATCCACGGGCCCGCCGACAGCTGGGAGGGCAACATCGCGTTCAACGACAACCACGTCGAGTACATGAGCGAAATGACGCACCCAAAGCGCACCTTCAAGGACGCGAAGGAGATCGCCCGCCCCGACGTGCTGTTCTTCAACGAGGACAACGACCCCAGCGACAGCAACACCATATTGGGCATCTTCACCCACGCCGGCCCGAGCACGAAGAACTTCAAGGCGATCTGGGACTGAGCGTCCGTCGGGCATCGCTCCCAGCCTCACACATGACCCCAAACGCGAAGACCGGCCGCGGCCCTCCAGCACGGCCGGTTTTCGTATGCTCTGCCCCATGCGGGCCGTGGTGCAGCGAGTGTCGAGTGCGTCGGTGACAGTAAACGGGGGCGTCGTCGGCGGGATCGGCCGCGGCCTGCTGGTGCTGGTCGGCATCGAGCAGGCTGATTCCGACTCGCAGGTCGTGTGGCTCGCCGACAAGTGCGCCAACCTGCGGATCTTCGAGGACGTACAGGGCAAAATGAACCTTTCGGTGAAGGACGTCGCCGGCGCAATCCTGCTTGTTCCCAACTTCACGATCGCGGGCGAGGCGCGCAAAGGACGACGGCCCAGCTTCGACAACGCGATGCGTCCGGAGCAGTCCGAGCCGATGTTTCAGCGAGTCGTCGCCGCGGTGCAGGCACAGGGCGTGCCGGTGCAGACCGGGGTGTTCCGGGCGGAGATGCAGGTGGCGCTTGTGAACGACGGCCCAATCACGATCTGGCTCGACTCGAACGGCTAAGTGCCGCCGAGATGTCTTCATCTCGGTGGTTTCCGATGGGATCGCTGCTGGATCAATACCATCCGAGCGTGCCCGACCTCGACGCACTCCTCCAGCAACTCAACCTCACCTGCACCCGCCGCACCTTCATCGGTTCGGGCGCCAGCGGCTCCGTGCTCCGCCTGACCCTCATCGATGGCTCCACGCTAATCGCCAAGCTCTCCACCTCCACCGACCTCACCCTCGAAGCCCGCGGCCTTGAACTCCTGGCCAACCACTCGCGCCTGCCCGTGCCCAAGCCGATCCATGCCACTCGGGCCGTCCTCCTCATGCAGGACATGCCCGGCGCCAGCGGCGCCTCGGGCGAAGCCGAGGAGCACGCGGCCGCGCTGCTCGCAGACCTGCACGCGGTCACCGAGCCCCAGGCACGCTACGGCCTGGACTTCGACAATCTCATCGGCCCGCTGCCGCAGCGGAACACGTGGGCACCCTCCTGGCCCGCGTTTTTCCGCGACCACCGCCTCCTGCCGATGACGCACGCCGCCGCGCGCGAGGGCGCGATCTCTGCCGCGCTCGCCACGCGACTCGAGCGCCTGGCATCCATCCTTGACGAGCGCCTGCCCGGGAACCCACCCGCCACCCTCATCCATGGCGACATCTGGTCCGGCAACGTCCTGTCGCACGATGGCCGCATCACCGCCCTGCTCGACCCCTCGCCCTACTACGCCCACGCCGAGGTCGAGCTCGCGTTCATCACGCTCTTCTCCACCTTCGGCCAGCGGTTCTTCGGCCGCTACGGGGAGCGACGCCCAATCGATCCGGACTTCTGGACCACCCGCCGGCACCTCTACAACATCTACCCGCTGCTCGTGCACGCCCGCCTCTTCGGCGAGAGCTACGCGGCCCAGATCGACCGCACCCTTGACCTCCTGCTCTAGCTCAAACGCTGGCAGCGACACCGGCGGCGCGGTAGAACATCCCCATGATCCGCCCGCTCTCTGTTGCTGCGGTTGCCATCCTCACTGCTGCGCCCGTGAACGCACAGCCTGCGCCCATCGCCCCGCCCGCGCAGGCAATCACGCAAGTCGCAAGCACGCCCACTCTCCCGGACCTCATCCGCCGCTACAGCGAGGACGAGTCCTACATCAGCCGCTTCCACCGCATGGAGTACTCGGAGAACCGGCGCGAGCGCTTCGAGCAGTACTACATAGAGTGGCTGGAACGCCTCGACACCCTCGCTTACGACGAGCTCGCCCCCACCGACCGCATCGACTTCCACCTGCTCCGCACCAGCGCCCGCTGGAGCCTCGACCAACTCGCGGCCGAGCGCCGCCGCCTCGACGCCATGGCCGAGGTCCTCCCCTTCCGCGAGGCGATCCAGACGCTCGAGCTCGCCCGCGTCCGCATGGACGCCTGCGACCCGCCCGCCGCGGCCCAGACGCTTGCCGACATCAGCGACAAGGTCAAGAGGACCCTCGATCGCGTGAAGGACGGCCGCAAGAAGGAGGGCGAGCGCACCGACACCGCAATCGTCCTCACCCCCGCCGTCGCCCAGCGGGCCGCGGGCGCCGTCGATGAACTGAGCGGCACCCTGGACCGCTGGGCCAGCAGCTACGAAGAGTTCGTTCCCGACTTTGATTGGTGGACCCGCAAACCACGCGAGGAGGCACAGAAGCAGCTGCGCGAACTCTCCAAGGAGCTCCGCGAAGAGGTCGCCGGCCTCAAGGGCAAGGACGAGGACCCGCTCGTCGGCGACCCCATCGGGCGCGAGGCCCTGCTCGCCGACATCCGCGGCGAGATGCTCGCCTACACGCCCGAGGAGCTCATCGCCATCGGCGAGCGCGAGCTCGCCTGGTGCGAAGAGCAGGCCCGCAAGGCCGCGGCCTCGATGGGCTACGAAGACTGGAAGCTCGCGCTCGCGAAGGTCAAAGGCGCCCACGTCCCACCCGGCGAGCAGGCGGCGTTCGTGCGCGACGAAGGCCGCGCGATGGTCAAGTTCCTCAAGGACCGCGACCTCATCACCATCCCCGAGCTGTGCGAGCAGTCGTGGCGGCTCGAAATGCACTCGCCCGAGACGCAGAAGACGCTGCCGTACGCCGTGTACGGCGGGCAGTACATGGGGGTGTCCTACGCCGCGGGTTCAATGCCGCACGACGTGAAGCTCATGGCGATGCGCGGCAACAACCGCCACTTCACTCACATCGTCACCCCGCACGAGCTCATCCCCGGCCACCACCTCCAGGGGTTCTTCGCCCAGCGCGAGCGCGAGTACCGCCGCCCCTTCCGCACGCCGTTCCTGGTTGAGGGCTGGGCGCTCTACTGGGAGTTCCGGCTGTGGGACCTGGGCTGGGCGGGCGCGACCGGGCACGACGCCGACATGGACCGCATCGGCATGCTCTTCTGGCGCATGCACCGGGCCGCGCGAATCATCGTGAGCCTCAAGTACCACCTCGGCGACATGACCCCGCAGCAGATGGTTGACTTCCTGGTCGAGCGCGTCGGTCACGAGAAGAGCGGGGCCACCGCCGAGGTCCGCCGCTACATCGGCGGCCATTACTCACCCCTGTACCAGTGCGGCTACATGATCGGCGGCCTCCAGCTGCGGTCGCTCTACCGCGAGCTGGTCGAGTCGGGCCAGCTGACGGACAAGCAGTTCAACGACGCGGTGCTGCTGGAGAACTCCATCCCAATCGAGTTGATCCGCGCGAGCCTCAAGGGCGAGAGCCTGCCGAAGGATTGGACGCCCGCGTGGAGGTTCGCGGAGAGTGGTCAGTAGGGGCGGATGACCTTGAGCCTGGGAACAGTGGCGAAGTGCCGATCATTGAGGGTGGCCACTGGCAGTCGCAGTCGGAGCGCCGTCGCTGCAATCAGGCAATCCGCCCAGCCGATGCCGGCACGCCGCTGGTGAGTGGTGAAAAGTGAGAGTGCGACCGTGAAGTCCGCATCCCGAACTGCGAGCCGGCGCAGAGTTGTGATCATCCGTTGAGTCAGCAGAATATCAGCGGGGGATTTCACTCCGTCGTAGAGCTCAAAGCTCACACCGGGGTGGATGGCAGCACGTGCGGAGGATGCCAGCGGAGAAGTGAACGCGCTCGCTGCCCCGAGCCCGCGTCTGAGGTCCACGAGGACGCTGGTGTCGAAGATGATCAGCTCAGCCACGCGGCGTCCCGCGTGAGGCCCGGCTTCGGATTTCACGAGCGATATCGGCCGAGGAGCGGCCTTTCCACTCCGGCTTGTCCTTCCACATCCCGAAGGACTGCAGGAACAGCTCGAGCCGCTGCTTCCCCGTCATGCGCTTGCTGGCGTTGAGTTTTTTCGCGGCCTTTGACGTTCGGCACTTTCTAGGACCCCCCAACCCGCTGCGAGCCTTCTTTGGTGTCGTTGCTCGACGGCTCCGAACCTGGATCTCGACAGTGTCACCCTCCTGGAGCGTGGCCCCCTCCTCCGGGATAATGACCCCGTTCCGGTATGTGCCCCTGAAGGTCATGCTCGCCATTGTAGCGATCCCGCCAAAAACAGGGCCGCCGGGGCTTGTGTCCCCGGCGGCTCGTGTACCTTCCTGGAGCCTCACCGCGTCTTGCTATCCCCCCGCGCGAAGATGCTCGCCACGTAGTTCAGCACGTCCGTCGCGCTCTGCTCGCTGTAGCCAAACTGCTTGATCAGCCGCTGCTTCACCACGTCGATCTTCGCCTGCGTCTCGTCGTCCACGACGCTCGACACGAGGTTCTTGAGCTTGATGGTGTCGCGCTGGTCCTCGAACAGCTTGAGCTCCAGCGCCCGGTACAGCCGCGCGTTGGTGTTGTACTCGAACTTCTTGCCGTCGAGCGCGAGGGCGCCGATGTAGTTCATGATCTCCTGGCGGAAGTCGTCCTTGCGGCTCTCGGGGATCTCGATCTTCTCCTCGATCGACCGCATGAGCCGCTCGTCGGGCTCCTCGTCGCGCCCGGTGTACTTGTTCCGCACCCGCTCCTTCTGCGTGTAGGCGCGGACGCTCTCGATGTAGTTGGCCGCGAGCCGGCGGATGGAATCCTCGTCGGCGCTGATCGCCCGCTGGATCTCGCCCTTGATGATGTCCTCGTACTCCTCCTTGACGATGGACAGCAGCTCGCGGTACTGCTTCTTCAGGTTCTCGTCGCTGATCAGCGAGTGGTGGCTCAGACCCTCCTCCAGCTCGTTGAGCACCATGAAGGGGTTGATCCCCTTCTCCTCCACCGCCTGGCGGCTCACCAGGGCGTTGCTGATCTTGTCCTGGATATACCGCGGCGAGATGCCGTTCATCCCCTCGCGCGGCGCCTCCTCCTTCAGTTCCCGCACGCTGTCCTCGGTGAAGCCGGGGATGCTCTTCCCGTCGTACAGCTTCATCTTCTGCAGCAGCGTGAGGCCAGCCTTCTTGGGCTCCTCCAGGCGCGTCAGCACCGCCCACATCGCGGCCACCTCCAGGGTGTGCGGCGCCACGTGGATGTTCCTGATCCGCTCTGGCCCAAAGTCCTTCTGGTAGATGCGGACCTCATCGCTCAGGCGGATGTTGTACGGGATATCGATCTTGATCGTGCGGTCGCGGAACGCCTCCATCATCTCGTTGGACTGGAGCCGCTTGTACTCCGGCTCGTTGGTGTGCCCGAGGATGACCTCGTCGATGTAGGTCTGCGCGAACTTCTTGGGCTTGATCGTGTGCTCCTGCGAAGCCCCCAGCAGGTCGTACAGGAACGCCACGTCGAGCTTGAGCACCTCAATGAACTCGCAGATGCCGCGGTTGGCGATGTTCAGCTCGCCGTCGAAGTTGAACGCCCGCGGGTCGCTGTCCGACCCGTACTGGGCAATCTTGCGGTAGTTGATGTCGCCCGTCAGCTCGGTCGAGTCCTGGTTCTTCTCGTCCTTGGGCTGGAACGTGCCGATGCCCACGCGGTCCTTCTCGCTGAGGATGATCCGCCGCACCTTGACGTGGTCCATCACCTTCTTGAAGTCGCCCTCGTAGAAGGCCATCAGGTCCTCGAAGACCTTGCGGCAGAAGGGGTCGGGCTCGCCGTTCACCTTCAGCCGCCCGTTGTGGTTCTTGTTGCGGAAGTTCGCGTTCAGCTTCGCCAGCACGTCCTCCCGCGCCTCCCGCGGGATGAGCACCAGCGGGTCCTCGTGCATCGGGCACGCGAACTCGTGCGTCTTCGCGGCCTCCCGCGCGCTCGCGCTCTTGACCGCCGACACCTCGCAGTTCTCATCCAGCAGCCACGAGAAGCTGTACAGGGCCCCGTCCGGCGTGCGGCTGTAGGCCTCGATGCCCTTCTTCAGCAGCCGCGCGATCGTCGACTTGCTCGACCCCACCGGCCCGTGCAGCAGCAGGATCCGCTTGTCCGTGCCGTAGCCCTCGGCCGCGGACCGCATGAAGTCCACCAGCTGCATCAGAGCGAAGTCCAGCCCGAAGATCGCGTCCGCCCCGTTGTCGAAGGGGTCGCTGAAGAAGTTGTACCGCGTCACTTCCTTCTTGAAGACCTTGTACTTCTCGCTCCCATGGCTGAGCACGGCGTCGTACAGCCGCTGGTACGCGTTCCGCACCACCGCCGGATTCTGCGCGCAGATCTCCAGGTAATCCCAGAACGACCCCGTCCAGTGGTGGTCCTGAAAGCGGCGGCGGTCCAGCTTGGACTCGATCGCCGAGATCAGGTCGCGGCTGGCCACCGCCCCGTCCTTGACGGTGGCGCCGGCTCGCTGAAGGTCACGCGAAGAAACGTCCCGGGACGCACCCGACTGTGAGCGGAACTCGTTCATGGCCTTGCCCTCCGCTGCCTGCGGTCCAGCACTTCCAACAGGCCGGGGCAGCCTGCCCGCGGCCCGATCTCGTCTCTCGCTCCACGCCGCGTGTCGAGGGCTGTCACCCTCATCAGCAGCTATCGGCCGTCCGCCCCGCCCCGGTGAGCCAAGTCGGCCACTTTCCGGACATTCACTTATACGTCCTAAGCGGGCTCACGGATGATTAATCGGGGTGGAACACCTCACAGGCGGCGACCGGTCTCGCGCAGCGCTCCGCCGGCGCGCCCGCACCGGCGCGCAGGGGCTTGCATCAGTCGCACCTGCGCGCTCCGCCCTGCGGGTGCACGCGGCACTAAACTCCGCTCATGTCGTTCGGCCTTGGCCATGGTCGTGAACTCGATGACGCACCGGGGGTGATCGGCGTCTCCGCGCAGGAGCTGCCCACGCTCCCTGACGAGGCGCTCACCAACCCCGAAGCCGGGCGCCTCGACCCGCGCCGGTGGTTCCCCGATCCCTCCCGCCGCTTCGAGCTTGAAATCGGCAGCGGCAAGGGCACGTTTATCCTGGAGAGCGGGCGCGCGCACCCCGAGGTCAACTTCCTCGGGATCGAGTGGGCACGCGAGTTCTACCTCTATGCCGCCGACCGCGTCCGCCGCGCGGCCCTCGCCAACGTGCGCATGCTCCGCACCGACGCCAGCGAGTTCCTCCGCTGGCGCTGCCCCTCGAGCATCGTCTCCGTCATCCACCTCTACTTCTCCGACCCCTGGCCCAAGAAGAAGCACCACAAGAACCGCGTCATCCAGGACCGCTTCCTCACGGAGGTTCACCGCGTCCTCGCCCCCGGTGGCGAGCTCCGCGTCGTCACCGACCACGACGAGCTCTGGGCCTGGGACCTCGAGCACTTCGCCCGCTTCACGGCGCCCACCGCCCCCGCGCGCTTCGAGCAGCTCCCCTTCACCCCGCCCGACTGGGTCGGCGAGGGCGAGCTCATCGGCACCAACTACGAACGCAAGATGTGCACCGACAAGACCGCCCACGCCGCCGTGCTGCGCAAGTTGTGAGTTGCACTGCGACGCCTTGACTGAGCCGCTGCCTCCAGGACGCCGGGACCGAGCCGCTCTGGGCGAAGTCCCGGATTGGCGGCGGCTCCCCCTGCTCGCCTGTCAAACTGACACCCAAACACTCGCAACACACCCCACCCCTGACGGTTAAGCCCCTCGGCACCGTCCTTGCATGCAGCTTGCCACCCCCTGGCGAACAATCGCCAGCTGAACTCCCAAGAACAGATCGCGGGCCACCGCCCGTAGGAACTCCCCATGATCACCCGCGCAACCTCCAAGCTCCTCGCAGTGTTGCTCGCCCTCCTGGGCCTCGGCCCAGCCGCCTGCGGCCAAAACTCCACCCCAACCCAACCCAAGCCCTCGGCCCCATCGGTCACGCGCACCGCCACCCCTGCCCGCCCCAGCCCCGACGCCGCATCGGCCGAGGACATCGCCTTCGCCAAGCGCCTGTCCAACGCATTCAAGTCCGTGGCGCACAACGTCGAGCCCAGCGTCGTGCACATCACCCAGCGCAACCGCATCACCCAGCGCAACATCTGGGGCGAGGTCGTACGCTCGGGCATCACCGACACCGGCATGGGCTCGGGGTTCATCGTCAGCACCGACGGCTACATCGTCACCAACAACCACGTCATCACCAGCCGCGACCGCGCCGCCGAGCAGATCAGCGTGCGCCTCTTCGACGGACGCGAGGTCGACGCTCGACTCGTTGGTCGCGACGAGCTCACCGACCTCGCCGTGCTCCAGATCGACGCCAAGGAGCTGCCCCAGGGCATCTCGCCCGTCACTTTCGGCGACTCGGACGTGCTGGAAGTGGGGGAGTGGGTGGTCGCCATCGGCAGCCCCTTCGGCCTCTCGAACACCGTCACTGCCGGCATCGTCTCCGCCAAGGGCCGCTCCATCACGCCCCGCGAGACCGGGCGCGTCCACGAGGACTTCATCCAGACCGACGCCGCTATCAACCCCGGCAACTCCGGCGGCCCGCTGCTCAACCTCCAGGGCGAGGTCGTCGGCGTCAACTCCGCGATCGCCTCCCGCAGCGGCGGCTACCAGGGCATCGGCTTCGCCATCCCCAGCAACATCGCCAAGGCCGTGCTCGACAACATCGTCGCTCACGGGCGCGTCGTCCGCGGCTGGATGGGCGTTGACCTCGCGGACCTTGCCAACGGCGTGGGCGTGCAGAGCGTTCAGGAAGACAGCCCCGCCGACAAGGCCGGCCTCCGCGCCGGGGACATCATCACCAAGTACCAGGGCAAGACCGTCAACGAGCCGCGCCTCCGCAACGCCATCGCCCTCACCGCCCCCGGCACCAAGGCGCCGATTGAAATTCTCCGCGACGGCCAAGCCCTGAGCACCGTCGTCACCATCGGCGACCTCAACGCCGCCCTTGGCAACACCGACGTCCCGCAGCTCGGCGCCCGCGTCCGCACCCTCACCCGTGACATCGCCCAGGCCCTCCGCGTCAACCGCAACCGCGGCGTCGTCGTCATGGAAGTGGACGACGGCTCCCGCGCCCACGCCGCTGGCTTCGAGCCCGGCGACGTCATCGTCGGCTACCGCCAGGGCGCCACCGAGCGAACCATCGGCACCGCCGAGGAGTTCACGAATCTCTGCGCCCGTGCAGACTTCGCCAGCGGCCTCCAGCTGAACGTCATCCGCAACAACCAGGGCTTCCTCCAACGGGGCTACCTCGTCGTCCAGGACCAGTAAGCGATCCCACGCCGCCGGGACCGAGGCGCCCTCGCCGAAGTCCCGGATTGGCAGTTGCTCCCCGCGCACCCGAGGCCATCCCCCAATCCGGGACTTCGCCAGAGGGGCCCAGCCCCGCTCCCCACCCTCTCGAGACCCTCCCGCCCGGTGGTACGCCCGCTGTCCGGGGGCTATTCTTATGACCCAGGGTGGTGGCCCTGGGGCCGTGACTCTCCGCGTTCGCGGGGACGGTGGACAACAACCCGACAACAGCCCCCGAGGGGCAGGGCCTTTCACAGGGCCCGGCGCTGCAGTGCCCGCGTGCCACCCGCACGGCCCCGCAGCCCGAACCCGCTTCCAACCGAGCCGTTTGGCGAAGCCTTACCGGCACATTGGGCCGCGGGTACCAAGGAAAGTGTCTCCATGATCGATGAAACTCTGATTGCTTCCCTGGGTCTGGCGGACGACGAGGCCAATGCACTCCTCCGCGACGCGTACGGGCCCGCCATGGCCAAGGGCGCGTCCGGCCAGTACATGGACTCGCTCCTCAAGGACCAGATCGCTGATCTGATCCCCGGGAAGCTGATCAAGGGCAAGGTGATCGGCTACGCCGGCGATGACGTCGTCATCGAGGTCGGCCTCAAGTCCGAGGGCCTCATCCCCAAGGAAGAGTTCGAAGGCACCGAGATCAAGCCCGGCGACATGGTCGACGTGCTGCTCGAGGGCCTCGAGGGCGACGGCGGCCTCATCCAGCTCTCCAAGCGCAAGGCCGACCGCATGCTCTCCTGGCAGCGGATCGTGGACACCACCAAGGAGGGCGATGTCGTCGAGGGCCTGGTCACCCGCAAAATCAAGGGCGGCCTGCTCGTTGACATCGGCGTCCCCGTGTTCCTGCCCGCCTCGCAGGTCGACATCCGCCGCCCCGGCGAAATCGGCGAGTTCATGGGCCGCAAGATCCGCGCCGAGATCCTCAAGATCGACCTCGAGCGCCGCAACATCGTCATCTCCCGCCGCAAGCTCATCGAGAACGAGCGCGACGCCGCCAAGAAGCGCCTCCTCGAAACCCTCAAGGAGGGCGAGATCGTCATCGGCACGGTCAAGAACATCGCCGACTTCGGCGCGTTCGTCGACCTGGGCGGTATCGACGGCCTGCTCCACATCACCGACATGTCCTGGAGCCGCATCAACCACCCCAGCGAGCTCCTCAAGATCGACCAGAAGGTCGAGGTCAAGGTCCTCAACATCGACCGCGAGAAGGAGAAGATCGCGCTGGGCATGAAGCAGCGCGAGGCCTCCCCGTGGGAGGAGATCGAGAAGAAGTTCCCGGTTGGCTCCCGCGTCCGCGGCGCGGTGGTCAACATCATGTCCTACGGCGCCTTCGTGCGGCTTGACGAGGGCATCGAGGGCCTGGTCCACATCTCCGAGATGTCCTGGACCCGCCGGGTCAACCACCCCAGCGAAATGGTCCAGCCCGGTCAGGAGGTCGACGTCGTCGTCCTCGAGATCAACAAGGACAAGCAGGAAATCAGCCTCGGCATGAAGCAGACCGAGGTCAACCCTTGGGAGCTGGTGGGCGAGAAGTACCCGCCCGGCACCATGATCGAGGGCAAGGTCCGCAACCTCGCCAACTACGGCGCCTTCGTCGAGATCGAGCCCGGCATCGACGGCCTGCTCCACATCTCCGACATGTCCTGGACCAAGAAGGTCACGCACCCCAACGAGCTCCTCAAGAAGGGCGACTCGGTCAAGTGCGTCGTCCTCGAGGTCGACCGCGACAAGCAGCGCATCAGCCTCGGCCAGAAGCAGCTCACCGAGGACCCGTGGCTCAACGCCATCCCCGAGCACTACAAGCCCGGCATGGTCGTCCGCGGCGCTGTCACCAAGATCACCAACTTCGGCGTCTTCGTCGAGCTCGAGCAGGAGCTCGAGGGCCTGCTCCACATCTCCGAGCTGGCCGACCACAAGGTCGAGAACCCGCAGGACGTGGTCAAGCCCGGGGACGAGATCGACGTCAAGATCCTCCGCGTCGACCGCGCCGACCGCAAGATCGGCCTGTCCCTCAAGCGCGCCCAGTGGGGCGACACCAGCGGCGCCGACGCGGCCGCCGGCGGCGGCGACAAGCCCGAGCGGGCCGACCGCAAGGACCGTCCCACCCGCGGCGGCATGGACGCCCACGACGCCATGGGCACCGACAAGATCCGCTTCCAGTGATGGACGGGCCCGTCGGCAGGTAGCCTGAAATGACCAAGGGCCCCGGTGTTCGACACCGGGGCCCTTTTCGTTGGTGACTGGGTTCGTCCTATACGACCTATCCGACGTATAAGACCTGCTCCGCCTCAGCCTCTACCGAGCCTCTAGCACAGAGCCAGGAAGCTCAGCAGGCACAGGAGGGCGACCTTCTTGCGGTTATCAGTGACAGCGGCGATTGTGATGAGAGCCTGCATCTCTGTTTCTCCCGTGTCTTTGGTTGTACCACACGCTGCGGTGTGGGCTCAATACCAGCATGCCCCAGCTTCAGTAAAAGGCAAGACACGACGCGCGGAACTGCACAATCGCCCGTTTTACAGGACCCTGTGGACAACGCGGAGAGCGCTTATGACGGTCATCGCACGTGCGCGTGCAGTTATCGCGACAGTGGCCCTCGCCACGCTCATGGGCGCAGCCCTTGCGCAGCCACAGCCCGCCATCAACCCCGCCCCGCCCCAGCCCGCCCGCACGCCCTCATCCCTCCCGCCCGGCCCCATCGAGACCATGGACGCCTTCAGCGTCGTCGAAGGCTGGGTCCGCGCCTGGGAGGTGGGGAACACCTCTGCCCTCCCGAAAGCGCTCGAGACCACCGGCGGCTGCGCGATCACCCTCCGCCTCGACCACCGCGTCGTCGGGCGCGGTATCAGCTTCGAGACCGGGCTCGCCGCCATTGCGAGCGCCACCCGCGCCGCCATGGACGACGCCGCGACGCGCACCCACGTGGTACGCGACGCCACCGAGCTCGACCAGCGCCGCGCCCACGCCAAGCGCATGGCCATCAGCCTCGAGCTCGCAGGCACGCGCACCCCGCTCGACGCCGCGACGTTCGCGGAGATCGACGCGCTCCTCCAGCCCGGCCTCGACGGCGTCGCGGTGCGCGTGGGCGACACGCACGCGGGCATGTTCCCCTCCGAGATGCTGATCACCAACCTCCCGCCCTCGGACGCCACCATCGCCGCCGTCGCCCAGGCCAGCGGGGACCCCGCCCTCGCCGTGAAGATCGACCCCAAGGGCCAGCCCGCCGAGCTCCGCAAGGACGGGCGCGTCGTCTTCCAGAAGTTCCGCGTCACCCACGTAGCCCAGAGCGACGAGAGCGGCGCCGCAACCGTCCTCGTCCGCGGCGGCCGCATCGTGCAGCCGCTCGAAGTCACCACCCCCGCCCTCACCTCCTTCGCCGACACCCTCGCCCGCCACCTGCGGGCCCGCGTTGACTGGAAGAGCCCCGACCTCACCATGACCGGTTCCGTCATGCCCTTCCAGGGCCGCACGCTCGCCCAGGCCAGCACTGTCGAGAAGCTCATCACCACCGCCGCCCTCGCCCGCCACGCCCGGCGCCACAAGGGCATGACCAAGCCCTTCAACCTCGAGCTGCTCGATATCCACCGCCTCCGCGCCTCCGCCAGCAACGACGCGCTCCGCGGCCCCGTCGAGAGCGCCGCGTGGATCATCGCCTCGCGCGAGATCGACCGCGCCCCGCAGCCCTACGAGCCCACCGCAGTGCTCGACCCGAGCGGCAACTTCGTCGACAAAGGCAACAACACGCCCGACCTCGAGAAGGTCCGCATCGACCCTGTGCTGCGCGCACAGATCGGCGCCCGCGTCGTGGCCGCGTACGACCCGGAAACCGGCTGGACCGCCGAAGTCCCCGACGGCGCCAAAGGCTTCGTCGCCTACGCCCTCGCGATCGAATCAACAGCTGAAAACCTCGACGCCGCCGAGCGCACCGCCCGGCGCGCCAGGGCCGACCAGGCCATCCGCAGCATCTTCACAGACACCCCGCCCGCCAAGCTCGTCGGCCAGATGCCCTGGCTCGGCATGGCCGAGCTCCTGCTCGCCGAGAACGACGTCCCCGCGGCCCCCGCCCTCGAGAGCGTCCGCGAGCTCGTGTGGAAGCACCAGCTCACCAGCGAAGACTCCGCCGGCGAAGCCGACGACCTCATCGGCGGCATCGTCTTCACCTCCTCCGCCAACCCGCTCCCCACCGCCCAATCCGTCCGCCCCGTCCTGCTGCTCGCCATCATGGCCCGCGACCGCCGCCTCACCACCGACGACCAGGCCTGGCGCGAACTCTCGCGGCTCCTCAGCGCCTCCCGCTTCCTCCGCCAGCTCTCGATCGACCACTGGTCCGCCTACGCGGCCGTCGACCCCGTCGCCGCCGACGGCGGCGTCCGCAGCAGCCTCTGGGACCAGCGCCAACCCGTCGAGGCTACCGCACTCACGCTCTGGGCGGTGTGCGAGGTGCTTGAAACAACAGAAGAACTCGGCAAGCGCTAGCCGCGCTGGCCCGCTCGCGCCCGATCACCCCGTCACCAGCCGGCAGTGATCGCACCGGTGCCGGAACCGCGTGAACACATTGCGCCGTGTGAGCCACTCACGCCCGCAACTCGGGCAAGGCCGCTCCTCCGGCAGCTCATCGCCGTCGATCGTGCTCGACCACAGGTAGTAGTACACCGGGGGACCAAGCTGGTCTTCCAGGCTCTCCCGCAGCGACAGCCCGTTCTTGTTGAACTCGCTCGAGAGCTGCGACAGCGCCCGGAACGCCGCCCGTTCACCCGCCCCGCTGTTGAACCAGATCGTGTCGTACATGCGGAAGTGGGTCTGCCACGTCAGCAGCCATCGCAACTGCCACTCTTCCAGCCCCTTCGCCGGGCCGTTCGCCTGAGCCGTAAGCCGGTAAAGAGGAACAGGCCGGAAACACCTGCTGCAGCGAAGCGCACTCAAAAGCGTGTACGCGTGCGTGAACATGACCAGCGGCCGCCGGGATGTGCAAGGGTCCGCATTGAGCGCATCCGTGGTCCCCTCGGGCAGGCTGGCCGCGAGCGACCGGCCGAATAGCGGCCGCCCCAGGACCTGCACCGCCGGTCCCTTGCCTGTGATCTCCCGAACCCGCCGCACGAGCTTTCGCCCCTTAACCCCCGCGTTCGCCACCGACAACGAACTCCGCTCCAGCGCCGGCACCTCCGCCGTGGTGATCCGATGCCGTCCGTCCAGAACCCAAGCCACGTCGGGCGAGAGCGACTGCCCACACAGCCACCACGCGTGAGCGAGGTGCTGCAGGCAATCGTCCAGCTCATCGCCATCTCGCCGCGACAACGGCGGTCCAACGGTGACCTTGAGGTGGTACATCGCCCCAGTTTAGAGCTATTCCGAGGGTCACCCGACAGCCCAAACAAAGAACCATCGCAGGCCCTTGGAAACACCACAAAAACTTGAGCAAAACAAACCGACTTGCCGTCCCGAATTCGCCCTCGAAACCGGGCTCCTGACGGGCTTCCCGCCTATCATTTCTGCCCTGATTTTCCGGAGCTTTTTGGATGCCTGAACACCCCGGTCCGGAACGCACTCCTGACGCCGAAAACCCCTCCGGCGGAGCCCCTGATTCCGGCTCCCCCGCGGGCAACGGGGGCGCCGTCGACGAGCACGGCAAGATCGTCGAGCTCGACATCCAGCGCGAGCTCAAGGACAGCTACCTCACCTACGCCATGAGCACCATCATGGACCGGGCCCTGCCCGACGTCCGTGACGGCCTCAAGCCCTCCCAGCGACGCATCCTCGTCGCCATGAACGACCTCAACCTCCGCCCCGGCCGCAAGCACATCAAGTGCGCCAAGATCGCCGGCGACACCTCGGGCAACTACCACCCGCACGGCGAGGGCGTCATCTACCCAACCCTCGTCAACATGGCCCAGAAGTGGCGCATGCGCGTCCAGCTCGTGGACCCCCAGGGCAACTTCGGCTCCATCGAGGGCGACCCGCCCGCCGCCATGCGGTACACCGAGGCCCGCATGACCGCCGCGACCGTCGACATGCTCGCCGACCTCAAGCTCGGCACCGTCGACTTCCAGCCCAACTACGACGACCGCCTCATGGAGCCACTGGTGCTCCCGGGCAAGTTCCCCAACCTCCTGATCAACGGCGGCGTCGGCATCGCCGTGGGCATGGCCACCAGCCTCCCCCCGCAGAACCCCACCGAAGTCCTCGACTCCATCATCCGCGTCATCGAGGACGAGACCATCACCCTCGAGATGCTGATGCAGGACGTCCTTGATAGCGAGGGCAAGGTCGTCCGCCACGGCATCAAGGGCCCCGACTTCCCCACCGGCGGCATCCTCCACGGCCGGCGCGGCATCATCGAGGCCTACCACAGCGGGCGCGGCAAGGTCACCGTCCGCGGCACCATGCACACCGAGGACCTGGGCAAGGACCGCCAGCAGCTCGTCGTCGACCAGATCCCCTACATGCTCGCCCAGAACGGCCTCGTCGAGAAGATCGTCGACGCCGTCAAGGAAGAGCACATTCAGGACGTCAGCGACGTCCGCAACGAGTCGGGCCGCGAGGCCCAGACCCGCATCGTCATCGAGCTCAAGAAGGGCGCCGACCCGCGCGTGGTCGAGAAGCAGCTCTACGAGTTCACGCCACTCCAGCAGACCTTCTCGATCATCAACATCGCGCTGGTCAACCGCCAGCCGCGGACGCTCAGCCTCCGCGAGATGATCGACCTGTTCATCGGCCACCGTATCGAGGTCATCCGCCGCCGCACCGAGCACCTGCTCCGCGAGGCCAAGAAGCGGGCCCACGTGCTCGAGGGCATGATTTACGCCGTCTGCGACATCGACGAGGTGATCCGCGAGATCCGCGCCAGCAAGACCCGCGACGAGGCCATCGAGCGCCTCATGGCCCGCAAGTTCCAGATCCCCGCGTCCCACCCCTTCGCGCCCAAGATCCCCGCCCGGCTCATGGCCAAGGTCCGTGCCGGCGACGCCGCGGGCGGCATCGCCCTGACCCGCGTGCAGGCCGAAACGATCGGCGGCATGCGCCTCATCCAGCTCGTCGGCCTCGAGATCGAGCGCCTCGTCGGCGAGTACGCCCAGGTGCTCGGCGAGATCGAGGGCTACGAGCTCATCCTCTCCAGCCGACAGCGCGTCCTCGACATCATCAAGGAAGACTGCGAGGAGATGCGCACCCGCTACGCCTCCCCCCGCCTCACCCAGATCGACGACGCCGACACCGACATCCTCATCGCCGACCTCATCCCCGTCGAGGACGTGGCCCTCACCATCAGCCACCAGGGTTACGTGAAGCGCGTCCCCCTCGACACCTACCGCCAGCAAGGCCGCGGCGGCAAGGGCATCCGCGCCAGCGACGCCAAGGACGATGACTTCGTCGAGCACCTCTTCGTCGCCAGCACGCACGACGACCTGCTCTGCTTCACCGACACCGGGCGCGTCTTCAAGATCAAGGTCTTCGAGATCCCCGAGATGAGCCGCACCAGCGCCGGGCGCGCCATCGTCAACCTCATCGACCTCAAGCAGGGCGAGCGCACCTGCGCCTACCTCGCCGTCAAGAACTTCGAGAGCGGCAGCGACTTCCTCACCTTCGTCAGCCGCGGCGGCATCGTCAAGCGCACCGCCCTCAAGGCCTACGCCAACGTCGGCAAGGCCGGTCTCATCGCCGTGGGCCTCAAGGAAGGCGACGCCCTGCTCGATGTCACCCTCACCGACGGCAACGACGACCTGCTGCTCGCCACCGCCATGGGCCAGGCCATCCGCTTCAACGAGCAGGACGCCCGCGACATGGGTCGCGCCGCCGCCGGCGTCAAGGGCATCGAGCTCGCCGAGGGCGATGAGGTCATCGGCGTGGTCAAGGTCCCCATGGTCCTCGACAAGGAGGACCCCGAGTACACCCTGACCGCCGACCCCTCCATCGCCCTCCTCACCATCACCGACAAGGGCTTCGGCAAGCGCACCGCCATCGACGAGTACCGCGTCCAGCCCGAGACCGGCAAGGCCCGCAGCCAGTCCCGCGGCGGCAAGGGGCGCGTCGACATCAAGCTCACCGACAAGAACGGCAAGAGCGTCGCCGCCCTGGGCGTCATCCCCGGCGACGATGTCGTCGTCATCACCCGCGGCGGCCAGCTCGTCCGTACGCCCGTCGCCGAGATCCGCGAGTGCGGCCGCGGCAGCCAGGGCGTCAAGGTCGTCGGACTCCACGAGGGCGACGCCGTCATCGCCGCCGCCCGCGTCTCCCCCGAGGGCAAGGCCGAAGAAACCGCCCCGGTCGACAACCCGGAAAAGCCCGACCTGCCGCCGGGCGACACGGGTGCTCCGGACCAGGCCTGAGTATGCACCGCGCCGGAAACGCCCACGGGAACACCGGGCGATCCCCGCTCGTACTGGTCACGCCGGCCTTGGTACTCTGAGCGCCCCCGCACTGGAAGTCAGCCGATGTCCACCGACTGGTCCGACAACATCGTCATCACCGAACTCTCCGACGAGCCCGCCCTCTCCGAGGAGCTCGCCGCCATCTCCCAGCGCATCAACGAGCACCAGGACCACGTCCCCCACGTCGTCCTCAACTTCGCGGCCGTGAGCTACGTCAACAGCTCCAACCTCGCGCAGCTGCTCCGTCTCCGCAAGCAGCTCGCCGAGCACAAGAAGCTGCTCAAGCTCTGCTCGGTCAAGGACGACCTCTGGTCCGTTTTCCTGATCACCGGCCTCGACAAGGTCTTCCGCTTCGCTCCAGACCCCATGACCGCCCTCGCCGGGATCCAGATCGAAGAAGAAAAGGGCCGCTGACGGCGCGCGCCCTCATATGAGTCCCATGACTCCTATGAGTCCTATTCCTCTCACAGCCTCCCCGCGAACCCATCCGCCTTCTTCGCCAGGGCAAAGTCCTTCTCTGTGATCCCGCCCGCGTCGTGCGTCGCCAGCGTCAGCGTCACGCGGTTGTAGCGGATCAGGATGTCGGGGTGGTGCTGGTCGTCCTCCGCCGCGTCGGCCACCGCCGTCACGAACCGGATGGACGCCTTGAAGTCCTTGAACTGGTACGTCCGCTGGATGGCCTCGCCCACCAGGGCCCACTCGGGCGTCTGCTTCAGGGCCTCGGTAATCTGTCCGTCGGTGAGCTTGTCCATGGGTGTCCTCGGGCCCGCGAGATGTGTGGGCGCGGCCTAATCGGCGTCCGAGTGTAGGGATCACGCCCATTCAGGGGCGGTTCACGCGTGCTGGGCCCGGGCGTGGCACCCTGATGGTGAATGCGCCAGGACGGCCCCATGGTGGCGAACGCGCCCAAGCGCCAAACGCCGCGCAAGCGGCACCGGCTCCGCCGCGCCATCCTGCCCACGCTCGTCGTGCTCGTCGTTCTGCTCGTGGCCGCGCGCCTCGCCCTCCCCTGGTGGCTCCAGCGCTACGTCAACGACACCATCGACCGCAGCCCCGACTACGACGGGCGCGTCGGGGAGATCGACGTGCACCTCCTCCGCGGTGCCTACTCCATCAACGACCTCAAGATCGTCAAGACCACCCACCGCGTCCCCGTCCCCTTCTTCGAGGGCGACCGCGTGGACTTCTCCCTCGACTACGAGGCCCTCTGGAAGCAGGGCGCCCTCCGCGGCGAGATCACGATGATCAAGCCCCGCCTCAACTTCGTCGACGGCGAGACCGAGGAGGACGACCAGACCGGCGCCGGCCAGCCCTGGCTCGCCATCATCCAGGACCTCTACCCCTTCCGCATCGACAGCGCCAAGGTGGTCGACGGCACCGTCTCCTTCCAGGCCTTCCACAAAGAGCCCAACGTCGACGTCAACCTCACGAAGGTCCAGGCCGAGCTCAAGAACCTCACCAACATCGAGAACAAGACCGACCCGCTCATGGCCACGCTCAAGGCGAGCGCCGAGGCAATGGGCGGCACCTTCGAGCTCGACATGTCGATGGACCCCTCGTCCTACCGCCCCCACTTGGAAGTGGCCACCCGCGTCCTCAACGTGGACGTCAACCAGCTCAACGACCTGGCCCAGGCCTACGGCGAGTTCGACTTCGAGGGCGGCCGCTTCGACCTCGTCATCGAGTTCGCCACCAGGGACGGCTACATCGACGGCTACCTGAAGCCCCTCTTCCGCAACGTGCAGGTCATCAGCCTCAAGGACGCGAAGGAAGACAACCCCCTCGAGTTCTTCTGGGAGGCGCTGGTGGGAACAGTGGGGGAGCTGCTCACCAACCAGCCGCGTGACCAGTTCGGCACGCGAGTGACCATCGAGGGCGACATCGAAGACCCCAAGACCAGCGTGCTGGAAATCATCGGAAACGTGCTGAGGAACGCATTCGTGCGGGCCTACCTGCCCCGGATCGAGGGCAAGGTCGCGCCCAGCACCAGGAACACGGAAGGAGACAGCGAATGAAGACCCACTGGATGAACCTGTGCGCCGCCGGCCTGCTCGCCCTCACCCTCGGCGGCTGCGGCTGGGGCCAGAGCACCGAGGGCGACGAGCCCGCGGGGTCGGGCGACCCCGAGGCCGATCAGCGCGCCGAGATGCGCGTGGGCAGCACCGACAACGACCGTGACGACAAGAAGAAGAACGGCAAGGACGGCGAGAAGCGCAACGCCACCCTGTTTGAGCGCCTCGGGGGCCAGGCCGGCATCCGCCGCCTCGTCGACGACATGACCACCCGCGTCGTCAACGACCCGCGCGTCAACTTCTCCCGCCAGAACGTCGACGGTGGCCTGCTCAAGGGCGACATCGACCCCTGGGACCCCAATGCCCAGAACGTGCAGCACTTCAAGGACCGCATGGTCGAGTTCATCTCCCTCGCTGCGGGCGGCCCCGCCACCTACCAGGGCCGCGACATGGGCACCGTGCACGACGGCATGAAGATCACCAACAGCGAGTTCGACGCCATGATCGGCGACATCAAGACCTCCATGGAGCGCCTCGGCATCGCCCGTCAGGAGCAGAAGGAGCTCATCGCCATCTTCGAGACCACCCGCAAGGAGATCGTCGGGGAGAACGACTGAGCGGAACCGGAAACCGGAAAGCGGAAACCGGAAAGCAGTCGCAGCACCGACGCGTTAGCGAACCTCCCGACGACGCGCTTACGCTCCGCCCGTGACCGCGCCCCGCTCACAACCAGAGACCACCCGCCTCGCCCCCTCGCCCACCGGCGCCCTCCACCTCGGCAACGCCCGCACCTTCCTCGTGAACTGGGCCGTTGCGCGCCAGCAGGGCTGGCGCATCGTCCTCCGCGTCGAGGACCTCGACACGCCGCGCATCAAGCCCGGCGTCATCGACCTCACCATCGACCTCCTCCGCTGGCTTGGCATCGACTGGGACGCCGGCCCCCTCATCCAGTCCGCCGACCTCGCCCCCTACCACGCCGCCATGCACACCCTCGCCCGCGAGGGGCTCATCTACCCCAGCGACCTCACCCGACGCGAGATCGAAACCGCGGCCTCCGCCCCGCAGGAAGGTTCGCACGAGCTCGTCTTCCCCGCCTCCCTCCGACCCGCTACCCGCCCGCGCCTGTTCACCGACGACGCCTCCAGCTGGCGCTTCGTCACCCCTGAGCTCAACGTCACCTACCAAGACAGCTTCGCCGGCCCGCAGTCCTTCGACCCCTCGCGCACCATCGGCGACTTCGTCGTCTGGACCCGCCGCGAACCGGACAAGCCCGGCCAGCCCAGCTACCAACTCGCTGTCGTTGTCGACGATGCCCGTCAGGGCATCACCCACATCATCCGCGGCGACGACCTCCTCGAATCTGCCGCCCGCCAGCTCCTCCTCTACCGCGCCCTCGGCCTCGCCCCCGAGCCCACCTACACCCACCTCCCCCTCGTCAAAGGCCCCGACGGCCGCCGCCTCGCCAAGCGCCACGGCGACACGCGCCTCGACACCTACCGCGCCCGGGGGGTCACGCCCGAGCGGGTGGTCGGCCTCATCGCCTCCTGGTGCGGCCTGCCGCTCAAGGAGACCACCGCCGCGGAGTTCCGCGACCGGCTCGACCTTCGTACCATTCCCCGGGAACCCGTCACCTTCCTACCGGAGCACGAGGCATGGCTACTTGGACGCGCACGCTGATCACCGCCGGCCTCCTGACCGCCGCGGCCGCCCTGCCCCTCGCCGGCTGCGATGACCACGCCAAGGCCAACGCCACGGGCGGCGACAAGAAGACCGAAGTGCCCAAGACCCAGGAAGTCACCATCAAGGGCAAGACCTTCAAGCTCGACCTGGTCGCCGACGACGCCAGCCGCTTCAAGGGTCTCAGCGGCCGCACCGAGATCCCCCCCGACGGCGGCATGCTCTTCGTCTTCCCCCGCCCGATCACCACGTCCTTCGTGATGCGCGACTGCCTCGTCCCCATCGACATCATCTACCTCGACGCCCGCGGCAGCGTCGTCAACACCTACAAGATGACCGTCGAGGACGCCCGCGGCGAGGGCGAAAAAGAGAACGACCCTAAGACCGGCGTCAACGAGAAGTACGAGGCCCGCCTCAAGAAGTACCCCAGCGAGTTCGACACCCAGTTCGTCATCGAGCTCAAGGGCAACACCCTTGACGAGCTCAAGCTCGAGAAGGGCGACAAGATCAAGCTCGAGATCGACAAGCTCAAGAAGCTCGCCAAGTAATCCGCCCGCTCCCGCCGACCCCGCGTTCAGTCGCCCCCACGACCGGCCGATACAGACCGCATGGGTCGCCACGCCGTCTGCTTCGCTACGTCCGGAAACACCGCGGGAGCCCGCCAGCGGTGGGTCGCGCCCGTCGAAGCCGCCTGGCCCGGCGAGGCCCCCGACTTCCGCGCGGTCGGCTCCGACGCCCTCGTGGACATGCTTGAAAAGAACGGCAACACCGCCGGCTTCGGCTGCGTGCTCGCCGTGTTCGGCCCCTCCGAGTCCGCCCGCACGATCGACCGCTTCTTCGAGGCGCTCGGCGCCGCCCACCTCCCCGGCATCTGCCTCGTCCCCGACCCCGCGGTGTGGCGTTCCTTCCAGCGCCACGGCATCATCTTCGACAGCCACGACGCCGACCCCCGCGCCCTCGCCTCCATGCTCTACGCCCTCTGCGAGCGCCAAGGCGCCGTCGACGCCCTCGCCCGCGAGGTCGCCATCGCCCAGCGCTGCCAGGGCGGCATCCGCTCGCAGATGGACCGCATCCACGAGGAGCTCCACCTCGCCGCGGCCGTGCAGCGCGAGTTCACCTCCGCGCCCCTCCCGCGCGTCGATGGTCTGGAGTTCGGCGTGCTCTTCCGCCCGGTTAACTTCGTCAGTGGCGATATCTACAACGTCCGCAGCCTCGGCGATGGCATGGCCGCGTTCTTCATGGCCGACGCCGTAGGGCACGGCGTGCCCGCCGCGCTCCTCACCATGGTCCTCACCAGCAGCCTCAACACCACCGAAGCCGGCAAGGTCCTCGAGCCCGCCGAGGTGCTGCGGCAACTCAACGAGCGCCTCTGCGCCAGCTGCCTGGGCTCCGGCCGCTTCGCCACCGCCCTCTACGGCGTCGTCAACGGCCACACCGGCGAGGTCCGCGTCGCCGGCGCCGGCCACCCCTGGCCCGTCCGCGTCTCCCGCTCGGGCGCGATGGAGGTCAAGACCGAGGGCCCGCTCCTCGGGGTCTTCCCCGGCGCCGAGTTCACCCAGGCCCGCTTCGAGCTCGGCGAGGGCGACACCCTCCTCCTCTACACCGACGGCTTCGAGGCCATGTTCCCCGAGCGCGACGAGGAAGAAGTGGAATGGGCCGGCCGAACCTACCTCCGCGAGCTCACACGCCTCATCGGCGGAGACCGCGACCTCAACCAGTGTGTTGCCGAGCTCGACGGCCTGCTCGACGAGCAGTCCGGCTCCCTGCACCAGGCCGACGACATCACCGCCCTCGTCATCAGCGCCCGCGCCGCCGCGGCCCAGAAGCGCCTCGCCGCCTAGCACTCGCGTCACTCGGCATCGGGTACCCTGTCCCCCATGCTCACGCTGCTGCTCTCCTGCGCGCTCGCCCTCTCCCCCGAGCTCAACGCCGACCTCACCATCACCGAAGTCCTCGTCCTCCCGCCAACATCCGCGGGCGGGCGCGCCCCCTTCCGCGCCGACGCCGTGCAGGGCGCTCTCGTCCGCGGTGACTTCCGCGCCCCCAGCGCCGGAGACTCCTTCGCCGGCAAGGAGTGGAAGGCCCTCACCGCCCTCGACGGCCAGTTCCAGGACCGCGCCCTCATTGGCGGCTACGCATTCGCCACCGTCGACAGTTCCGCCGA
Organism: Phycisphaerales bacterium; assembly: GCA_035627955.1. NCBI lineage: Bacteria > Pseudomonadati > Planctomycetota > Phycisphaerae > Phycisphaerales > Phycisphaerales bacterium. The sequence continues at coordinate 167,264 of DASPKU010000013.1, forward strand.
GAAGGTCATGATCCTCGAGGCCCCCGGCAGCGGCATGGTCTACTTCAACTCCGAGCCCCGCGCCGGCGACCCCTACGAGCACGCCTTCACCCGCATCCCCGTCCTGGTGCACAAGGGCCGCAACGAAATCCTCGCCCACAGCGGGCGCGGCCGCCTCAGCCTCCGCCTCGCCGAGCCCGCCGCGCCCGTCTTCATCGACCTGGGCGACCCCACGCTCTCCGACCTCGTGCAGGGCTCGGGCGACCCCGTCATCGGCGGCCTCGTCATCATTAACGCGACCGGCGCGTGGCAGCGCAACCTCACCGCCGGCGTCGCCTGCGAGGGCGCCGCCACCAGCACCGCCCTCCCGCCCATCCCGCCCATGAGCACCCGCAAGGTGCCGGTCTCCTTCACGCCCGCGCCCCTCGCGCAGCCCGGCGAGGTTGAGTACCGCATCTCCCTCACCGGCCCCAACCTCCCCGCCGGCAGCACGCCCGAGACCCGCGTCAAGCTCCGCGTGCGCACGCCCGCGCAGGTCCGCAAGGTCACCTTCATCAGCGGCATCGACGGCAGCGTGCAGTACTACTGCATCAACCCCGCCACCGAAAAAGACGCCCCCAACGGCCTCGTCCTCTCCCTCCACGGCGCCAGCGTGCAGGCCACCAACCAGGCAGAGGCCTACCGCAGCAAGCCCGACCTCGACATCGTCGCCCCCACCAACCGCCGCCCCTTCGGCTTTGACTGGGAAGACTGGGGCCGCGCCGACGGCCTTGAGGTCCTCGAGCACGCCACCCGCGCGCTCAAGCCCGACCCCTCCCGCATCTACCTCACCGGCCACTCCATGGGCGGTCACGGCACATGGCAGTTTGGCGCCCTCTTCCCCGACCGCTTCGCCGCCATCGCCCCCAGCGCCGGCTGGATCTCCTTCTGGTCCTACGCGGGCGCCCGCGAAAGCGACAACCCCACGCCCCTCGAATCGCTCTTCCGCCGCTCCATGAACACCAGCGACACCCTCAAGCTCAGCCGCAACTACCTGATGCAGGGCATCTACATCCTCCACGGCGATGCCGACGACAACGTCCCCGTCACCCAGGCCCGCACCATGCGCGAGCACCTGGCCAAGTACCACGCCGACTTCGCCTACTACGAGCGTCCCGGCGCGGGCCACTGGTGGGGCAACGAGTGCGTCGACTGGGACCCCATCTTCGAGTTCTTCAGGCACCACCGCCTCAAGACCAACGAGCAGACCGACCGCATCGAGTTCACCACCGCCAACCCCGCCGTCTCCGCCTCCTGCCGCTGGGCCACCATCCAGCAGCAGGAAGTCATGGGCGACTTCTCGACCATCCTCATCGACCTCGACCGCTCGCGCCGCACCTTCGAGCTCAAGAAGTCCGACAACGTCGCCCGCCTCCGCCTCGACCTCGCCCACCTCGCGAGCATCGCCGGCGGCAAGGGCTCGGTCTACTTCAAGCACCCCGGCGGCGAGCTCGACATCACCCCCGACGCCGACACCACCGCCGTCGAGCTCGCCAAGTCCGGCGACACCTGGAAGCTCGCGACCCCGCTCCGCGCTGCCGACAAGAACCCCCGTCGCAGCAGCGGCTGGAAGCAGGCGATCGGCAACCGCGTCGTCCTCGTCTACGCCACCCGCGGCGACGACGCCGAGAAAACCTGGGCCCTGAGCAAGGCCCGCTACGACGCCGAGACCTGGCAGTACCGCGCCAACGGCGCCTTCGACATCATCCCCGACACCGACTTCGACCCCGCCGCCTACCGCGACCGCAACGTGCTCCTCTACGGCAACATGGAAACCAACGCCGCATGGTCGCGCCTGCTCCCCGACTCACCCATCCGAGTCTCACGCGAAGGGATCGTGGTCGGCAACCGCGACTTCGCCGCCGACGACCTCGTCGCCATGTTCATCCGCCCGCGTGCAGACTCCGACACCGCCGTCGTCGGCGTCGTCGCGCCCACGGGCATCAAGGGCTGCCGCGCCGCCGACCGCATCGGCTACTTCGGCTCCGGCGTCGGCTACCCCGACTGGACCGTCTTCTCAAGCGACGTCTTCGACAAGGGCCTCGGCGGCGTCAAAGCCGCGGGCTTCTTCACCAACGACTGGCAAGTCGGCGAGATCGTCGAGTAAGCCAAAATCGCAAAGGTGCAAATGGCAAAGGGCAAATCAGAGCACCGCTCCAATTTGCCCTTTGCTATTTGCCCTTTGCCCTTTGCCTTTCAGAGCTTCGGCTGCTTCTTGATGTCCTCATCCTCATCAAGGAAGTCGAAGTCCGCCACCGACGAATCCCCCGGGTCCACGAGCGGCCGCTTCGCGGGCTGCGCCGCCGTCCCCTGCTTCGCCGGTGCGGCAGGCGCCGCCGGCTTCGCAGCCGCCGGCTTCGTCGCCGCGGAGGCGATCGGCACCGCACCCTCGTCCCACGCCTCCTCGGCGTCAATCACCGCCGGCGAGCCGTCGATCTTCACCACGAACACCAGGTTCCCGATCGAGATCAGGTCCCCGGCCCCCAGCTCCGCCTGCGTCACCTTCACGCGGTTCACGTACGTCCCGTTGGACGACCCCAAGTCCCGCAGCATCACCTTGCCGTCGCCCAGCGTCAGCTCGCAGTGGTGGCGCGAGATGCCCGAATCGGGGATGCGGATCGTGCAGTCCGTCTGCCGCCCGACAATGGCCTGACGCTTCAGCGGGACCTCCTGCTGCTTGCCATCTTCACGGACCAGCACGAGTGATGCGTTCATATCCGCGCGCTCCTGTACCCCACTGACCCGTAGGCCGCGGTAACCCATTCTACCATGTGGAGTTGAGCGGCCATACCCGGATTCCCGTCCTTCAGCAGCGTTTCGGCACCCCCGGGGGGGATGCCGGGGGCGTCCTGCGCCGGGCTTCCCCGGCCGCAGGCGAGGGCCACGCCCCCACCTCCCCCGCCACTTCCTTGTACATCCATGTGCCCTTTTGTTTCCACAAGTGCCACTACTGCGACTTTTACAGCATCGTGGACACCCAGGACCGCCAGGCCCCCTTCGTCGACCGCCTGACCCGCGAGCTCGCCGCCCTCGCCCCCTTCGCCGGCCCCCTCGGCACCATCTTCATCGGCGGCGGCACCCCCACCCTGCTCCGCCCCGACCTGTGGGTCAAGCTGCTGGGTGCGATCCGCAGCACCTTCGCCCTTACACCCCATCTCGAGTTCACCGTCGAGTGCAACCCCGAGACCGCCACCCCCGAGCTCTTCGCCATCCTGGCCGATGGGGGTAGCAGTGGGGGGGTCAACCGCGTCTCCATCGGCGCCCAAAGCTTCGAGTCACGCCACCTCAAAACGCTTGAGCGCTGGCACGACCCCGAAAAGGTCTTCCGAGCCATCGAGCTCGCCCGCGAGGCGGGCATCCCACGCCAGTCCCTCGACCTCATCTGGGGCGTCCCCGGCCAGACCCTCCCCGAGTGGGAGCATGACCTCACCACCGCCCTCTCCGCCGCCACCACCCACCTCTCCTGCTACTCCCTCACCTACGAGCCCGGCACCGCCATGACCGCCCGCCTCTCCCGCGGCGAGTTCGCCCGCACCGACGAAGACCTCGACGCCGACATGTTCATCCGCACCCTCGAGATGCTCCGGGCCGCGGGCCTCGAGCGCTACGAGGTCTCAAACTTCGCCAAGCCCGGCGACGAGTGCCGCCACAACCTCGCCTACTGGCGTCAGCACAACTGGCTCGCCGCCGGCCCCTCCGCCAGCGGCCACATGAACGGCTACCGCTGGAAGAACCTCCCGCGCCTGGACGACTACCTCAACTCCGACACGAGCGGCTTCGCCCCCGTCATGGACGTCGAAGACGCCGACCCCCGCCGCAACCTCCGCGAGCGGATCATGACGGGCCTCCGCACCGCCGAGGGCCTCGACACCGCCCGCACCCTCCGCGACGCCGCGCACATTTCACCCACCACCCCCGACGCCCTCACCCGCGCCGCCGCCCGCCAGATCGCACAGGGCAACCTCACCGACACCGCCAACCGCTGGCGTCTCACCGACGACGGCTTCCTCATCGCCGACACCATCGCCGCGGAACTCATGCGCTCCATATAGGTCCTCGACGACTTCGAGGACCTCGAAGACCTACTCCTCAGGCACGGGCGCGTCCTCTTTCCCGGGTGCGGGCTCCAGATCCGGCCTCTTCAGCCGCATCATCTTCAACAGCCCCTTCAGGTCCTGCGGCCAACTCGTCTTCACATCCACCTTCTCCCCGGTCACCGGGTGCGGGAACGTGATCCGGTGCGCGTGCAGCGCCAGCCGCGTCGACACATGCCGCAGGTTCGCAGGCCCATAGAACTCATCTCCCAGGATCGGGCAGTTGATCGAGTCCAGGTGCACGCGCAGCTGGTGCAGCCGCCCCGTCACCGCGCGGCATTCCAGCAGCGTCGCCGCGTGCGACGAATCGATCACCCGCCACGCCGTCACCGCCGGCTTCCCCGCGCTCGACACCCGCGCCAGCTTCTTCAGCCGCGAGTCGCCCTTCACCCTGCCCTCGTACTCCACGATCGGCTTACGGATCACGCCCATGTCGCCGTTGGGCCGGTTTTTCGTTACTGCCCAGTAGTACTTCGCCACCTCACGCTGCTCGAACACCGCCCGCAGCCGGTCGTACGCGTCCTTCGTCAGCGCGATCATCACCAGCCCGCTGGTGTCCTTGTCCAGCCGGTGCAGCAGCCCGAAGTCCCGGTCCTTCCCCAGCGACTGCAGCTGCTGCCCGTGCAACGCGAACATCGCGTTGAGCAGCGAGTCCGTCTCGTGCCCCAGCCCCGGCGCCGTCACCACCCGCGCGGGCTTGAGCACCACCACGACGTGCTCGTCCTGGTACCGCACCTTGAAGGTCACGTCGGGGTTGGGCTGGATCGAATAGCTCGGCATGCGCTCCCTATCAGCAGATATCAGGGCGTCGGGCACGCCGCGTTGTCAAGGTAAAACCGAAGCTCCCCCGCCATCGGCGAAAGGTACAGCGCCGGCGCCGCCAGCTCGCGCCGTCGCCGCCGCACCGCCTCCGCCATTCGCGCCACCGCCGCGCGGCGCGACTCCCCCGCCGCGATCACCGCGATCATCCGCGACGCGTTCAGGAACGCCATCGACATCGACACGCACGGCACCGGCCGCCGGGGCACACTCCCATCATCCCCGCAAGCCGACGCCTGCTGATTGACCTCGTGCACCAGGCGCGTGTCGTCCGCCGGCGGCGCCTCCTCCAGCCACTCAAACCCCGCCACGCCCCCCGTCGGGCTCAGCGTCAGCAGCGCGAAGTCCAGCCGGTCGTGCCCCTTCTCCCGCCACCCCAGGTGCTGCCGCAGTTCCGCCTCGTACGCCGCGATCCCCTCGCTCACCGGCGCGGTCAGCCGCAGCGCATGAAACTGCTCCGGCGGCAGCCCCGACTGGTCCAGGATCAGCCCCCGCAGCCGCGCCGCCCGCGTGTCCTCCTCGTCCGACGCCAGCACCTCATCCACGCTCCACACCCGCGTCCGCGCCCACGGAAACTCGCGGTGGTTGAGGTCGTACATCAGCCGCCGCAGGAACGGCTCCACCTCCTCCGTCGCCGACACCGCGAACTGGAAGTCCCCGAATGCCCGGATGCAGTTCCGCGCATGAATCGACAGCTCCGCCAGCAGCGCGTCGATCAGGGTGTCGTGGTCCGGCCGGTGCACCACCCCCCCCGTCAGCCGGGGCAGCGTCGCACTGGCCGAGGGCACCAGGTCGTAGAAGTCGCCCTGTTCAGCATCGGGGCTCACCGCCTCATTGTGGGCGCGCGTCCGCATGAAAGCGAGCCGCACCAGCTGGCCAGCGAAGCCCGCATCCCCTCACATGCACCCAGCATCCTCATCCACCGCGAAACTCCGCCCCCTCCGCGTCACCCCGCAGTAGAAGCCTTCGCGCCTTCGCTCCCTTTCGCGTCCTTCGCGTTCAAACCCTCACGGCTTCGCCCTCAACTCCGCCAGGTCCTTCTTCGTCCGCTCGATCTCCGAAGCCAGGTGCTCCGGTTGATACGCCGTCGCCCACCCCCACGTCAGGGCCGCTCCTCTCGCCTCAGCCTCGTGCATGGTGCTGCGCACGACCATGTACTCTTCGCCCGGCGGCGCATGCACGTACACGTGCGCCGGCCCCTCCCGCCGCCGCACCTGAGCGTGCTTCATCCCCGCCGGGATCAGGCTCACATAGCTCGCATGCTTCCGCACCCACTCCGGCGCATCCGCCTCCGCCAGGTCAGCCGGCGGCGCCGTCACCCGCTCCACCCGCGGCGACACGAACACCCGCGCCCGCTCCGCCGCAGTCGCCCCCGCCTCCTCCGGCAGGTACTCCAGCAGCGCCCCAAGGTCCGCCGGGTACTCCCCCTGCCGCGCCTGCACACACGCCTCCAGCGCCATCCCGATGAACTTGAGGTCCCGCAGCGCATGCGCCAGGTCCGGCCACGGCCCCTTCCCCCGCGCCGCGTCCATCACCTGCTTCGTGTACGGCACCGCCCACGCGACGCACTCGGTGGTGGCCTTCTCCACCCCCCGCGCCCGCGCCAGCACCGCCCACGCCTCCGCACTCCCCGGCGGCGTCACGCTGTCCTCCGGGCGCGTCATCGCCAGCACAGGCCCCTCGAAAAAGTCGATCTGCGACAGCTTCACCCCCGCCGCGCCCAGGTACACGTACCCCGCGTGCCGGTTCACCCACTCCGCCGTCGGCTCCTCCGGAACATGCAGATTCCGCTCAACCCGCGGCGGCAGAAACGCCCCCGCCTTCTGCCGCAACGTCTTGCTCCGCTTGGTTTCGGGCACGTACGTCAGCAGCGCTCCCAGGTCGCCCGGCAGCTCATCCCCGTTCGCCTTCGCGTACGCGTGCGCGGCGTCATGGATCATCCGCATATCCGCCATTACCTCGAAGTACTCCGGCAGCGGCCCCCCCGTCGCCACCGCCTCGACGACCTGCCGCGACCGTTCGATCAGCGCCTCCGCGTCACGCCTGCTGGTGATCATCGACACCGACCCGTCCAGCATGACCACCGTGAACAACTCATTGCCCTCGGCATCGCGGTGCGGGTGGTCCAGCTTCAGGTGGGCAATGGCCAGGTCATGCCACCACGGCAGATCATCCAGCTTCAGGTCCCCGCGCCCCAGGTACCGGTACGACGAGTTCTGATTGATCCACGCCGGCGTGACACCCTCCGGCACCTCCGGCACGGGCACCCCGGGCGCGAGGAACCGCTTCCGCACCGTCTCGCCGAACTCCTCCCCCGCCGGCGCGATCACCGTCGCCAGCGCAGCCAGGTCCGGCGGCATCTGCCCGCCGTTTTTTTCCGCGTAATCATGGACCGCCCACCCCATCCGCCGCAGCCGTGAGCCGTCCTGGTACACCGGGGCATTGGTGTCCACCTGCGCCTGCACCGCCGAGGCGAGCGCCACCACGCTGAGAACCACCGCCCGCAGCATGGGAGGATCTCCAGAGGGGAGCCCGCGCGCCCCCCAGCCGCGCGGGCTCTCACAACGTGAGACACCGCCCGGCCCAGCTCATACGCCCGTGCCGATCAAATCCCGGTCAGCACGCCCCCCCGCCCAGCACCCGGAAGAAGCTCTCGATATCCGCATCCGTCCCGGTGTCCCCGTCAGCGTTGAAGTCCGCCCCGCCCTCGAAGCACTCGGCGCAGCAACTCCCGCCCAGACACGAGAAGAACGCCTCGATGTCCGCGTCCGTGCCGATGTCACCGTCGCCGTTGAAGTCGGCCGTGCCGCACCCGTTCTCATCCACCGCCAGCGTCGCCGCGTTGCTCGGGGCGCTCCCGCACCCGTTGCTCACAATGCAGTCGTACGACCCCGCTACGCCCGCCGCGGCCGGGTCGATCGTCAGCGTCGCCGTATCCACCCCGCTGTACGGCGGCGTATTGCTGATCGCCCCGCCGTTGTACCGCCACTGGTACGACAGCACCCCGCTACCCGACGCCGCCACCGTGAAGCTCGCCTGCGACCCCTCGTCAACCGTCACGTCCGAAGGATGCCCCGTCACCACCGGCGCGGTGTTCACGGCCAGCGTGGCCGCGGCACTGGGCACGCTCGTGCACCCGTTGGTCGCCACGCAGTCGTACGACCCCTGGCTCCCCGGTGTGATCGGGCTGACAGTCAGCGTCGTCCCTGTCTCGCCCGTCAGCTCGCTGCCGTTGAACCGCCACTGCAGCGTCGGCACCGGCGAGCCGCTCACGCTCACGCTGAACACCGCCGACGCCCCCACGCACCCTTCCTGGCTCACCGGCCCGGAGATGAACTGCGGCGCGGAGTTCACCGTGACGAACACGCTCTGGCTGGTCGTGCTGTCGCACGCGTTCGTCAGCACGCAGTCGTAACTGCCCTGATCCCCCGCGCTCACGCTCGGGATGCTCAACGTCGCCGAGGTCTGCCCGCTCAGGTTGTTCCCGCCCTTGCGCCACTGGTACGTCGGGCTGGGCGACCCCGCACCGAGCACCGACACCGTCAGCGGCTGCCCCACGCACACCGTCTGCGGCGAGGGCTGGTTCACCACGCTCGGCGGCAGCTGCACCGTCAGTGTCGCCCCGTCGCTGGTCACGCTCCCGCAGCTGTTGCTCACGATGCAGGAGTACGTCGCCGCCGACGACTGCTGCACCGGATCAATGGTCAGGCTCGGCCCCGTGGCTCCCGCGATGTTCCCCTGCCCCTTCCGCCACTGATAGCTCGGCGAGGGCGAACCGCCCGCCACCACCGTGAACGTCACCGACCCGCCGAAGCACGCCGTCTGCGACGCCGGCTGGCTGGTGATCGCCACCGGCGTGCTGATCGACAGCGTCGCCGCCTGCGAGGTCGCCGGGCTGCCGCAGGCCCCCGACACCACGCAGTCGTACGCCCCCGCGTCGTTCCCGCTCACCGCTGGGATCGTGTACACCGACCCCGTCGCCCCGCCGATGTTCCCGCCGTTCTTCCGCCACTGGTACGTCAGCCCCGTCCCCGCCGCCCCCACCGAGAAGCTCGCCGGCGCCCCCGGGCACGCGCTGGTGTTCCCGGGCTGCCCCACGATCACCGGCCCGCTGCAACCCGTGATCGAGAAGTTCGCGTTGCTGATGTCGAAGTAGATGTTGTTCACCGCCTCGACCTTGATCCGCGCCTGGGTGGTGCTCACCCCCGGCACCGTGACCACCTCGCTCCCGTCATTGGGCGTTGAGGCCAGCACCACCGTCGGGAAGGTGTTGCCACCATCGGTCGACAGCAGGATCCGCACGCTGGCCGTGCTCACCGGCGCGGCGTTCGTCCCATTCACCGCCCACGTCACCGTCTGCTGGCTGCCCCCCGTCCAGCTCACGTTGGTGTTCGGGCTCGTTACCTGGAACGGCCCCGCGCTCGCCACCGTGACCACCATGTCGTCGCTGCCGAACCCGCCCGCCCCCGCGCGGTTGTCCCGCGTCGTCAGCCGGAAGTTCAGGGTCCGCGCCGCGTCCGGCAGGATCTCGCCCGGCGCGAACGTGTTCGCGATCAGGTTCGACACCCGAGGAATCGTTCGGGACGGGACCACCACCGGCGACCACGACCGCATGATCGCCCCCGCCCCCGGATCACCGCTCGCCAGCGTGAACCCCGTGCTCCGCGTGTCCCGCTGCTCCCAGCAGTATGTGATCGCGTCGTTGTTCGCGTCCGCCCCCGTCCCCGTCAGCGTGAACGGCGTGCCGAACGGAATCGTGAAGTCCGCCCCCGCATTGGCGGTGGGGGCCGTGTTCCCCGTGCTCGTCGTCGCGTCGCAGCTCGAGCCCCCGCCGCTCGTCGTGAACGTCGTGATCTCCTGCATCGAGATGAACGAGAAGTACGCGTTGGAGTTCGCCTGCAGGTTGTCGCTCCCGCAGATCCCCGCGTACGCCATGATCGTCGACCCCGACCCCGGCTCATAGGCCGTGGACGCGCTGCGGTTCCCGCTGCAGCTCCCGCCCGAGCCGTTGAACGTGTGGTTCCCGCCGAACTGATGCCCCATCTCGTGGGCGACGTAATCGATCCAGAACGGGTCGCCATTGGGGGACGGCTGCCCCGTCACCCCCCGCGCCTTGTTCGTCGACGAGCACACCACCCCCAGCCCCGCGATCCCCCCGCCCGCCGTCGAGAACACGTGCCCGATGTCGTAGTTCGCGTTGCCGATAACGTTCGTGCACGTGGTCTGGTTCTGCCCCAGCATCGTGCTTCCGTTGTTGTTCGTGTACGGGTCGCTGTTCGCGTTCGTGTAGATGATCGAGCTGTTGTTCGCTACCAGCGTGAGCCGGATGCCCAGCTCCGTCTCGTACACCCCCGTCACGCGGTTGATCGCCGTGACCACCGCCGCCTGACCCAGTGCCACCGTCCCGCCATGGAACGCCGTGTACTCGCCCGTCGCGGCGCACGCCAGCCGGTACGTCCGCAGCGGGTTGGCGTTCCGCGCCGCGTACGGATTGAACACCGCCTCTTCAAGCACCGTGGGCGTCTCGCTCGAGGGCGTCCCGCACGTCCACTCGTGCTGCTTGGTGTAGTCCCGCTTGTAATAAACCGCGTACAGCCCCGTGTTCCCCTTCGAGAAGGGATCGATGAACACGTCGCCGAAGGGCGACCGCACCATCGCGTGAAAACCCTGCGGCGTGCAGTCCAGCCGCACCGTCGCGTACGTGTCGTGCAGCCCCTTCCCGCTGAACGTGCGGATCTCCGGGAACTGCGCCGCCAGCCCCTCCTCCATCACCGGCGACTCAACCACCGCGAACTGCTGCGTGGACCCGTCGGGCATGGGCAGCGTGATCGTCAGCGGGTTCGCCTCGGCCTCCCGCGTGAACTCCCGCGGCGCCGTGCGCAGCACCGCGACCATCCCCGCCATGTCCAGGCGCGCCGCCTGGAATACCTCCGGCCGGATCCACGCCTCCTCCGCCCGGTCCGCCTCCGTCACGCCCTCCAGCAGCGTCCACAGGCGCGTGGTCGCGTCCTGCTGCGCCACCGCGGCGTTCGCCACTACGAACAGAACACAGGCAACGCACCAGCTCAGCATGCGCATGAACAGCACCCCTGCACCCACAAGCCACCGCGGCGAACGCCGCACCCCGCGAAGCTACCGCGCCCGCCTCATTCCCACAATGAAAACTCCACCCCGCCCCGACCATGGCCCTCCACACGGTGATCGGCCCCGGAGCACCCCCTCGCGCCCACAAGCAGGGGATGGGCCCATAATCCTCCATGCCCACCTACCTCATCACCGGAGCCTCCCGCGGCATCGGCGCCGAGCTCGTCCGCCAGCTCGCCGCCCGCAACGACACCGTCCTCGCCGGCGTCCGCCGCCCCGGCGCCCTCCCGCGCCACCCCAACATCCGCGAGCTCCAGCTCGACGTCGCCGACCCCGCGTCCGTCGCCGCCCTCCCCGCCGCCCTCGCCAACCAGCCCATCGACGTCCTCATCAACAACGCCGGCGTCACCAGCGATGTCAAGAGCGTCGCCGACCTCACCTATGAAGAGCTCGAGCGCGTCTTCCGCATCAACGCCGTCGCCCCCATGATCGTCACCCGCGCCCTCCTCCCCAACCTCCGCGCCGGCCGCGCCAGGAAGATCATCAACATCAGCTCCATCATGGGCAGCCTCACCGACGCCGCCAGCAAGCCCGACGCTAAGAGCTACGCCTACCGCGCCAGCAAGTCCTGCCTCAACATGCTCACGATCTGCCTCGCAAACGAGCTCCGCAAGGACGGCTTCGCCTGCGCCGCCCTCCACCCCGGCTGGGTCCAGACCGACATGGGCGGCCAAGGCGCCCACCTCTCCCCCGAAGAATCCGTCCGCGGCCTCCTCCGCGTCATCGACTCCCTCACCGTCGCCCACACCGGCGCCTACCTCGACCACACCGGCCGCCGCATGGACTGGTGAGTGATCGACTTCATCCTCACAAGCGTCGTTCTCGTCGGCGGCGCATTCGCGCTCATCTACTTCCTGCGCATGGAGCGCCCCGTCCCCACCTCCGGCATCTGCAAAGCCTGCGGCTACGACCTCCAGGGGCTCACCCCCACCGCCCCCTGCCCCGAGTGCGGCCCAACCAGAGCAGAACGAGATCCCGCCTCGATGACTTGATGCCTCATGCCTTGATGCCTCTCTTCCATCCGCCTCTTCCACGCTCAACCAGAAACGCGCTCAAGCCGCCTCCCCTCCGCGCCACCGCGCTTCCGCGAGACCCATTCCTATACTCCGCCCCCTCTCCGAAAGGCCCACGCCCCATGCTCCTCCGCTCCCACACCTGCGGCCAGCTCCGCGATGAACACGCCGGCCAGACCGTCACCCTCAACGGCTGGGTCCACGCCTACCGCGACCACGGCAACCTCGTCTTCATCGACCTCCGCGACCGCTTCGGCATCACGCAGGTCGTCTTCGAAAAAGAGTCCATGGCCCCCGCCGTGCTCGAGCTCGGCAGCAAGCTCCGCAACGAGGACGTCGTCGCCATCAAGGGCAGCGTCCGCAAGCGCGCCGGCACCCCCAACAACAAGATCCCAACCGGCACCATCGAGGTCGTCGCCAGCGAGCTCGAGCTCCTCAACAAGACCGACAACCCGCCCTTCCTCCCTGACGAAGGCTCGGGCCAGAAGCTCGCCAACGAGGAGCTCCGCCTCACCTACCGCTACGTGGACCTCCGCCGCCCCCAGATGCAGAAGGTCCTCGCCACCCGCCACAAGCTCTACCAGGTCACCCGCAAGTACTTCGACGAGAACGGCTTCCTCGAGATCGAGACGCCCATCCTCTACAAGTCCACCCCCGAGGGCGCCCGCGAGTTCCTCGTGCCCTCCCGCCACGTCCCCGGCACCTTCTACGCCCTGCCCCAGTCCCCCCAGCTCTTCAAGCAGATCCTCATGGTCAGCGGCTGCGACCGCTACATGCAGATCTGCCGCTGCTTCCGCGACGAGGACCCCCGCGCCGACCGCCAGGCCGAGTTCACGCAGATCGACCTGGAGATGTCCTTCGTCCGCCGCGAGCAGGTCATGCAGATGATGGAGGGCTTCATCCGCCGCCTCTGGAAGGAGATGGCCAACGTCGATGTGCCCCCCATGCAGCGCATGACCTACCGCGAGGCCATGGAGCGCTTCGGCATCGACCGCCCCGACACCCGCTACGGCCTCGAGATCCGCGACATCTCGACCATCGCCGCCAAGATGGACCTGGGCTTTTTCAAGGAGACCCTCGCCAAGGGTCAGGACGCCCCCAAGTACTCAAGCCGCCGCGGCGTCGTCAAGGCCATCCTCGTCCCCGGCGGCGCCGAGAAGCTCTCCCGCAAGATGACCGACGGCTACACGCCCTTCGTCGCCGGCTTTGGCGCGGGCGGCGTCGCCGTCGTCAAGATGAACGCCGCCGGAGCCTTCGAGACCGGTATCGCCAAGTTCGCCGAGCCAGTGAAAGCCGAGCTCGTCGAAGCCCTCGGCATCAAGCCCGGCGACGCCGTGCTCTTCGTCGCCGATACCTACAACGTCGCCACCAAGGCACTCGGCGAGCTCCGCCAGAAGGTCGCCCGCGACATGGGCCTCGTGCCCAAGCCCGGCGCCGAGGGCGGCCCGTGGAACTTCCTCTGGGTCGTTGACTTCCCCATGTTCGAGCGCGACAAGCAAACCGGCCGCTGGGTCGCCATGCACCACCCCTTCACCAGCCCCAACGACGATCAGCTCGAGGCCTTCGTCAAGGCGGACGTCAACGACGAGGACACCATCGCCTCCATCGTCTCCGCCGGCTACGACATCGTCCTCAACGGCCAGGAAATCGCCGGCGGCTCCATCCGCATCCACAACCAGGAAGTCCAGTCCAAGGTCTTCCAGCTCCTGGGCCTCACCCCCGAGTCCGCCCGCGAGAAGTTCTCCTTCCTCCTCGAGGCCCTCCGCTACGGCGCTCCCCCGCACGGCGGCGTCGCCTTCGGCCTCGACCGCCTCGTCATGAACTTCGTCGGCACCGACAACATCCGCGACGTCATCGCCTTCCCCAAGACCCAGACCGGCGCCGACCTCATGACCAAGGCCCCCAGCTTCGTCCCCCCCGACCAGCTGAGGGAGGTCCACGTCGCCAGCATCGCAACCGCCCCCGCGAACAAGGCGTAAGCCGGTCAGCTACTGGTGATGGAGACGCGACGGACCGCTTCTGGGGAGCACCGGGTGACGAAGGCAGCGACGGACCAGCCACGCACGGATGCAGTGGACCTTCTGAGCGAAGAGTCCCGCTTCGGCGACAGCCTCAAGCGCGACCACCCAGCCCTCTGGTGGACCACCCTCGTCGGCCCCTTCGCCCTCACCGGCGCCGCCCTCGTCGTCCTCGGCCTCCACCGGGGCTACGAGTGGATGCTCCAGCTCATCGGCACCGCCGCCGTCACCTTCTTCGGCCTGGGCCGCTTCGTCATCCTCCTTGGCAAGGACGGCGGCGGCATCCACCCCGAAGACGCCGCCGAGCAGGCCGAGCGCGCCCGCTTCTCCTTCTTCACCGCCATGGAGCTCTTCGGCCTCGTCACATGGATGGACGTCTGCGCGGGCGTCCTCCTGGTCTGCCACGCCGGCTTCCTTTTCAAGATTCCCAAGCTCGGCCCCGCCCTGCTCAAAGTCCGCGGCGAGGGCGAGTTCTTCATGCGCTACCAGCCCTGGATCCGCCGCTTCACCTTCGCCGGCCTCACCCTCTTCGTCATGATCCCCGTCGCCGCCACCGGCTCCGTCGGCGCCGCCATCATCGGCCGCCTCCTGGGCATGACCCGCAAGGCCACCCTCCTCGCCATCCTCGCCGGCACCCTCATCGGCAACGGCCTTATCTACCTCCTCGGCCGTCACCTCGTCCGACACATCCCCTTCTTTGACCCCAGCAACCCGCTCAACCTCCTTGCGGGCGTCGGCGTCATCCTCCTCATCGTGCTGCTGCTCGGCTGGCGCTACAAGAAGCTCAAGGCCCGCTACACCGCCTCCGGCGACCTCCGCAAGGCCGCGTAAGCGCGCTCCTCTTCATTCCTCTGCCCTCCTCTGCGGTCCCCCCCGCTCGGGCCGCAGCCGCGCGCCCATTGCACAAATCCACCAACTCCATCAAATTGAGCACTTCACCAAGTGCCGCTCCCGTAGCTACTTGCGCCATGGCCCCGCGCCCACTTTCTCCTTGACGATTACTGGCATTTCTGGGAACCTGTGCCTGCCGCATCGGGTTTCCGCCCCGCGCGGCAGAGAGAGCACAGCGCCCGCGACCGGGTTTCCGCCCCGCTCGCGTGCCCCGGGAGAGAGGCAAGACATGCGCACCACCACCCTGGCCACACTGGCCGCAATGACACTCGCCGCGGGCTCCGCCCTCGCCGACGTCGTCGGCAACCCCCTGACCATCACCGCCACCACCGCCAGCGGCCTTTCCGCCACCTGGACCCTCACGCCCGGCATGGGCGAGTGGTCCAACAACGGCCAGGACTGGTCCTTCACCAGCGGCAGCACCTGGCGCCGCGAGTTCTGGGCCGGGGGCCAGCTCCTGGGCGGCCTCAGCAGCCTCAGCATGAACCTGATCGGCGACCCGCAGGTGCACGTGAACTTCACCACCTTCGGCGGCAGCGTCCCCGCCACCTTCACCTTCTCCTCCGCCCTGCTCACCTTCGCCCCCATCACCGGCGGCACCGCCGACGCCTCCGCCGGCATCACCCTGGCCGACATCGACGGCGACGCCCTCTCCTACGTGAACCCCACCAGCCCCGGCAACGGCATCTACCGCGCCACCTTCAACGGCATGGACCCTGCCGGCACCAACTACACCTCCTTCTTCAACTCCGGTTTCACCGCCTCGGGCCTGGGCGGCTCCACCTCCGACAGCTTCGGGCCCACCACCGTGCCCTACAGCGTCAGCAGCATGAGCGCCCAGTTCTCCTTCGTCCTGTCACCCAACGACCTCGCCAGCGGCACCAGCCAGTTCCGCCTCGTCCCCACCCCCGGCGCCGCCGGCGTGCTGGGCCTGGGGCTGCTGGCCGTCGCCCGCCGCCGCCGATAAGACCGCATCGCCACACAGGCGGGGGCCTGTTTTTCCGGGAGAGAGACCACCATGACCACGACCCTCAAGCTGACCACCCTCGCCGCGCTTATCACGCTCACCGCCTCTGCGGGTGCTGCCATCGTCGGCGAGCCCGTCACCGTCCGCGTGCAGAGTTCGCTCGGTCAGGCCAGCTTCACCGTCCTGCTCCCCCAGGGCACCTACAACCCCGCCGCGGGCACCTTCTCCTACTCCCTCCCCTCCAGCATCGACCTCATCGACACCAGCAATGGCCGCACCATCGCCATCCTCGACGGTCTCACCGTCGGCTTCCAGGAGGACGGTTTCGGTCAGATCCCCCGCACCGCCCTGGGCTTTGCCCTCCGCGCCGGCAACGCCAACACCAGCATCAGCATCTTCTCCGCCCATAACACGCTCTCACCCCTCTCCCGCACCGCCGCGGGCATCGCCTCCATGACTCTCACCGACCTCGGCGGCGCCCCCGGCGCCTCGATGGTCGGCAACATGATGACCGAGTGGTGGTTCGAGGGCCGTCTGGGCGACCTCATCTTCGTGGGCTGGGACGGCCAGACCGCCGGCCCCGGCCTCACGTCCAACCAGACCATCACCTGCCCCGTTGTGCCCCCCTTCGGCATCTCCGAGCTCTTTAGCCAGTACGGCTTCGACCTCTCCGCCAACGACTCCGCCAGCGGCACCAGCCTCCTCCGCGCCGTCCCCACCCCCGGCGCCGTCTCCCTCCTCGCCCTCGCCGGCCTCGCCACCACGCGCCGCCGCCGCTGACCCCAAACGAACACAACAACTGACAGGGGTGAAACCGGACGGCTGTGGGGGCCGTCCGGTTTTTCGTTTTGCTTCCCCTGGGTACTCCGCGGCGGCTCTTCGTTACGCCCGCGAACCTCATCCACCCCATCGACCGCGCACCGTGCTACAACCGTGTCCCGTGGCACGACCGTGCTCTGACGTCGTGGGCTCCGCGCCCGCACCACCGCCAACCTACGACCGTCAATGCACACCCGTGCCACAACAGTCAACGGCCGACCCACTGGTGTCGGGCAAGCACCGCCCGGTTAGCGGAGAGCTCTCACCGGACACCTTCGCGGAGCGTCCCAAATGGTTTTGCCCTTCCCCGCGCCACCGCCACCACACTCGGGCCAAATCACGGCGAGTGGAACCAGACCCAACGTCCGCGGAAATGGCCGTTCTCAGCATCACACGCTCATTGCTTGCTCGTCGCTCGCAGCGGCGCGCGGCTGTTGATGCCACTCGCAAAGTAGCTCTTAAAGTCGAAGTTGAAGTTCCCAAGGCGGATGAAGCCGTTGGCGCAATCCCAGCGGAGGCAGTCAGCAGATACGTTTTTCACCGCCAGGATCTGCTTCTCGACATCCCCGGCTCTGAGCACGAACTCCGGGTCGCCGCGCAAGCACACGTTGACGCGCTGGGGGCCCTGCCACCTGCTTCCCTCGCGTTCGTACATGGGATGGCCGCGGAGGTGCGGTGGGATGTCCTCCGGCTTTGAGGCGTTCGTCGCGAGGAGGGCGTCTTTGAAGTACACGATCCGCAGAGGTTCCAGACCCGACGGGTAGGTGCGGATCTGCAGACGTCCGGGGGACTTCTCCCCGAGTTCCAACGCCACGGGCAACGCCGCGAGAAACTCAAACGTGCTGAGTGCCTGCAACGGCCCCGGCCGGACCGTTTCTGACCACGGGTTCGCAAGGTACACCGTGATATCCATGTCGAACCGAATGAGCTTGCGAAGGATCGGCTTCACCCATTGCCCGCTGGTGCTTACGAAGACGGCTGACGTGGGCGGATCCTGGAGTTCACGTGTCAGGGCGTCACGCAGGCTCTGCTTGAATGACCCGGCAACCTCTTCCGCGCGCGTCCGCAGGACGTCCTTGGGCCCTTGTTTAAGGATCTCTGCAAACCATGGACGCTGGGCAGAGGACAATCCCCGGCTGATCCTCAGATATGCCCGCGACTGCAGTTCGCGGCCTTCGATCGCGCGCAGAAGTGTCTTCATGGTTGCCCCGAGGAGTTCCTCTGCCTCCTTGGTGGGCTTCTCCTCAAGGATGGCCTTGAGCCGATCGAGTTCCTGTCCTTTGAAGCTTGGCACTCCCCCCTCCTTGGCAGCAGAGCAGCGTACCGACTCCCGATTCTCCTCGTCAAACGAGAAGAAGTGGGAGGTCGGCCGCTTTGCTTGAAAGTCCCGTGGCGTCCTGCGCGGACCCGTGGTGTTATTGGCGGATGAAGCGAGCATTTTTACGCTCGCAGAAAGGACCCGCCATGCAGTTCGGCGATGTGACGTGCACTCTGTTGGCCCCCGATGGCAAGGACCCCAGCTGGGGTCAGGTCTACACCTCTGAGGTGACGGTCTCCGGCCGGACCCATGACCACGTCGGCAGCGTTGTCATCAAGCGCTTGATCGAACAGCAGTTTGCACAGCCCAGGAGAGGGATCCACCTGCTCGAAGTGAAGGACCTCCCCGCCACTCAGGCCGGTCAGCGCATCGCGCTCCGACTCGCATCCACGATGCCTCTGGCCGAAGTGGAATCCCAGCTCTCGATCCTGTGCGCGGAGACCTCCAGGCTCACCTTCCTGGACAGCAGCACGGACTGGGAGGGCTTCAAGGTGGTCTCGGGCGAACTCGTTGCAACGGACCGGGACTCGACGGTTCCGCGGTGGGTGCTCTGGGCCCAGGGGTCAACGCTCAAGGAGCTCGACGCACAGTTGGAATCCGGCCGGAATCCAACCACGTTCCGCCACTGGGAAGTGCTCCGGGCCCGCAACCTCGCGGCCCTGAAGATCTCGCACCTCAAGTACCTCCTCGGGCTCGACTGACGCCCCCGCCGCACGTCCCCCGCCGCCGCGAAGCTCTCCCCCTCCCCGCCGCCGCCCCCTCCACGCACCCGCACGCGCCCGGCAGGTAGCACCACCAAGACCGTGCCACCCCCTTTCTGCTCTGAGAAAGGTGCTGGGGGGACCTGCGTCGCTGCGAAGGACCATCGCCTTCGCCGAGCCGAAGGTGATGGCACGCCGAGAGGGTGATGCCACCTGCCGTCTTCCGGCGCCAGCCGCCGCACCATGCCGCACCCTTACCACCGCTGAGAACGGCCCGGGAGAGCCCGAGAGGCCCGGCCTGAGGGCCTCTCGGATGCGCGGCGCCGATCACGCGGCGGCGACAGACATCCGGGTAAGCTCCCCCGGTGCTGTCGGGATCACCAAGGCGGGGCTGGTTCGGTCGGTTGGTCCGGCTCCGGTGGCCCCGTGTCGCGCGGTGGTCTGTCTACCTCGCGCTCGCGCTGTACACCTTCCTGTGGACCAACTACTACCCGCCGCGGCATCTCGCGTGGCTCGGGGTGTGCGCCTACCTCACCGGTCCCACGTACACCCCCATCATCCCGCACGTTATGGTGGTGGAGGAGGCGGGCACAACTCGCTTTGTTCCCTACTACAGCGACGAGGGCGCGCGCATCCAACGAGCCCGCCGCCCGGGAGAGGTCGTGCGCGGCAGCCTGATGACGCACCCGTGGCCCAGGAGCGAGGGCCTGCTCGCGCCGGTGCACGAGACGTTCCACGTCAAGCTCTATGTTCAGGACGATCCCTACGGGGGCGGCCCCCTGCTGCGCCCCGCCGAAGTCGCCGCCCTGCGCCCGCTCTACGCCGACTTCATCGAGAAAGAGTGGAATGGCCCGTACTCGCCCACCTACCTGCGCTTCTTCCGCGAGGGCGATGGGACGCGCTCCATCGTCCACCCGGGGTGGCTGGCGCACGACGCTCTCATCGCCGTGCTACTCGCTGCCACCCTCGCGTCAACCGTGCGGCACGGGGCGCGGCAACGAAGGGCGGGCCGCTACCGGAAGCGGCGCCGCCTGCTGGCGGGAGGCTCCTGCCCGAGCTGCCGGTACACCATCAGCACCCTGCGCGACCGCGGGGTTGCCAACTGCCCCGAGTGCGGGCGCGTTCTCCGGGCGTAGGACTGGAAGTGGTGTACCTCACGGCCCAATGAACCGCCACCTGCCGTCCGCGCGGCACTCGTACCGCCACCCAGGGCCGCGCTCGCGGCTCACGTCGATGCTCAGCACGAAGTGGTTTGTACCGGGTTCATAGTGCCAGCTGAGCTCCCGCGGCGGAGGCGTCACCAGATAGTGCGGTGCCAGCGCGATGAGCGAGGGCGGGAACTGCCCATGGTCGAGGTGGTAGGCCCCCAGCGCCAGCACGATATTGTGCCCGTGCTGGTGCGCGGCGGTGCTGAACGCAAGCACCGCACCCGGACGCGGCCCTCGTGCCAGAATGGCCGCGAGGACGGCGGTGATGATCAGCACCGTCACCATCGCGCCCGCAACGAGCCGCCGCCCGGGTGTGCTCATGCGGAATTATTGACGGTCGTGGGCACGCGTGTTCGGCCCCAGCGATTTCTTCCTCGGCAGGCGGCACTGCCTTCGTGCCATCACCTTTCGGCTCTGCGAAAGGTGATGGTTCGGCGCACTTCAATCTTCACCGTTCTGCTCACGCGTCAACCAGTCCGCGTGGATGGGCCACCCCTCAAGCGCGGCTCGCGCCCGATCAAGATGAGCCAGAGCGGGGGCGATGGTCCGCAGCGCCCATTGAACCGCGTCGGCGGTGAAGTCGCTCTCCGAGTCCCGCCCCGGCTGCGCGTGGTAGTGCCCGATCTCGACGCTTGCCGCGGGGCACCACATGAAGTCGTCAGTTGCGAGCACGGGAGGCGTGAGCTTTACGAAGGAGGCATCAAGGCAGTCGATCCCGTCGTATGACCCAAGCACCACCAGCCCCAGGTCGCCCGTCCGGTACCGCAGTGCCGCCATCATGTTGCAACCGTGCCTGACGCCGTCAAGGCGAAACCCGGCCGCTTCGAGCGAAGGACCGAGCGCCTGGCCCACGGCGGCGAACACGCGCGCGTCGTCGTAACGCACCATCGACCCAGTGTAGAGCTGGCTGCGTGTCCCGACGCCAACGCGACACGTCCCCCCTCGCCTCGAAGCCTTCCACAACGCCGCCGCACCCGCCCCGCCCCCGTCCGGCGCGGCCCCGGTCGGCGCCCGCGCCTCCCCGCACCGGCACGCCGGCGCGGCGCACCGGCCCGAACCCCTCACACCCCGGCCCGCGACCAGAACCCACCGGCCCGCCCACGGAAAGTCCCCGCCCCGCCTCAAGCCGCCCCCGAAAGCCGCCGATGCGGAATGGTGTGGGGCGGCGCGGGCCGCTCCTGGGAACGCATCAGCAAGACACGGAGACCCAGCCCATGAACATGCCCACCAAGAACAACTCCGAGCTCCGCAGCTGGGCCCGCGTGCACGCGCCCATCTGGGTGCAGGAGCAGGCCACGATCGGGCTCTCGCCGCAGGCCGCGCAGGGGTTCCAGCAATCCGTGGACGAGCTGGAGGCCGCGGCCGCCAAGGTCAACCAGCTGCGGCAGGCAGCGATCGACGCCACGCTGGAGTACAACAACGCCCTGGCGCAGGTGAAGCGGCTGGGCGGGGCCAACGTCAACACCATCAAGGCCTACGCCCAGGCCAGCGGCGACCGCTCGGTGTTCGCCCGGGCGAGCATCGAGCCCAACGCGGGCCCGGGCACCCTGCCCCCGCCGGTGCCGCCCTCATCAATCGCCGCGCAGGTCCTCCCCGGCGGCGCCCTGGAGCTGCGCTGGAAAGCGAAGCAGCCCCGGGGCCTGGAGAACGTGCAGTACCAGGTGCGGCGCAGCCTGAACAACGAACGCGAGTGGACCCTCATCGGCACCGCGGGCAGCGTCAAGCGCTACGTGGACAACACCCTCCCGCTGGGCGTCACCACCGCCCGATACCTGCTCACCCCCTGGCGCGGCGACCACCGCGGGGAGTCAAGCGACGTGTTCACCTTCCAGGTCGGCCGCGCCCCGAGTGAGGTCGAAGCCGCCCGCCGCGCTGCGTGAAAAGCCGCGGAGGCACAGAGAAGAGGATCTCTCGCGGAGACGCGGGGACGCGGAGAAGAAAAGGCGAGGAAGCTCGGTCAAGCGGGATCATGATCCTGATTGAGCTTTGAGCTTTGAGCTTTGAGCTTTGAGCTTTGAGCTTTGAGCATTGAGCTTTCTCCCACATCCCAAATCCAAAATCCCACATCCCAAATGCCTTCCTCCGCGCCTCCGCGCCTCCGCGAGAGACCCGCCTTCACCCCGCCTCGTCCGCCCACCCCTTGCCCGCCCCCGGGCTGGGCACGATGATCACCTTGCCCGCGTGCTCGTCGTGCTGCCCGGTGACGTGATCCGCCAGGAACGCCGCGGCCTCCGCGGGATGGATCGTGCGGTCCTTGGGCAGCAGGTCCTCGCCGACGATCCCCCGCAGCATCGCCGTCTCCACGCTGCCTAAACAGAGCGCGAAGGCCCGCACGCCGATGTCGCGCCCCTCGTTGGCGAGGCTCTTCACCATCACGTTCAGCGCCCCCTTGGCCGCGGCGTACGCGAACAGCCCGGGGAACGGGTCGACGGTGGACATGCTCGACACATTCAGCACGCACGGCCGCCCGCGCCCGGGCAGCACCTCGTCCTCCCCGAACTGCTTCTCGAAGACCTTCCACGCTGCGACGGTGAGGTACGCCGGCCCCAGCGCGTTCACCGCGAACACCTCCTGGATGAGGTCGGGCGTGTGCTGCGTGATGGGCACGCACGGCGCGTACCCCGCGTTGTTGATGAGGGCATCCACGCGCGAGAACTCGCCGACGGCGCGGTCCACCAGCTTCTGGCACTGCTCCGGATCGCGCACGTCCGTGGGCGACACCAGGCCCGGCCCCTCCAGCATGCCCAGCGTCTGCTCCAGCGCATCCCGCCGCCGCCCCGCCAGCACCACTCGGTAGTTGCGCCGCGAGAGTTCGACCGCCAGCTCACGCCCGATCCCCGAACCCGCGCCCGTCACGATCGCCACTGGAAGCATGCGGGGCACCATACCCCGCCCCATACACTCCCCGCAATGTCACCCCGCGACCTGATCTCCCGCACGGCCATCGTCCTCGCCCTGGCGCTCATCCTGGGGGTGCCCTTCCTCCTGCGCCCCAAGTCCGAGGCCCAGGCCAGCAGTGCAGGAGGCAGCAGTGGGGGAGCGGCACCCGCCGCATCGAGTCTCAAACTCGTCGTCGTCACCCCCCACGTCCCCCAAATCCGCTCCGAGTTCGAGAAGGCCTTCACCCGCTGGCACCAGCGCACGCACGGCCAGCCCGTCGCCATCGACTGGCGCGTCCCCGGCGGCACCAGCGACATCCTGACTCAACTGGAAGCCCAGTACCAGTCCGCCGTCCGCACGGGCCAGGTCGACCTGAGCGACCCCAGGAACCCGAAGATCGAGCCCGGCACCATCGCCTTCGACCTCATGTTCGGCGGCGGCAGCTACGACCACGGCCGCGTCAAGGCCGGCGTCAAGGGCACGCTGACCAACAAGGACGGCACCACGACGAACTACGCCGTCCCCATGTCCGAGCCCGCGGGCTTCGACCCCACGCGAATGACGGACTGGTTCGGCGACAACTCCGTCGGCGCCCAGCTCCTCTACGACAACGACCAGCACTGGATCGGCGTCGCCCTCTCCGGCTTCGGCCTCGTCTACAACCGCGAGATGCTCGCCGACCTCAACATCCCCACGCCCACCCGCTTCGACGACCTCGCCGACCCCCGCCTCTTCGGTAACGTCATCCTCGCCGACCCCCGCCAAAGCGGCTCCGTCGCCACCACCCTCGACTCCATCCTCAGCAACTACGGCTGGGACCGCGGCTGGCGCCTCATCCGCGAGATCTGCGCCAACTCCCGCGGCTTCGTCAACTCCGCCCCCAAGCCCCCCATCGACGTCAGCCAGGGCGAGGCCGCCGCCGCCCTCGCCATCGACTTCTACGGCCGCGGCCAGGCCCAGGCCATCGTGCCCCCCGGCGAAGACCCCAGCAACAGCCGCGTCGGCTACGTCGACCCCGCCGGCGCCACCTACATCGACGCCGACCCCATCTCCATCCTCCGCGGCGGCCCCAACCCCGCGCTCGCCCGCCGCTTCGTCGAGTTCTGCCTCACCGAAGAGGCCCAGGCCCTCTGGCAGTTCCGCGCCCGCCCCCGCGCCGACAACCCCACCGGCGCAAGCGGCGAGGAGATGGGCCCCGAGCAGTACGAGCTCCGCCGCATGCCCGCCCGCCGCGTCATGTACGACAAGTACAAAGAACACTTCATCGACCAGGCCGACCCCTTCGAGATCGCCAGCAAAACCCTCCCCAGGGGCTGGCGCGGCGGCCTGGGCATCATGATGGGCGCCTTCGCCATCGACAACGCCCACGCCCAGCGCGACGCCTGGTCCGCCCTCCTCAAGGCCCGCGCCACGCCCACCTTCCCCGCCGCCACACTCGCCGAGATGGAACGCCTCTTCTACGCCTTCCCGCCCACCACCCTCCCCGACGGCACCACCCTCGAGTTCACCCCCGACACCTTCAAGCAGATCGAAGCCGCGTGGAAGAAGAGCCCCCAGTTCCGCTGCCGCTGCGAGATCGAGTACACCCGCTGGTTCCGCGAAACCTACGAGCGCGTCACCGCCCTCGGCTCATCCAACTAAGACAAGTCTCTCGCGGAGGACGCGGAGGCGCGGAGAGGAAAACAAGAACACCGTCCTGTCTGCTCCCGTCTGCATTCCGATCTTTCGCCCTGTCCTGTTCCCCTGCCTCTCCTCCGCGCCGCCGCGCCCTCCGCGAGAGGCACTCCCCGCCTTCCTCTGCGTTCTCTGCGTGCTCTGCGGTTCAATCCTCCCCTTTGCCAAACCGATAATCCACCATGGCCAGCCCCGCCACCAACACCCCCCGCGACTCCATCCCCGAGACCCAGGCCCCCAGCATCCTGGCCACCATCGTCGCCACCATCGGCCCCGCCTCCGAATCACCCGACATGGTCCGCCGCCTGATCGAGGCCGGCGTCGGCATCTTCCGCTTCAACTTCTCCCACGGCTCCTTCGCCGACCACGAGCGCCGCCTCAAGACGGTCCGCCAGGTCGCCGCCGAGATGCAGACCGTCGTCGCCTGCCTGGGCGACCTCCAGGGCCCCAAGATCCGCGTCGGCCTCATCCCCGCCGGCGTCGGCCAGCCTTCCCCCAGCGGCGGCGGCATGATCGACGTCGCCGCGGGCCAGGACGTCATCCTCAAGGCCGGCATCAAAGAAGCCTTCATGCGGCCCAACCCCGCCGCACCCGGCGGCGCCGAGCCCGTCCTCCCCGTCACCTACGAGCCCCTCATCACAGAGGTCGAGCCCGGCCACAAGGTCCTCATCAACGACGGCGCCGTCCGCATGCTCGCCGTCGAGCGCGACCTCGCCGCCCGCGAGCTCCGCTGCCGCGTCACCGTCGGCGGCCTCATCAGCAGCAAGAAGGGCATCAACCTCCCCCAGACCGCCCTCTCCGCCCCCGCCATCACCGAGCGCGACTGGGAGTGCGTCGCCTGGGCCGTGCAGCACGGCCTGGACTTCCTCGCCCTCTCCTTCGTCCGCACCGCCGACGAAGTCATGGAGCTCAAGCAGCGCCTCAGCGAGCTCTGTCCGCTCGACAAAACCGCCCAGCCCAACGCCGCCCAGGGCTCCTGGATCCCCGTCATCGCCAAGATCGAGATGCCCCAGGCCGTCGCCAACCTCGACAAGATCGTCGACGCCGCCGACGGCATCATGGTCGCCCGCGGCGACCTCGGCGTCGAAATGGACATCGCCAAGGTCCCCGTTGTGCAGAAGCAGATCCTCGCCGCGTGCGATCTCTACGGCAAGCCCTGCATCGTCGCCACGCAGATGCTCGAGACGATGATCGAGAGCTCAACCCCCACCCGCGCCGAGGCCAGCGACGTCGCCAACGCCATCTACGACGGGGCCGACGCCGTCATGCTCTCGGCCGAGACCGCCACCGGCAAGCACCCGGCGCTGGTCGTCGAGACCATGGCCCGCATCATCGCCTGCACCGAAGCCCAGCTCCGCTCCCAGCCCCTCCCCGCCACGCCCCCCTCGCGCCTCTCCGCCGCGCACCGCGGCACTGCCGCCCTCGCCCACGGCGCGTGGTCCATCGCCCGCGACCTCAACGCCAAGCTCGTCGCCTGCTGGAGCGAGAACGGCGGCACCGCCCGCTACCTCTCCCAGAACCGCTTCAACATCCCCATCCTCGCCTACAGCAGCAGTGAGCACGCCACCCGCCGCATGCTCCTCCTCCGCGGCGTCACCCCCGTCTGCTGCAAACCCCCCGGCGCCGGCACCCTCAGCGAGTGGAACGCCGCCGTGGACGAGTACGTCCTCAAGCGCAACCTCGCAGCAAAGGGCGACGCCATCGTCCTCCTCGCCGGCCGCCCCCTGGGCAAAGCCAAAGCCACCAACACCATCGCCATCCACAAAGTCGGCGAAGCCACCGGCTACACCGCCCACAGCCGCTGACACGACGCCGCGACTGAGTCTTCCCACACGACGCCGGGACTGAGCTGCTCTGAGCGAAGTCCCGGGTTGACGGCGACTCCCCTCACGCAGTTCTCTCACGCCCTATCCGCAATCCGCACAAGCACCCACCGCGCCACAAAGCACAAGGCGCTCACCCCCAGCGCAATCGCAAACCCGACAGAAGTGTTCCGCGGGAACAGGAACGCGAGTCCAAAGCCGAGGAAGAACGGCGCGAAGATGCCCGCGTACAGCAGGAAGTTAGCCACAAGCTCGATGGACAGGTCCGTCAAGCGATTCATGGCCTCACCTCTGGACCCGCATGGCGTGACCGCGCCCTGACATCCGACATCCGACATCCGACATCAAATCACCGCCGCGGCGCCGTCACCGTCCCCGGCTTCGTGATCTCGATCGTGTCCTTCGCCAGGTCCCACGTGATGTCCTGCATGCTCCCGCTGGGCGCGTCACCCCCGAACACCTGCACCTTGTTTTCCCCCAGGGCCAGCGCCCGCAGCTTCCGCCCCTGCGCGTCGTAGTGCGCCTTGTCCGCCACCAGCTCGCGCCCGGCGTACTTCATCCACACCGCCCCTTCAGCGTCCGCCGACACCAGCTCGCCCTGGAACTCCTGCGCATCGGCCGCCCGCGTGCCGCCCTGCTCCCGCACGTTCGCCACCAGCACCTCGCACTCCAGCTCCGACATCGGCTCCTGCTCCGAGCGCCGGTGGTCCAGCCGCACATTCTCGCGCATCGTCACCACGCCCTTTGGCCGCACGAAGCTCATCGACCCCGCCCACGAGAACAGCGCCCGCCCGCGCGCCCCCGCCGGATCATCCAGCAGCTTCGCCGGCGCCCCCTGCTCCGCCGCGCGGTTGTCCACGAACAGCAGCTTGCCCGGCGTGGGCACCTCCAGGGTCCCCTTCTCCATGTCCAGCGCGATGCGGTCCGACCGCAGGTACATCAGCCGCTCCAGCTTGGGCTGCCCGCCCGCCGCGCCGCCAGCCGCCCCACCAGACGCGAACAGCCGCGACTCCACCGTCGCCTCCTTGCCAGCCCCCGCCCCCCGGATCACCGCGCTCCGCAGCTCGCGGTCGCCCCCCGGCTGGTCCGCCGACGCCGATGCGCTCCCCGCCGTCAGCTGCAGCACCACGTCCGCCGCTGTCATCGTGTCCCGCTCCACCAGCACGCCCTGCCGCGTCTTGCTCAGCTCCGCGACCGCATCGCCCTTGCACGTCACCACGCCGCTCACGTCATCAAACGTCATCTCCGTCGTCCACGACGCCGTCACCCGCGACGCCGGCTTCCCACCCTTCTCAACAGCGTTGTGCACCAGCGTCCCCGGCCCCACCGCCAGCAGCCTCCGCTCCGCATCGTGGAACGTCATGTCCTGCCCCGTCATCGTCGAGTCCGCGTTGCCCACCGACACCGTGCCCGCCGCCCCCGTCAGGCGCGCCACGCCCGCCACCGGCTGCGCGCTCATCACCGGCGCCTTCGCCCGCAGCCCGTCGTCACGCGCGAACACCGTCTCCCGCGCCTTCACGCTCGTCGCGTTCAGCACCGGCTTGCCGCGGCTGTCGTTCACCCGCTCGATCGTCGCCTCCAGCCACGACGCCGCCAGCGTCGACGTCTTCCCCTTCTCCTTCCGCGTCCCCTTCACCGCTCCATCCGCCACCACCGTGCGCGGGTCCACATCGTCCCCGCCCGCGGCCCCTGGCACGAACGCGATGTCCAGCTTGTCCGCCTCCAGCGAATCGCCCTCGCTCTCCGCCCGCGCCCGCCCGACCACCGTCAGCGTGCTCAGCCGCGATCGCTTCGCGTCCACCGGCACGAACGCCGCCACCAGCATCTCGCCGTTCAGCGACCCCGACCCGTCCACCGCGCGGCTCGCCCCGCTCGCCGTCACCTTCTCCAGCCGCTCCGTCACCTCGCCCTTGCTGTCCTTGCCGAACTGGAACTGCCCCTCCTTCTTCCACGCGAACGTCCGCGTCCCGCTCTTGCTCGTCCCGGTCAGCAGCCCCGGCCCGTGCACGCGCGCGACGCCCGTCACCAGGCTCATGTCAAACCGCTCGGCCTTCGCGTCCCCGCTCCCCTCCAGCGCGATCCGTGCCCCCTGCTCGCCCACACCCGCCAGCCCCACCTCACGCCGCGTCGCCCCGTACTCCAGCACGTTGCCCGCCGCCGTGGCCTTCGCCTTGCTGTCGCGGAACCCAACCCCCGTCGGGCTCTTGCTCGTGAACCGCACGAACACGTCGTTGAAGTCGAGTTCCGACGCCTTCGCCGTCAGCGGGCGCACCTCCAGCGGCCCTTTCCACGCCAGCGTCACCGGCGTCTCCGAATCCGCCGCCAGCAGCGAGCCGCCCTCGGGCGCGCCCTGCCCAGCGGTGCGTGCCGCGCCCGACCCGCTCGACGCCCCCGCCTGCCGCGACCCTGCCGCTGACGCACCTGACGCCGCCCCCGCCGGCCGCGGCCCCGCGTTGCTCGTCACCACCGCCCCGGGCCTCAGCTGGTTGTTCACCAGCCGCGCCCACCCCTCCAACTGCTCGCCCGTCACCACCCGCGTCCCCTGCGTCACCGTCACGCCATCGGTGCACACCAGCCGGTACAGCGTCTCAATCGGCTTCCGCGCAGCCGGCGCAGGCGCTGCTTTCGCCCCCTCGCCCTTGCCCGCCACCTCGCGCTTCACCCCATCACCCGCCGGCGCAGACTTCGTTGGCTTCTTATCCTCCTCCAGCTCCCACGGCCTCACCGTCACAAACTCCGTCCGCGCCACGTGCAGCAGCTCCATCCGCTGCTGCGGCTCGTTGAACACCACCGTCACGCCCGCCCCGCGGAACTCCACGCCCCTCGCCGTGATCTGCACCTGCTGCGGCGCCTCCGCCTGCCCCAGCTCCGAATCAAACCGCAGCTGCGACGTCGTCCCCGTGAGCAGCGCCTCGTCCTCCACCGGGTTGGGCCGCAGGTTCCCCTCGCGCTCGTCGAACACCTTGACGAGCACGTTCCCCTCCATCACGCCATCCTGCGGCATCGACGGGCGCGCCCCCAATCCCTTCGACTGGTCCGGGACGTACGCCGTGCCCTTATCCGCCCGCGCGTAGATCGTCCGCCCATCCTTCAGGAACACCCACACCACCGGCTTCTCAAGCGCCACGCGGTACGTCTGCCCCTCGATGGGCCGCGACCGCTCCGCGCTCAGCTCCGCCCGCACCGCCGTGGGGTCATCCTTGTCCACCACCTGGATGAAGAACCCCCTGCCCTCACCCGTCCGGTTGACCGGTGCCCCCTCCGCCCCCTTCGCGGCCACCAGCTTCGGGTCCGGCGTCGGCGCCGGCCCGCTGAACGTGTTCACCTGCCCCGCCCCGCTGGGCGCACGCACCACAAAGAACGTCACCACCCCCGCGAACACCACGAGCAGCACAACAGCGACAATCAGACCAGTGGTCCGTGAAGAAGCGGGCATGCCAACATGGTACGTGATGGGCTGGTTGCCGGCCCCGCCTGCGCCCTTGAAGTCAGCCTCTTTTCAGCGGCAGAGCAGCAATTCGCATTGAATGCTCGTCCACCACCACCACGCTCCTCCCCAGCTGCTCGTGTGGAACCTCGGCGAGGA
Source organism: Phycisphaerales bacterium (assembly GCA_035627955.1). Taxonomy (NCBI): domain Bacteria; kingdom Pseudomonadati; phylum Planctomycetota; class Phycisphaerae; order Phycisphaerales; species Phycisphaerales bacterium. Next base: position 197,237 of record DASPKU010000013.1, read on the forward strand.
CCCGCTGTAGCAACTCAAGCATCTGGCGGTCGCTGATGTTCCCAGCCCGGAACAGAATGAGCCCCGGTCGGTCGCCCTGGCTCAGCGCGATGATTCGCGGGAAGTCAAGGTCCGCTGTCACGAGGACGCGATCCTCCGAGATCGCGAGCCGGACGAGGTCAGTGTCCGGAGATCGAGACATGCCGCGTTCGCGAGCGTGTACTGCATCGTGACCGGCCGCGCGGAGCCACTCCGCCAACGTCGGACTGACAGCCTGATCGACAAGGAACCTCATGCGGACCGGAGCAGCACAACCCGCTCGTCCGAGATAGCCGCTGCGTAGGCGATCGCCGCTCGGATGTCATCGCGCTCAAGGTCCGGATGAGACGCGAGTATCTCCTGCTCGCTCTGCCCGGATGCAAGCAGTCCAAGCAGCCGCGATACTGGGAACCGCAACCCGCGGATGCACGGCCTCCCTCCCATCACCTCGGGATTTACTGTGATGCGTTCCAAGGTCATGTACGCCTCCAATCCATACTCATTCTATACGAATGCGGCCGCGACCCAGCGATCCGTCGCCGTCGTTCAAATCGAGCGGCTCCGCCCATTACATCCCTCGGTTCCCCCTCGGTGCCTCTGCGCCTCTGTGGTGAATCCGTCACTTCACCAGCCGCATCGCAATCAGATCCTGCACATCCAGGATCCCCACCGGCTTCCCCGTGCCCTCATCCACCACCGGGATCTCGTCCGCCCGGTACTCCCGGATCATCTTCACCGCATCGCTCACCAGCGCTGTCCTACCCAGCGTCCGCGGGCTCCGCGTCATCACCTCCGCGATCGGGCGCGACAGTTCCCCCGCATCGCGCAGGATCAGCCGCCGCAGGTCCCCGTCGGTGAAGATCCCCGACAGCCGCCCGCCGCCGTCCACCAGCATCAGCGCCCCCGGCCGCCTTCCCACCTTGTTGGCCTCCGCCAGCGCCTGCGCCACCGTGCACGTATCGGGCACCAGCGGCAGGTTCTTCCCGATGACGCACCGCATCACGTCCGTCACCGGCCGCAGCAGCCCACCGAGCGAGCCCCCCGGGTGCCGCCGCTTGAAGTCCATGTGCGTGAAGTTCCGCCGCCGCGCCGCGCACAGCGCCAGCGCATCCCCCAGCGCCATCGTCGCCGTGGTCGAAGAAGTGGGGGCCACGAACTCCGGCGCCCCCGCCTCCAGCTCGATCCCCAGCGTCAGCGCCACCGTCGCCAGCCGCTCCAAGCTGCTGGGGGTGCTCGGCGCGCTCCCCGCCGCCCGCCCCGGCGCCGTGATCGAAATGATCGGCAGCCCGTCCTGCTTCAGCACCGCCGCGAGGTTCACCACCTCGTCCGTCTCGCCGCTCGCCGAGATGCAGATCACCGTGTCCGTCGCCCGGAACCGCCCCAGGTCCCCGTGCGCGGCCTCCGACGGGTGCACGCTGTGACTCGGAATCCCCAGGCTCGCCATCGTCGCCGAAATCTTCGCCCCCACCAGCCCCGACTTCCCCAGCCCCGTCACCAGCACCGTCCCGCCCGAATCCGCGCACGTGCAGATCAGGTCCACCGCCCGCACAAACTCGGCCCCAGCCCCCACCCGCCCCGCCAATGCGGCGATCGCCCGCCCCTCTTCCGACAGGATCCCCGCCATGAACGCCGCGTCCCCCGCAGCAGTGGGGGACCCCGCCACACCGGACACCCGATCCTCAGTTCGCGCCGTCATGCCGAAAGCGTAAACTGCCAAAGCCTTCAGGGATAGCCACGCGTCCTCCGACTTCCGCTTTCCGGTTTCCGCTTTCCGCTTTCCGGTTTCCCCCCATGCTCACGGACGACTACCGCGTACGCCTCGACGCCTTCGAGGGACCCCTCGACCTCCTCCTCTTCCTCATCCGGAAGAACGAGGTCGACATCCACGACATCCCCGTCGCGGCCATCACCGAGCAGTACCTCGCCTTCCTCAAAGACCTCGGCACCTCCGGCTCCCGCATCGACATCGACATCGCGGGCGAGTTCCTCGTCATGGCCGCCACCCTGATGGAGCTCAAGAGCCGCATGCTCATGCCGCGCCCGCCCCAGCCCGAGGGCGCCGCCGATTCCGAGAGCGACCCCCGCAAGCCCACCGACCCCCGCGCCGAGCTCGTCAAGCAGCTCCTCGAGTACAAGAAGTACCGCGACGCCGCCGACCACCTCGAGTGGCGCGCTGAGGACTGGCGCCGCCGCTTCCCCGTCCACCCCGCCGGCATCGACTCGCACGCCCTCCGCGCCGCCATTGAAAAAACCGCCGAAGAGACCGACCTCGAGGACCTCAACCTCATCGACCTCGTCGAGGCCTTCCAGAAGATCGCCGAGTCCGTCAACTTCGAGCGCCTCGGCGACCACCAGGTCAAGTACGACGACACCCCCATCGAAATCCACGCCGCCGACATCCTTACCCGCCTCAGCAGCGAGCCCGCCCCCGACACCAAGCCCGAACTCGAGCTCGTCTCCCTCTTCAAAGGCCGCACCCGCTCCGAAATGGTCGGCCTCTTCCTCGCCCTCCTCGAGCTCGTCCGCAACCGCAAGGTCGCCGTCCGCCAGGACCGCATCGAGGGCCACATCTACCTCCGCCAGCGCGACGCTGAGGAAACGCCCACCGACCCCGCCCCAAGCGACCCCGACACGCCCTGATCGCCTCCTATCTCTCCTATGACTCCTATGAGTCCTACCGCACCCTCGCGGTTGCTCTCCCAGTACAATCCACCATGCCCCTCACCCACGCCCGCCCCGGCCGCCTCGGCGGCGGCATCGGCCTGCTCCTGATGATGATCGTCATCCTCATCGGCATGTCGATGTACTTCGGCTCCTTCGGCGGCAGCAAGTCCTACATGCAGCAGATGGCCACCGCCAAAAAGCAGGGCGTCGCCCTCGCCACCGAGATCAACACCCAGCAGCTCACCACCTGCGTCTGGATCTACAAAAACGAGCACGGCAAGCTCCCCGAAACCGCCGAGCAGCTCAACTGCGGCCCCCTCCTCGACCCCTGGCACAAGCCCCTCACCTTCACCTACAAAATCGAAAAAGGCGGCGCCACCGAGGTCACCTACGTCATCTGGCGCAGCGGCGGCCCCGACCTCACGCTGAACACCCCCGACGACATCATCAACACCGACCGCCTCCCAACGCAATAAGAACCCCGACCGTCAGGGAGGGCATCGCCGCGCTTAGCGGCGATCCGTGCACACCCGGCACGCCAAAAGGCCGGCGCTCTTCACCCCGCTCCCCGCTCTCCGCTCTCCCACTTCCGCCTTCCCACTTCCGACTTTCACACCCACTTCACGCCCCCCCGCACAATCCACACAGGAGGGCCCCACCATGCCCAAGTGTGAACGCTGCGGCAACGACTACGACAAGGCCTTCCAAATCCAAATGGCCGGCCAGGCCCACACCTTCGACTCCTTCGAGTGCGCCATCGCCACCCTCGCCCCCCAATGCGCCCACTGCGGCGTCCGCATCGTCGGCCACGGCCTCGAAGCCCGCGGCCAAATCTACTGCTGCAACCACTGCGCCTCCGCCCAAGGCATCAAAGGCCTCACCGACCGCGTCGCCTGAACGCCGAGACTGAGCGCCACTCCCGACGCCGGGACTGAGCTGCTCTGAGCGAAGTCCCGGGTCTCACCTACACCCACCTTCACCCAGCACCCCAGACCCAATCTCGTGGAGGGAGAGCCACCGCAAGGAGGCCCCATGTCCACCACCCCGAACCCGCACCCCACCCACACCCCCAATCACCCAACCCCCGGCGCCGACGCCCACCCCCACACTCAAGCAAAACCCAGACTCGGCCGCCCCCTCATCCACCGCGACCCCACCGACTCAGCATCGATCCCCGCCATCGACCCCAAGGCCGCCCGCGAGCAGCAGGCCCACGCCGGCCAGCTCATCCGCCTCTCCGACGCCCGCACCTTCTTCGCCGACAAAAAGCAGGACATCCGCGCCCGCAAGGTCTTCGACTCCCACGGCCACGAGCTCGGCGTCATCGACGGCCTCCTCCTCGATAACGACCAGCACCACGTCCGATTCATGCAGGTCCGCACCCGCACCGGCTTCCTCGGCCTCCACCGCCACACCGCCACCATCCCCGTCGACGCCATCACCCGCGTCGAGCCCGAGGCCGTCTACATCGACCGCTCCCGCCAGGCCGTCGAAGCCGCCCCCAAGCTCGTCTACGACCCCAAGCTCCTCGACAAGCGCACCCTGCAAGGCATCTACGAGTACTACGGCTACGCCCCCTTCTGGGACCCCTTCTACGTCGCCCCCCTCTTCCACGCCCACTCCCACACCCCCCCTCACCTCAACCACCACCACTGATTCTCGTTCCCCTCACCTCCTCACCTCCTCACCTCCCCACCTCCCCACCTCTAATCCAGCCGTTCCCCCTCCGTTAGGACCCGAATTTGTGCATCCCACCCCGCCTCACTTGTGGTATAACAAGGCTGCTCCGGCACAGGGTGAGCCTTCGGGCAGGTCGTATGCGTGCCGGCAGGGGTGTCCAGCGCGGTTCTCGCGCGCGAGCGCAAACAGGAGACGTCTGATGAAGCGGCGTGCATTCACTCTCATCGAGTTGCTGGTCGTCATTGCCATCATCGCGCTGCTCATTGGCATCCTGCTCCCCGCGCTCGGCAAGGCCCGCAAGTCCGCTCGACTCGCCGTGTCACTCGCCAACGTGCGCTCCATCGCCACCGCCGGCGCCGCCTACCAGTCCGACATGAAGGGCTTCCTCCCGCTCACGCCCACCTGGCAGCGCGGCTGGGGCCCGCCCAACTCCACCGTTCCCACCTTCAACCTCCAGGGCTGGTGCACCTGGAGCGCGTGGGGCAAGAACTGCGATTCCTGGTGGGGCACCGCCGCGAACTCCAACGGCACCGGCGTCTTCGACGTTGAGGCCGCCGACCGCCCCCTCAACTCCTACCTCCACACCGGCGGCATTCCCGCCCCCGCCGCCCCCGCCACCATGCTCGCAAACGACGGCGAGCGCAAGGCCTTCCAGCTCCCGGTCGCCCGCGACCCCAGCGACCAGATCGGCCACCAGCGCAACTGGCCGGGCAACAACCCCGGCGGCGTCTCCTGCTACGACGACGTTGGCACCAGCTACCAGTGGCAGGCCAAGTGGTACGACCAGATCGAGGTCCAGTACCCCGGCAAGACCCTCCTCGAGCGCTTCGATATCGGCGCCCGCCGCTTCAAGTTCGCCGACTCCTTCCAGCCCTCCCGCATGGTGTGGATGAGCGACGAGTGGGCCGACATCGTCATCAACTCCTCCAGCGACCAGTTCCAGGCCAAGAACGGCTACGACGAAATCAACAAGTCCATCCTCGGCTTTATGGACGCCCACGCCTCCTACCTCCGCATCATCCCCGGCGGCATGAGCAACCCCGCCCTCGCCCGCACCAACCCTGAGCGCATCCCCGCCTTCAACAACGAGAACTACACCGTCGTCTTCACCGGCGTGAACTGAGGCCCGTCAATGCCCACCAAGGACAAGATCAAGGCCGCCGTCGCGGTCGTCATCCTGCTCATCGCCGGCGTCGTCATCTACCTCAACCTCCGCGACCCCAAGCCCTCCGACCCCGCCGCCCAGGCCGGCGCCCCGCCCGCGGCCCCCGCCGCGCCCGACACCGCCCCCAAGACCGCCGGCGCCAACGCCCCCGCAGCCCCCACCCCCGAGCCCACCCCCGGCAACCGCCGCATCTACAAGGGTCGGTGATCCCGCAAGGGGTGCCATCGATTCACCGTCGCTCTGGACGGTGGATCGATTGTTGAGCGCCCGTACACGCGAGCGAAGGCACCCGCCCAATCCCGCCCGATCCCGCACCCACGCAGCTGCAATCCTCATCTCACCGCCAGCGTGGTACATTCACTCATCTCGCGCGCTCCCTCCCCTCTACCCCGGAGTCGCCATGCACCGCCCACGCGCCTTCACGCTTATCGAGCTCCTGGTCGTCATCGCCATCATCGCGCTCCTGATCGGCATCCTCTTGCCCGCCCTCGGCAAGGCCCGCATCAGCTCCCAGCGCGCCGTCAGCCTCTCCAACCTCCACCAGAACTACCTCTACATGGGCTATTACGCCACCGACCACAAGGAGGAGTTCCTCAACCCCTTCGCCACCATGGACCGGCCCGGCGACGACGTCCACGACGGCGGCGTCAACTGGCTGCCGCCCAACACCGACCCCTCATACCCCTTCCCCTACACGCGCTTCTGGGATTACGGGGGTGATGGTGATGACAGTAATCAGGGCACCGAGACCTACAGCTATCACTGGCTTGCCCACCTCGTCTACCACGACAACGTCAACCAGTCCCGCGCCAAGTCCGGCTTCTCGCCCGCCGATACCGCCGCGCTCCGCTTCCTTACTGAGAACACCCAGTTCGACTCCGGCAACTACTTCAACTGGATCTTCCCCGTCTCCTACTGGTACCCGCCCGTGTTCTGGCAGAAGCCCGAGCACTTCGCCGAGACCACTTCCACGGTCCGCAACATCGGCAGCCGCTCCAATAACTTCTTCATCCGCCGCAACAAGTACTCCGATGCCTTCGCCCCAATGGCCAAGGTCCTGCTCTTCGAGCGCGCCGACTTCTACAACAAGAACCGCAACGGCCTTATCCCTCAGTGGAACACGCCCAGCGCCAAGCCCCAGGTCGCGCTCGTCGACGGAAGCGCCAAGACTGTCAGCATGGCCACCATCATCGCGCAGACCACCCTCAACACCAACATGACCTTCTCCCCCGGCACCAACCTCCTTCAGCCACAGGGCAACTGGAACCCGCCCGACCTGGAGCTCCGGACCTTCTTCAGCTACGACGCCGTCTCCCCGCCCACCCCCTGGCAGTTCGACAAGACCCCGCCCAAGCCCGGCTACTTCTGGACCACCCGCAACGGCATCCGCGGCATCGACATCCCGTGATTCCCACTCACCACTTCAATGGACAAGAAGAAAGTCATCCAGCTCTCCATCGCCGTCCTCTGCCTCGCCGGCGGCGCCGCTGCGTACTTCATCAGCACCCGCCCCGAAGAAACCAAGCCGCCGGAAGTCCAGGCCGCCGAGGACAAGGCCAACAAAATCCTGGAAGCCCAGCAGAAATCCGCACCCCCTCCAGCCCCCGCGCCGCCTCCACCTCCCACAACCGGTGAAGGCCCCCGCCGCGGCGCCCGCAGCGTGAAGTAGCGCCCCATAAGTCCGTTGATCCTCCAGCAATGAAACAGAGGGCCCGTCCCGCGACGGGCCCTCTTCTCATTCACCGATCAAGTACCACCTCAGCACGCCCCCCCGCCCATCACGCGGAAGAACGCCTCGATGTCCTGGTCGGTCCCACTCGCACCATCGCCGTTGAAGTCCGACTGCGGACCACCGCTGCCCAGCGCATAGAAGAACGCTTCGATGTCCTGATCGGTGCCGGTCGCACCGTCACAGTCGGTATCGACGATGCACTTCGTCAGCGCCAGCAGCGCTTCGTAGTCGCTCCACTCGATCTCGCCGTCGAGGTCGAAGTCCATGCGCGGGTCATAGCTCGGCTCCCCAATCTCGGCGCCCACCGCCGCACCCAGCAGCGCGAGATCCGACCAGCACACGTATTCGTCCCCGTTGACATCCCCGGTGAACGCGCCAAACGAGACCCGCTGGTACTCGAACGTCACGCCGTTGGTCCCGCTCGGGACATTCGTGACGATCTCGTGCTCCCCGGGGATCTCGAACTCGCCGGGCGTGGGCTCCGTGGGATCGAAGTCGCTGTCCGTGCAGATGCCCAGGCGCCGCAGCGTCCCGTCCGGCATCACCGCGATCACGCCATCGATCGGCGCGCCCGTGGTGGACGTGTTCCCGTCGTGGAAAGTGGGGATCAGGCGGAACCAGTTCACGCGGTGCGGCTGGATGAACGATCCCGGGAACTGGCTCACCGGCGTGCTGTAGTCGTGGTGCGACCAGCCCCCGCCGATCGAGATCGTGGTCGTCACCGACGGGGCCACCGTGTACGCGCCGAAGTCCACGTTCCAGCTCAGGTTCATGGTGTACGCGCCCATCGCCTGGCTGAACAGGTACCCGATGTGGTCCGTGCACTCAGACTGTGCGTACTCATAGATGTCGCTGAACGCCACGCCCCAGCCGTGCTCGCTGTTGATGTGACCCCCCAGCAGGCCCGCCACGATGTCGAGGTTCGCGTACGCGGGCACGCCGCTCACGATCCCCGTCGTGTTCGCGTTCGCATCCAGGTACAGCGTCGCCTGCGTGAGGTCCACCGACCCACCATCACCGTCGCCGTTGGTGCCGTACTCGTTGATCGACTGCGGGCACGGCTCGCCCGTCTCCACGATGAACTGCCCCACGGCCACCGCCAGGCACGACCCCGCCGCCGTGCCCGTCGGCGTCGAGTCACCGGGGTTCAGCACCCAGTCCACGTTGATCGCCATCGTGCTGTAGTAGTTCAGCCGGCCGATGGCGCACTCGCACGGCGGCACCATCGGCACCGGCAGCGCCGCGCTCGCCACGCTCGACAGCCCCGCAGCGCCCACGACAGAGAGAAGCCACGCGATCGAGTTCTTGCGGTTCATGCTGTATCTCCTGCCTGCCCCAAGCCTCGCCTCCCGGGCGACGCGCACCAGTCAGAAAGCCCCGAGACAGGTGGCGTATAAAAGCCGAACAGTCGCAGAAGTCGAGCTTCTTGTTAGGTGCAAGTTCGCATGTGGTTCCGCATACAGGAGTTGCAGCGGAAGAAAATTGGAAATCGAGTGGTGGCAGGTTGCATCGATCGGGTGCCATCTGTTCGCCGCTGCTCCGAGCGGTGAACTGATGGTTCAGCGCCAGGCGCGGCCATAACCAACCGTTCCGCGCGCACCGCCGCCGCGACCACTCCCCGAATTTCATCCCTCTGCACCACAAGCACTTGCGGACCCATCGGCGACGTTTGTGCGCACAATCGTGGACTTACCCACTTCCTCCCTCGACACCGCACGCGGCCAAGTTAGGCTTCCGTCATGGTCCCCGCCCCGCCCATCCCCGACGCCACCCTTGAGGCCGACCAGCGCGCCTTCGCACCCGCCTCCCCGCGCGAGCCACTTACCTACAACGACCGCGGCCTGCTCGAAGCCCTCCTCCGCAACAACATCGACTTCCTCCTCGCCGCCGCTCAGACCGGCCGCACCCTCGCCGAGATCCTCGACTGGGCCGACCAGCCCCACATCCAGCAGCGCATCGACTCATTCCGCCGCATGCAGGCCGCGCACGCCGAAAGCAAGCTCGCGGCCTACGCCGCCACCGCCCGCACAGCGGCCCTCAAAGACCTCGAGCACCAGCGCACCACCACCACCCACCCCACCGAACGCCGCCGCATCAACCACCTCATCCTCCGCTACACCGACCCGGCGCCAAGGCGATCGATCGCTCACACTTCAACCCCCGCTCCTGATCCGCGCTCTCCCCACGAATCCCCACCGCTCCCGTCTTCAAACCCGCCCCCTGCCTTTTCTCCGCGAAACTCCGCCACGTCTGCGCAACTCCGCGTACCTGCCTTCCCTCTTCCCGCCTCACGCCCACCCTCTCCCAATCACCATCCCCACCCACACCCCCACGACCCCGAGCACATTGCTCAGCCCCACATACCCAACAGCCATCCCAACGCGCCCGCTCTCAACGAGCCCGAAGGTCTCCCGCCCGAAGCTCGAGAAAGTGGTGTAGCCCCCGAGCAGGCCGACCAGCAGCCCCAGCTGCACGCTCTCGCGCACGTTCCACCCCTTGAGCAGCGGCACCAGCAGCCCGATCAGCACACACCCGCTGACATTCACCACCAGGGTCGCAACCGGGAACCCCTCCCCTCCGCGCCCGAGCCACACCGACAACCCATACCGCAACAACGCCCCGACCCCGCCCCCAACCCCGATCAGCAGCAGCGTCACGCCCCAGCCCTCCCGCCCGCATCCGACATCCGACCTCCGACATCCGACATCCCAAAAAACGAAAAACCCGCCCATCCAGGCGGGTCTTCCAACACGGGCGAAGGGAGTCGAACCCCTAACCTCCTGATCCGTAGTCAGGTGCTCTATCCAATTGAGCTACGCCCGCTCGTCCCTCTTCCGAGGGCAGAAGAGACTGTAGGCCGCTCCCCGCAAGCTGGAAAGCCACGGACCAGCCGCTCCACCCCAACCCCCGCCTCCCTCGCCGCTTCCGCCCTTCGACTTCCTACTTCCCACTTCCGACTTCCCACTTGAAATTCGGCCCCAGCCTGCCAAGATTCCCTCCCCGCCGGCACACCCCGGCGGTTTTCCAAGGACCCTGACTCCAATGGCCCACTCCCGCACTGCCAAGAAGCGCGTCCGTCAGAATGCCACCAGCCGCGCCCTCAACCGCTGGCGCTTGAAGGCCATGCGCGACGCCACCAAGGACTTCTCCGAGAAGCTCCTCCACGGCACCGCCGCCGAGGCCACCGAGTCCTTCAAGACCGTCGTCCGCGTCTTGGACCGCACCGCCCAGAAGGGCGTCATCCACAAGAACCAGGCCGCCCGCCGCAAGTCCCGCCTCTCCGCCCGCCTCAAGGCCAAGCAGGCCGCGAAGTAAGCTGCCCGGAGCGCTCGGGCGCACCGACTCTCTCTCCAACACGCAGCTTCATGACCCAACGCCCACCGCAAGGTGGGCGTCTTCTTTTTCGTTACATTCTCCCCCCATGTCCCGCGCCCGCTCCACCTCGCGCACGCCCATGTTCAGCAAGCCGCTGGGCAAAAAGGACACCTACGCCCACCTCTCCACCCGCCCCCTCCACGTCCTCGCCTTCCTCGCGCCCCTCATGGTCCTCTACGAGGTCGGCTCCATCCTCTACCTCTCCGACAGCAACCAGGGCGTGATGGAAACCATCGCCGCCCGCCGCATCCTCGGCGGCTTCTTCGAGCTCTTCGGCCAGGCCAGCTTCCACCTCCCGCCCATCGTCCTCGCCGTCGTCCTCCTCGTATGGCACTACCTCGAACGCGACAGCTGGAGGCTGAAACCCAGCGTCCTGCTGGGCATGCTGCTCGAGTCTTGCCTCTGGGTCCTGCCCATCATCGTGCTGGGCTACTTCCTGGGCTCGCGCACACCCGCCGCCGCCGCCGCGTTCTCCGACTACACCCGCGAGGCCCGCATCACCCTGGCCATCGGCGCCGGCCTCTACGAGGAGCTCCTGTTCCGGCTGATCCTCATCACCGCCCTGCACCTGGTGCTGGTGGACCTCATGAAGCTCAAGAGCGGCACCGGGTTCGCATTCGCCGCCGTCGCCAGCGCCGTCGCCTTCGCCCTCTACCACGACGTGGCCCGTCGCGACACCATGAAGCTCCTATTCCTGGCCGGAGCCGGCGGCTTCTTCGCGGTGCTCTACATCCTCCGCGGCTTCGGCGTGGTGGTGGCCACGCACGCGCTCTACGACGTCGTCGTGCTGGTAGGCATGTCGCAGGATTCAAGCTCGTAGTTACCGCCCGCCAACCACGCCGAATCCTGTGGAAGCCGGGCCCAAATCGGTGCTAAACTGGACCACGGTCCGGCAACGTGAAGGGAGCTTGGCATGGGTCTGAACTTCGCGATCGACGCCCTGTACTCCACCGGCTGGACCCCCGAGAACCCCGCCCGCTGCAAGCGCGGCCCCGACGCCCGCAGCTACCCCGACGAGCAGGGCGTCCGCGACGCCTTCGCCGAGCACGGCTGCACCCTCACCCTGCGGCACGTGCAGCTGTTTGACTGCTACCGCGCCGAGTGGCGGGAGACCGCCGGCGACACCCTCGCGGGCGCGGTGGTCGGCCAGACCGCCGAGGAGGCCGCGGTGTATGCGCTGGCCCAGCTGCGGCGGCAGGTGCTGTCGGGCGCGGCCAAGGCCTGAACGGCCTGCTCGCTAAACGGCTTGCCCACCCGGGAAAATCGCCCTACGCTTCCCCCCACTGGACCACGACCGAGTTCGTGCGAGCTGGCCCCATCGTCTAGCCCGGTCCAGGACGTCAGGTTCTCATCCTGAAAACAGGGGTTCGAATCCCCTTGGGGTCACTTCAAGAAACGCCCCGCGAGCCATCGCGGGGCGTTTCGTTTTTGGTTTCCAGCCCGCTCGCTCGCGCCGTAGGTGCTGGACTGGATGCGCTGGTCGCCCCACAGGGCGAGCGCCGGCCCGTGGAGCGCGCAGGTGGTGGCGCTGATCGCGGCGGGACTTGAAGCCTTCGGGAAGGGCATTGCGTGCGCCCCGGTTCCAAGTAGACTGGCCGCCCGAAAGGGGGGTCATCCCTTGAACAATGGCGTGTCGCGTCGGGCGGGTCGGGTCGGGCTCGTCCGCGGGTTGCTGCTGGCTTCGCTGGCGGGGACGGTGCTCTCGGCGCGGGCGGTGGCGCAGACGGACGTGCACTGGGCGGCGCCGGTGAGCGGGCTGTGGAGCGACGCCGGCAAGTGGGCGGGGGGCGTGAGCCCCAACAACGGCACGCCGCCGGGCGCGGTGTACCGGGCGTTCCTGAGCGCGACGGGGGCGAACCACACGGTGACGTCGATGGGCGACGTGAGCCTGTTCGAACTCACGCTGTCCTCGGCGCAGGCGCAGCTGCACCTCAACGGCGGCACGATGACGGTGCCCACGGTGAACCTGGGCGCGGGCACGCTCTGGCTCAACGGCGGCACGCTTGCGGGGAGCACGATCAACGCCACGGGCGGCGTGCTGCAGACGGGCCACTACAGCAGCGTGCTCGACGGGGTCACGATCAACGGCACGCTGACCACGGCCGGCACCAACATCCGCAACGGGATCACGGTCAACGGGCAGCTGAACTTCTACAGCGACGTGCTGCTGTCGGGGTCGATGACGCTGAACGGCAACATCGCCATGCGCTCGGACAGTTACAAGCGGCTGCGGATCGAGCAGGGCGAGACGGTGACGCTGGCGGCGGGCTCCACGCTCAAGGGCAAGTGGATGCTGGTGGGCGGGGAGTACACCGACGTGCCGCGCGGCACGCTCATCAACAACGGCACCATCGAGGCCGATGAGGCGAGCAACGGGCCGGTGTGGCTGCTGGCGCAGACGCTCACCAACAACGGCACGCTGCGCGCGAGCGGCGGGGGGCGGCTGATCGCCTCGGGCCTCATGGGCGATGTGGGCACGGTGAACGCCACGGGGGCGGGGTCCTCCATCACGCTCGACGGCACGTACACGCTGAACAATCCGGTCTCGGTGGCGAGCGGGGCCGCGCTGACGCTGAACGGGGCGTGGACGAACACGGCGGGCATCACGGCCACGGGGGGCTCGCGGGTGGTGCTGGGCGGGCCGCTGACCAGCGCGTCGTTCGCCAACATCACGCGGACGGGCGGCTCCAAGATGGTGCTCGCGGGGGCCTACGACAACGCGGGGCAGACGCTGACGATCAACGCGGCCAACCCCGACTACGAGCTCGCGGGCGGGTCGATCACCGGCGGCACTCTGGCCACTGCCGACGGGCAGGGGCTGGTGGTCACGTCGGGGACGCTGACGGGGGTGAGCAACACGGGGCTGGTGTCGCTGACTGCGCCGTCGGGCGTGCTGACCCTGGGCGGGGCGTGGTCCAACGCGGGCGGGACCATCGCGGTCACGGGCAGCAACGCGCGGCTGAATCTGAACGGCACGTTCACGACGGCGGGCCTGGGCACGCTGCAGACGGGCGCCGGCAACGACGTGGTGGTGAGCGGCGCGATGGACAACACCGGCGCCACCTTCACGCTGGACGCGGCGCGGGCGCGCTGGCAGTACACCGGCGGGTCGATCACCGGCGGCACGGTGCACCTGGGGTCGGGGGCGGTGCTGCGGGGCGTGGGCGCGGCGGGGGTCACGCTGAACGACGTCACGCTGACGGGCGGGGCCACGCTGCAGAGCACCACGATCTACTCGACGGACCTGGTCAACCAGTCGGCGCTCGTGCTGCAGAACTCGGGTGCGACGCTGCGGCTGGACGGCGACTGGGTCAACACCGGGACGATCCAGCTCAACGGCGGCATCGCGCGGGTGGGCGGGACCTACACGCGGGCGGACCTCGCAGGCTTCAGCGTCATCAACGGCGGACAGCTGTACGTGACCGGCGAGCTGGACAACAGCGGCGGCACGCTCTCGACGGCGCAGGTGGGCGAACTGCGGCTCGACGGCGGGACTATCACCGGCGGCACGCTGACCGGCGCGGACCTCAACCCGCGCCTGCGCGTGCACAGCGCGACCAACTCCCGCCTGCACGGGCTGACGGTGAGCGGGAACGTGATCGCGGACGACTGGGACGGCCAGGTGGAGACCACGCTGTTCCTCTCGGGCGGCGCGGCGATCAACGGCACGGTGAACTCGACGGTGGGGCTCATCGACGTGGACGCGGCGTCGGCCATCAATGGGGCGGTCACGCTGCGGGGCGGGGGCTCGCTCAACCTGCACGGCACGCGCACGCACAACCAGGCGATCGACATCCACTACCACCCGTCGTCGACCGTGGTGACGACGATCGGCATCGACGCGGGCGAGACGCTCACGATCGGGGCCGCGGGGACGATCTCCGGCGGGGGCGCCCGCGTGGTGAGGCTGGGGGAGACGGGCACGGCGACGCTGGTCAACAACGGGCTGATCCGGTCGACCTTCAGCGACGGCGGCGGGCTGCTCGTGGAGCCCGACGTGGTGGTGAATAACGGCGTGCTCGAGGCCTACGGGTCCGGCATCCTGAGCGTGCGGAACCTGGCGGGCAATCTCAACACCGCCCGGATCAACGGCGGCACGCTCACGCTGGATGGGGCGTACACGATCAACACGCCCCTGACCGCCACGGGCGGGGGCACGCTGAACCTCAACGGCGACTGGACGAACACGGCGGGCATCGTCGCGACGAACACGACGGTGAACCTGGGCGGCAGCTTCACGCAGGCGGAGATCGGGACCGTCACCCGCTCGGGCAGCACGAGCGTGAACATCGCGGGCGTGCTCGACAACACGGGCGGCACGCTGACCCTGGACAACGCCGCGACCCTGATCGGGCTGCGCGGCGGGACGATCCAGGGCGGCACGGTGGCCGCGTCGAACGGGCAGAAGCTGGAGCAGCGGAGCGGCGGCAGCCTGCTCGCGGGCGTGACGGTCAACGGCGATGTCGCGGTGCTGGCGGGCACGCTCACCGCCGACGGCGCGACCACGCTCAACGGCGAGGTCATTATTTCCTCGGGCGCGGCGATGCAGTTCCCCAGCTGGGCTACGGCCGGCACCGGCACGTTCACATTCAACGCCTCCAGCGGCAACGCCCTGCTGCGGGCGGTGCCGGAGGCGGGCGGGACGACGCTGACGCTCGGGTCGGATGTGATCGTGCGCGGCGGCAACGGCCTGATCGGCGAGGCGGGCACCGCGATCACCAGCAACGGCCTGATCTCCGCGAACACCAACGGCCGCACCATCACGGTGCAGGGCGCGTCGTTCAGCAACGGCGGGATCATCGAGGCCGTGGATGGCGGGCGGCTGGTGGTGAACGGCGTGACCGGCAACCTGGGCACGGCCCGCTCGCTGGGCACGGGCAGCGCCCTGACGCTGAGCGGCACGTACACGCTTAACGAGCCGGTGCAGGTGACGACGGGCTCGCTCACGCTCAACGGGACGTGGACGAACACGGCAGGAGTGGTCGCCCACGACGCCACGGTGAACCTTGGCGGGGCCTTCACGACGGCGGGCATTGGAAGCATCACCGCGACGGGCACCACGCTGGTCAACATCACGGGCGCGATGGACAACACCGGCGCGACGCTGACGGTGGACTCGGCGGTGGGGGCCGTGGGGCTCGCGGGGGGCAGCATCACCGGCGGCACGATCGCGACGGCGAACGGGCAGTCGCTCACGCAGCGGTCGGGCAGCAGCGCGCTTGCGGGCGTGCAGGTCACGGGCTCGACGCTGGTGGCGGGCGGCACGCTCAACGCGGACGACGCGACGGTGTTCGCAGGGCCGATCACGGTGGGCGCGGGCACGCTCAATCTGGAGACGGGGTCGACGCTGACTGGCGATGTGTTCTTGAACGGAGCGACGGCGGGGGCGCTGCGCTCGGCGGGCGGCACGCTGACCTTGGGCAGCACGGCCGTGGTGCACGGCGGCGGGGGCACCGTCGGCCTCAACACCGCGGACCTGATCACCAACAACGGGTTGATCCGCGCGGATGTGGCCGGTCAGACGCTCTGGGTGAAGGGCGACCTTGAGAACGCGGGCGGCCGTCTCGAAGCGACCAACGGCGGCACGCTGCTGGCAGAGTGGGTGCGGAGCGTGGGGCAGGTGAGCGTGTCGGGCGCGAACAGCTTCCTCGTGCTGGCGGGGCACTTCACGAACACGAGCACCATCGATGTGACCGACGGCGGCCGCCTGGGGCTCAGCGGCCAGTGGGTGAACAACGGCACGGTGAATATCACCAACGGCACGCTGGACATGTGGGGGAGCGCCGCGGGCGCCGCGCTGTTCAGCAACATCAACAACAATGGCGGGCAGGTGCGGGTGATGGGGCGGGTGGACGCCCGCGGCACGACTGTGACGGTCCCCAGCGGGCTGAACCTGGATGTGCGTGCCGAGCTGTGGACCGAGTCGTTGGCAGTGCCCGCGAATGAGCTGGTGACGGTGAGCACCGGGGGCGTGCTCAGCCAGGGCACCCTGCTGGGCAGCGGGCACATCCGGCTGCAGGGCGGCAACGTCTCCGGGCGTCCGTTCGTCAGCGGCGGGCTCACCATCCCCAGCACGTACACCATCAGCGGCTACGGCGGGGTCAACGCCCAGCCGCTGGTGAACAACGGGACGATCCTCGCGGACGTGCCGGGGCAGACGCTGGGCGTCAGCGGCTCGAGCTTCACGAACAACGGCCTGCTTGAGGGGTCCAACGGCGGCACGCTGAGCCTGGGCGGCAACTGGACCAACGCTGGGACGATCCGCACGCGGGACACATCGACGATGTTCCTGAGCGGGAACTACTCGTTCAGCGGCGGCACGATTGAAGCGCTGGACAGCTCGCAGATCCGGCTGGGAGGGGTGCTCGACAACACGGGTTCGACGTTCACGGCCGCGGGCAACGTGCTGCTGGAGCCCGGACTGTGGGTCCTTGGCGGCACGATCAACGTGCCGGGCACGCCGCTGCGGATCAACCCCGCGAGCAACTTCAGCGGTCAGCTCCATCTCCGCAACGGCGTGGCGCTCAATGGCGAGCTGCACATCGCGGGCAACGCTTCGCCCGCCAACCGCCAGCTCAACGTCCACAGCGGGCTCTCGGGGACGGGCACCGTGCGCCTGACCGGGGCCTCGTACCTTGGGTTTGAGAACAGCCAGACGATCAGCGGCGTGACGATCTTCTCCGACGGGACCGCGGACACGCTCACGCGGAAGATCGGGCACCGCACCAATGGACTCACGGTGACGCTATCGCCCACGGCCACGATCCGCGGCGGCAACGCCACGCTGTTCGACATTTCGCTGGGCGGCGGGCTCAGTTCCACCCTCGTCAACAACGGCACGGTGCGGGCGGACCTCCCCGGTCAGTTGATGCACCTGCAGCCGGGCACGATGACCAACAACGGCGTGCTCGAGGCGACCAACGGGGGCATCCTGCACATCGGCGAGTTCCACGGCGACCCGCTGACGACCTGGACCAGCGGCGCGACCGGCGTGGTTCGGGCCTCCTCGGGCGGCACGCTGCGGATCGGCGGCATCGCGACACTCGAGAACGGGTTTGAGAATGACGGGGGCACGGTGGAGCTGTGGGGCCGGCTCATCAACACCGGGCGCACGCTGACGCTCTCGGGCGGCAACCAGTCGATGGCCATCCGCGGCAACGTGCCGCGGATCGTGGGGGGGACCATCGACAACACGGGGGGTGGCCTGAGCATCCCGGCGTCGGACGGCAGCGTGTACCTGGAGGGGGTCAATGTCATCGGCGGGGTGACGAACTTCACGGACCTGCACCTGCTCAGCGGCACGAACATCAGCGGCGTGATGCGGCTGGAGGAGGGCTCGAACCTGTACTTCGGGCTGGGCAACTCGCAGGCGCCATGGGTGCTGGACAACGACGAGATCCACATCGCGCACGGCGGGACGCCCACCAGCAGCAACCGGATCCGCATCGGCGCGAACAATCTGGTGATCGGCGCGGAGAGCTGGGTGCACGGCGGCGGTGGCTACTTCTCTGCCCACCCGCTCGCCAACTCCTCGGTGGGGATCACGAACTACGGCCGCATCAGCGCGGACGTGCCGGGGCAGGTGCTGCAGATTGGGCTGACGAACTACGGCACGCTGGAGGCGATCAACGGAGGGCACCTGGCCGTGGGCGGCACGTTCCATCCGTCGACGGTGCTGCGGCAGATCAACAGCTCGATGAGCCTGCAGAATGTCTCGACGTGGCTGGTGAACTCGATGGAGCGCGTCGGGGGCACCATGAGCTTCAGCGGCTCGCTGGAGAACACCGGCGACACCCTCACGCTTGATCCCACAACGATCTGGAGGTTCGAGAACGCGTCCCGCATCAAGGGCGGAACCCTCAACGTGCCCGCCGGGACGAATCTGTACATGGGTCACGACACGACGTTCGACGGCATCACCGTGAACGGCACGCTGCGTGTGACCGATGCCGAGCAGATCCTCATGAGGTCGGGCGTCACGCTCAACGGCCTGATTGATCTGTATAAGCCCAACTCCAAGGTCGTGTTCGTCGGCGACCAGTCCTTCAACTCGGGCACGATCTTCTTCAACCCCGACGGCGGGGTGGGCGAGCGGCAGGTGACGCTCCGCGGCCCGGCACAGAACGGGGCCGGTTACGCGACGCTCACCTTCGGGCCCAACGCGGTGCTGCGCGGCGGGGACGGGAAGATCCGCCTGGCGTGGGGCTTTGGCGCCCTGGGCTCGTTCATCAACTATGGCCTGGTGTCGGCCGATATCGCGGGCAAGCAGCTGGCCATCGAGCAGCAGCGGTTCGTGAACTTCGGCACGGTGCAGGCGATCAACGGCGGCATCATCGCCTACCAGGGCCCGGCCCTGATGGGCGACAGCGCGGAGTTCTCCAACATGGGCTCGCTGCGGGTCACCGGCGGCAGCCAGATCCACTTCGGGATGCTGACGCTGGACTCGCCCGGGTCGGTGCTGTTCGCGCTCACCGAGGGCGGGCTGGGTTCGATCCTCGCGTCGGAGATCAACTTCGACGGGGCGCTGGTGCTGGAGGCCGAGAGCGGCGTGCAGTTCAGCTTCGGCGAGCGGCTGCCGCTGTTCACCTTCGAGCACTCGACGGGGCAGTTCGCCTCGATCACCCTGCCGGAGCTCGGCGGCGGGCTGGTGTGGGACCTGCGGGACCTGTACGTGGACGGCTCGGTGCGCGTGGTGCCCAGCCCGGGTGCGGGCGGGCTGATTGGCGTGGGGCTGCTCGCGGCGGCGCGGCGGAGGAGGCGGTCGTGAACACACGTGTACCGGTCGGGGGTTTCGGGGTGCGGGCGCTGGCGCTGCTGGTTGCGCTGATGCTTTCGGCGAGCACCTCTGTGGCTGCCGTGCGAGAGACGTTCGCGTTCACCACGGTGAACTCCAACGGCCTCCAGAACGCGGCCAGCAACTCGGTGCGGACGTTCAATGCGGTGGGCGGCTACGGCATGGGGCGGGTGAACATCACCGGCACGCTGACGGAGCTGAACGCGAACACGTTTGCGTCGGACGCCAAGATCCTGGTGACCGCGCCCAACGGCACGAGCATCGTGGTGCACGCGTTCCCGCGGAATGGGCCGAGCTTCGGCAACCTGTCGATGGACCTGTCGCTGTCGTTTGGGGCCCTGTCGAACGCCGCGGGCACATGGACCCTGCGGTTCTTCGAGGTGGTCGACAACGGCGGGGCGGCGAGCGTGGATGCGCGGTGGGACGTGACGGTGCGGATCACCGACGAGCCGCCCGCGCCGCCGGCGACGACGAACATGGGGGTGCTGGTGGCGCCCGGGTTCAGCGTGCCGTCGGCCTCTATTAACTCCAGCGGCTTCGTCATGTACCGCTTCACGCTGGAGCGGAACGTGGACGCGGCCCTGGGCCGGTACCTCGACATCGTCGCGGGCAACTCGATGACCTCCCCGGACACCGAGCTGGCCCTGTTCGACAGCGCGGGGCAGCTGCTGGTGACCGATGACGACACGGGCTCGGGGTTCGCCGCGCAGCTGAGCTTCGGCATGGGCACGCGCCCCGCGTACCCCAATGGCCAGCCGCTGGACGGCCGCAACGGCACGCTGCCGATGGGGACGTATTACCTCGCGGTGGGGCTGTACGACCTGCAGTACACGGCCCAGCCGTGGGGCATTGGGTTCATCGGGGCGTCGGGGGGGCTCTCGTTCGATGTGGTGACGAATGTGCCGCCGGGCACGGACTGCACGCCGCCGGTGATCACGGCGCACCCCGAGTCGCTGCTGCTGGCGCCGGGCGGCGGGGGGGCGATGTCGGTGTCGCTCGATGCCGGGCCGGGCGCGGCCAGCTACCAGTGGCGGCACAACGGCGCGGCGCTGAGTGACGGCGGACCAGTGAGCGGGACCGCGACGGCGACGCTGACCTTCACTGGGGTTGATACACCCAACAACGGCGTGTACGACGTGGTGGTCACCAAGCAGTGCGGGTCGGTGGTGTCGGACGGCGCGACGCTGTGGGTGACCTGCTCGTCGGACTACAACGGCGACGGCGACATCGGCACCGACCAGGACATCGAGGCCTTCTTCGCGTGCCTGGGCGGCAACTGCTGCGCCACGTGTGGCGGCGCCGACTTCAACGGCGATGGCGACATCGGGACCGACCAGGACATCGAGAGCTTCTTCCGCGTGCTGGGCGGGGGGGCGTGCTGAGAGTCGCTGGACCGCGCTTCACGCCGTTCCACCGCCGTCCCTGAGCAGCTCCTCGAGCCGGCGGGCGACGTGGGGGAGCTCGCGGTGGACCGTTTCCCATACCAGGCGGTGCTCGACGCGGAAGTAGACGTGCACGACGAAGTTCCGGAGCTCGCGGAGGTCGTCCCAGGCGATCGAGGGGTGCGTGCGGGTGATGCGGCCGGGGGTGTACTTCGCGGCCTCGCCGATGATGACGAGGTTCATCAGCACGGCCTTGTGGGTGCGGACATCCCTGGCGTACTGCTCGAGGGTGAGGCCGGCGGTGAAGGCGGCGCACTCGTGGCAGGCGAGGACGATGTCGCGGACGCGGTCCGCCCAGTGACGGTTGAGCTGCTCGCGCTCGTGGCGGCGGGCGCGGGGGAAGCGGTTGCCATGATGGGGGCCGCGCTGGCGGCCTCCGCGCCGACCGCCCCCGCCCTGTGAACCACCGCCCTTAGGCCACACGCACGCGCTCCTTCATGATGCGCTCGCGGGCGGCGCGGGAGAGGCCATCGCAGGTGCCCAGGTCCACCGGGCGGCGGAGCGCGGCCTGCAGGCGGTGCTTGATGCGGGCGAGGGTGAAGAGCGTGGCATCGTCGGCAACCTCGACGAGGAGGTTGACGTCGGAGTCTTCGGTGTCCTCGGCGCGGGCGAAGCTGCCGAAGAGGTAGAGCTCGCGCACGCCCAGGTCTTCGCGCAAGGCGGGCAGGAGCTGGCGGAGGGTGTCGAGGACCTGCTCGCGGGCGGACATCCCAGAATGCTAACCACAAAGACACAGAGACACAGAGGAAGGCAAAGGAAGCGAAAAGGAAAAGGCCCGGATCTGTACGATCCGGGCCTTCTGGTCTTCTCTGTGACTCTGTGTCTCTGTGGTTGGATTCTCTTAGATCCCGCCGAGCTTCTTGAGCATCATGCGGAACTCGTCGATGTTGGGGCTGGCGTCCTCGGCGACCTTGAGGGCGATGTACTCCTCCTCCACCAGCTTGACCAGGTGCCAGTTGAAGTCCTGCATGCCCGACTGGCGGGCCTCGATGCTCTTGAGGTACTCGCGGAGCTCGCCCTCGCGGCTCTCCAGGATGTGCTTGCGGACGACCGCGTTGTTGATGAGGATCTCGAGCCCCGGGATACGCGCGATGTTGGGGTGCAGCGTGGGCAGCAGCTTCTGGTACACGAACGCCCGCATCTGGTAGGCGAGGATCTTGCGGACCTGCTCCACTTCCTCCTGCTCGAAGAGGCCGTAGATACGGCTGAAGGTCTGCGTCGAGCTGGACGCGTGGATGGTCCCGTACACCAGGTGGCCGGTTTCGGCAGCGTGCAGCGCGGCGTGGAAGGTCTCGTTATCGCGCATCTCGCCCACCAGCACGATGTCGGGGTTCTCACGCACCAGGGCGCGGAGGGCGATCTTGAAGTCCAGGCAGTCGATACCGATCTCGCGCTGGTTCACCGTCGCCTTCTTGTCGACGAAGATGTACTCGATCGGGTCCTCGATGGTGACGATGTGCACGGGCTTGCGCTCGTTCACGTAGTCGAGCATGGCCGCGATCGTGGTGGACTTGCCCGAGCCGGTCACGCCGCTGAGCAGCACGATGCCGTTGGGCTGCATCGCGATCTCGGACATCGTCGCGGGGAGGTACAGCTCCTCGAACTTGCGGATCTTGCTGGTGATGAGGCGGCAGGCAACCGAGAGCTTGCCGCGGGCCTGGAAGAGGTTCACGCGGAAGCGGTTGTTGGCGTCGTAGTCGTAGGCGAAGTCGACGGAGCCGAACTTCTGGAGGTCCTTCTGCTGGTCCTCGGTGAGGATGGCGTCGGCGATCTGCCAGAACTCCTCCTCGCTGACGGCCTGCGTCTCCATGGCCTTGAGGGCGCCGCGGAGGCGGACCTTGGGCTGCTGGTCGCTCTTGATGATGAGGTCGCTGGCCTCGAACTTGATGGCGGCCTGGAGGAACTTGCCCCAGCGCGTGGCGTGGGGGTCGTTCTTCTTCTTGCGCGACATGCTGACGTGGCCAACGTGTGCTGCTGAAGATTCCGGTTCTGCTTCGACGCTCACGTGCTTGCTCCCGGCCGGCTTGTGCTCCGCCGTCGCCGACCCGTTCACCGCTGTATCCGTAGACAAGATAACCTCCCAGCCCCGAACCCGGTAGGGGCTCCAAGGCCAAACCGATCACAAAACGGCACTGGTGGGTGCCTCCCTGAGGCCCACAAGATACCCATCCGCGGGCGTTCCCGTCAGCCCCCTATCCGTGCCCGCCCGGCGGTGGTTCCAAGGGCGGGCTCTCGCGGAGCCCAAGGCATGTCTCTCGCGGAGGACGGGGGGCGCGGAGGGGGACGGAAAGAGGGGACAACGGTGGCGGGCAGGCTCTTGAAGGGTGCCGTGCCTGCTCCGCGCCTCCGCGCCCTCCGCGAGAGGATGGCCTTCCAAAACGCACGCGGGCCCCCTTACGAGGGCCCGCGGAGCGCGTTTCGAGGTTCAGGTCAGTTCTTCGCGACCTTCCCCACGGTCTTCCTGGGGTTGATCACAAAGCGGCCCTCGTAGCCCTCCATGGGCTCGGCCCCGGAGCGGATCAGTTCCACCACCTGCTCGGTGGTCAGCTTGGGGTTGAGGGCGAGCAGCTTGCCCGCGAGGTTCGCCACGTTGGGTGCCGCCATCGAGGTGCCGGAGAACTTCATCTTCTGCCCGCCGGGGATGTAGCTGTTCACCTCGAAGCCGTTGGCGTACAGCGTCACGTTCTTGCCGAAGGTGGTGAAGCCGGTGGGCTTGCCGCCCTGGTCCACCGCCCCGATGGTGATCATGTTGGGCACGTTGAGGCCGGAGGGGATGAGCTCGCTGAAGGTGTTGTCGTTGTCGCTGTTGCCGGCCGCGGCGACGAATAGGATCTCGGGGGCGCTCTTCATGGCCTCCTCGAGGGCGTCGCGCTGGATCTTGAAGAGCTTGCGGGAGAGGGCCGCGCGTTCCTCGGGGTTCTCGCCCACGCCCTTCATTTCGAGGGCGCCCTCGATGTCCTTGCGGGAGCCGCCCCAGCTCATGTTGCACACGCGGACGCCGGCCTTGCGCATATAGGCGACGGTGTCGCGAGCGGCCTTGGCCTGCTTCTGGGCGTCCTCGATGCTGGGGGTGACGGTGGGGATGAGCTTGTAGTCGAAGGTGATGCGGACGGGGAGCAGGCGTGCGAAGGGGTTGCCCTCGGCGGCGATGCCGGCCACGTGCGTGCCGTGGGCGTAGTTGCCGAAGAGGCCCAGGTCCTCCTGGAAGGTGCGGACGTCGTCTGGCTTGAGGGTCTTGATGTACGCCAGCAGCGCCTGCCGCTCGGGGCTGTCGATGTTGGCCTGGAGGTCCATGAGGCCCTTGGTGTGGGCGACCACGAGGGCCTTGTCGTTCTGGAGGTCGGTCACCGGGTGCAGCAGCTCGGGGGTCGTCGCGCTGTAGAGGTCGTAGGCGATACCGTGCACGTCGTCGACGAAGCCGTTGTTGTCGTCGTCCTTGCCGTTGGCGGCCTCCTTGGGGTTCTCGAAGAGCTGGCCGCTGAAGATCGCGGTGTCAACACCCGAATCCCAGATCGCGATCACGACTGGCGTGGCCTTGGTGTCGGGCGTGAGGGTGACGAGGCGCTCGGTCCATACGTCCTTGACGGCGACCTCGTGGCTCTTGATGACCTCGGAGTAGACCTCGACGACGAGCGGGTTCACTTCGAGCAGGCGGTCGAGGGTGGCCCGCATGTTGATGAGGCCCCATGCGAAGTCGTTGCTGAGCACGCCGCCCGCCTTTGTCGCGACCTCGTCCATCGCGCCCTGCACGCCCCCGATGATCAGAGTGCGGCTGACCATCTCGGCGCGACCCTTGCCCTGGGTGATGGCCTCACGGACGGTCTCCCATGGCAGGTCCTTGACCTGCGCCTTCAGCTCGCGCTTGAAGGTCTCGGCGAACCTGGCCTTGTCCTTCTCCTTGGACGCGGCCACGAGGGCGCGGGCGGTGAGGCCGGTGGTGAGCTTCTTGCTCTGCTTGGCCTCGAGTTCGCGGATCTTCTCCACGTACGTGAGCACGTCGGCGTCGCGCTTCTCGTACATCGCGATCGCGAGCAGCACGTTGTAGTAGGACTGCAGCGTGGTGCGGTCCTTGATGTCGTACTTGGCGAGGTCCTGCTCGATGTCGGCCTTGACCTGCGTCACGAACGCCTTGAACGGCGCGTCGCTCAGCAGGAACTCCGATGGTTTGCCTTCGATCTTGTACGTGTGACGCGGCAGGTCGTCCGCGGTTTTCACCTCGATCTTCCCGCCGGGCTGCGTCTGCGCAGCAACGACGGACGGCAACCCAACCAGCAGGCCCGCGGCCAGCACGACAGCAGCACACTTGTTCAAGGCGATCTCCCAGGTACCCCCGGTAGTGGGGGAGGGGATCATAGCGCCGGGCCATCAGGGCCCGGCAGTGGCGCTACCCCTCACCCACGCTGCGGGCGAACAAGGGGATGCGCGGGAAGGCCGCTTCCGTCCTCAGCAGGGGCTGCCGCCCAGGACGCGGAAGAACGACTCGATGTCGGCGTCGGTGCCGATGTCACCGTCGCCATTGAAGTCGCTCTCGGGGCACGCCGGGCAGCAGCGCCCACCCAGGCAGGCGAAGAAGGCCTCGATGTCGGCGTCGGTGCCGATGTCGCCGTCGCGGTTGTAGTCCGCGCCGCCGCAGCCGGTGACGCGGAAGCTGAAGGTGAACGGCGTGACGGCGTGCTCCTCCGCGACCATGAGGCGGTCGCACAGCAGCATCCCGGGCCTGCTGACCAGCACCCAGTTCCCCGCGGGCAGCGGGCTTTGGAAGCTGACGCGGAGCGTGCGGGCATCGACCTCCTGCACCTGCGGGGGCGTGGCCCACGCGGGAGTGCCCGCGACCAGCTGGCCGGTGCTGTCAGCGGGGAACAGCTGAACCGGGGAGAGCGCCTCGGCGGCCTTGCGCACCGGCCCGCTGAAGCTGAGCATCACACCGTGCTCCTCGAGCTCGTCATGGGCGATCACCCCCGGGCTGCACGTGCCGCAGGAGGCGGGAACGCTGTCGATGAGACGCAGCGAGAAGGGGGCCGCGCCAGCCATGCCACCGCCCAGGTCCTGGCTGCGGAATGGGCACTCCGGGGCGTTCCAGGCGCGCCAGCCCACGCCGTCACGCGCCACCAGCACGGGCCCACTCGAGACAGTCGGCGTTTCGAGGCGGGTGTTGGAGATGATCAGGCCGTGGAGCCCCTGGGGGTCGTGGATCACCACCGGGCCTGAGCGGTCCTGCCCGGTTCGCACCATCGAGCCTTCGGGCAGAACATCGAGGTGGATCGCGCCGTCCATCCACCCCTGGATGTCGAGCGACTCCACACGCGAGGCCTCGATGAAGCCGCCGTAGCAGTTGCCGCCGATGGTCATGGTCCCCAGCGGCGCCCGCTCTGAGGTGTCGCCGCACTCGACGGCGCACACCATGTCCCCCGCAACCGTGAATGAGCCGATGCCGCGGGGGGCCCGCACGAGGATGATGCTCGCGTCGCAGGCGCTGTTGGCGTGGATGTATCCGCCCACGGTCAGGCTGCCGATGGCGCCCGTCGCACTCGACACTTCCACAGGCACGCAGAAGAACAGCTCCTCGATGTTGCGGCCAACGGTGACGGACGTGATGTCCCGCTCGGCGCGGATCGACGCGCCCAGGTCTTCGCCGATGTCGATGCGGCCGGGGGCCTCGAACCCCGCGACCTCGACGCGCCCCCGGGCGGACTCGGCGATCTCGATCACCGCGAACACCATCCCGGCACGGATGGTGGTCCGCTGCAGCCCGCCCAGGCCGTCGTCGAGCGAGCGCGTCCGCACGTGCCCGGAGAGCGTGTCGCACTCCAGCTGAATGAGCGCGCCCAGCCGCGGGTCGTGGAATCCCGCGTGCTGGCCGGTGTTGGTGTCGATGAGGGCGTTCACCGCGCCCAGGCCTGTCTCATCCAGCGACGTGCAGCGGATGAGGTCGATGCCGTCGCGGGCGCGGATGCCCCCGGGCGCCGCGATCCTGATCTCGCCGCTGACTTCGAGCGACAAGATCTTGCCGCCCGTGCTTTCGACCGCGCCGAACAGGCCGTCGCCCTCGAGCCCCTGCCCCACGGCCACACTGCCGATCGTCCCGCTGATCGCGAGGAGGCGCGCGTTAGGACCGATGCGGCGGCGGATAGTGACGCCGTCGATCGCCTGCTCGCTTTGGTTGTTGGATGCACGGGCCGTGACGCTCGCATCGACCGAGTCGGCATCGAGCCGACGGACCAGCCCCACATCGACGGCGCCGGTGATCGTGCTCACTGCGATGGCGGCACGCACGCGCGTGCCCAGGGCGCTCGCGTCCAGCCCAGCGAGGGATGAGCCCGCCCGCCCGATCTCAGCGAGGGCATTGGGCATAGCCGTGACTGCGGGCGCGGCCACCAGCACATCCAGCATCGTGCTGCGGGTTCCGGCGAGGGTGATGGGCCCGATCACGTCCTGGGCGGCGCCGAAGGCGCGCACCCGTGTGTACGAGTCGTCGAGCGCCGGAAGGTCGGCGATCGGGGCGCCCGAGGCGTACGTCCTGTACACCGTCTCGGAGCCCTGCCTCGTTAGAAGAACGGTTACGTCGCCCTGCGCCGCGCCCACCATGGCCAGCGCCCACAGACCCACGAGTGCCCGCATCGGTTCGCCTCCATGCGACCTCCAAGCGCACCCTGAGCATGGGGGTGCGAGAGGAGGGCACGCCGAAGCGCCCGTGAAACCACCGATGGCGTAAGTTGAGAACAGACGGCGACTTGTGATTCGCCTGCGGGCTGAGGCACGCGTCAGCCTTGGACGAAACTCGGCTCACGCCAAATGAAAAGGGCACGGCGGATGGCCGTGCCCTTGGGGGTTGGTGCGTGAAGGGCTGCTCAGTTGAGCGAGAGAGCCGCCAGCATCGAGGAGGCCATCTTGGCCGCGACGTTGTTGGGGGACTTCATCTCGCCGCCCTGCTCGAGGACGGCCTGCTGCTCCTCGAGGGCCTCGCGGTTGCCGAGGAAGTGTGCTTCCAGCTGGAGACGGATCTTCTCCATCGCCTTGTTCTGGATCTGGCGCACGCGTTCCTTGGTGACGCCGATGATCTGGCCGACCTGCTCCAGGGTCATGGGCTTCTCGAGCTCGCCGCTCTCGAGACCGAAGCGGTGCTCGATCACGGTGCGCTCGACATCAGAGAGGTCGGCGCGGTTCTCGATGACGATCCGCTTGACCTCTTCGGCCGCGTCCTTCTCGAAGGTCGACCGCTTCACCTCGAGGAAGTTGGACTTCTCGAGCTTGGGGTCGAAGTCGGTGGGGAAGCGCTGGCGGTACTTGGAGAGCTTCATGCCCTGGCGGCTGAAGGCCTTGAGGATGGCGCGGCAGGCGTACGTGCTGAACTTGTAGCCACGCCCGGCGTCGAACTTGTCGACGGCGCGGAGCAGGGCCATGTTGCCCTCGCTGACGAGGTCAGCGAAGTCAACCTCGCTCATGCGGGTGCGCTTGGCCATGGCCAGCACCAGGGCCAGGTTCGTCTCCGCGATCTGCTCGCGGATGCGGTCGCTGAGCCGGTACCAGCGGAGGATCTCCTCGGCCTGCTCGGGGGTGGGCTGACGCGTGGGCGTGCCCCACACCTCGTGCTGGAGCTTCCAGATCCGGTAGCGGGCGTAGTTGAACTGGTGGAACAGCACCTTCTCCTCGGCGCCGGTCAGGATGACCTGCTGGGCCGACTTGACGGTGCGGTTGCGCGTGCTGGACAGGTCGTCCATGACGGGGTGGTACCAGCTCGTGTCGGGCTTCTGGATATCAGGAGCCTCGTCGTAGATCTTCCGCTCGGCCTCTTCCTCGTAGAAGGCGGGCGAGTCGATGAAGTCCTGCTCGCTGGCCATGATCTGGGTCAGGAGGCGCTCGTCCTCGGCGGAGAGGCGGCGCTTGACCGCCTTTCCGGCGACCTTCGTCGCGGTCTCCTGGACCTCACCACCAACGCTGATCCGGCTGCGGCGCCGGACCTGCTCGATGGGGCTCAACGTTCGTTTGGTGGTGCTCTGTCGCATAAGTCGTCCTTGCCAGCCGTGGCACTGAGAGTTCGTTGTTCAAGGCTTTTCAGAGTC
This sequence comes from Phycisphaerales bacterium, assembly GCA_035627955.1. Classification (NCBI taxonomy): domain Bacteria; kingdom Pseudomonadati; phylum Planctomycetota; class Phycisphaerae; order Phycisphaerales; species Phycisphaerales bacterium. The sequence continues at coordinate 226,167 of DASPKU010000013.1, forward strand.
GGTCCGGGTTGTGTTCTTTCCCGCTGGAGCAGCTTCGTGCGATGTTCCGGCGTCAACTGGCTCGTGGATCAATCCTCAATCGCATATTCATCCATTCACAACCCGCTCGTCCTACCGTCCCGCTACCAACTGATCTACCAATCCGGACATCCCGTGGTCTCCCCGGGGGTCCAGCCGCTTCGAGCCGTCTGGTGCGGCGCGAAGAACAAGGCGGGGTGCGGTTATCGGCCACCGAGCCCGCCTATAGTCCAAACTCCGCCACACTTCGGGTCGAGTTCTCGCCGTGCTCCCCGCGGTTCCGGGCCTTTTGTGCCCATCACCGGTGATACGACGTCCCCTGCCGAAGGTTTCGTTCTTTAGAACGATTCCATGATGTCGTTGGCTTCCGTGCCGCTCAACACCCGCTGATCCTCAGCGGTCCCGTACAGACGCCGCCCGCAAACGACGATTGATTCTGGGGGAAGGTCCGGCTAGCCTCATCGAGGGGGGGCCACAACCAACGCATCGGCCCTTCACAGACCGCCAACATACCAGATATCGACGCTCATGCCAAGCACGGGCGCGTTTTTCAACACCCGTTCCACACCCTGAAACCCCCGCGAGTCAAGTTCGCGGACCCGGAGAATCCCTATGCCCTTGACCCTGCCCAACTTGCCGTACGCCCCCGAGGCCCTGGAGCCCCACATCGACGCCCAGACGATGAATATTCATCACGGTAAGCACCACCAGGCGTACGTCACCAACGCCAACAAGGCGCTGGAAGGAACCAAGCTCGCCGACCTGCCCGTGGAGGAGATCGTGCGCCGGTTGGGTGATGTGCCGGAGGACAAGCGCACGGCGGTGCGGAACAACGCGGGCGGGCACCTCAACCACTCGCTCTTCTGGCAGATGATGGCGCCGGCGGGCAAGGGCGGGGCGCCTTCGCCCGAGCTGGCGGAGGCAATCAAGAGCACGTTCGGATCGATGGACGCGCTGAAGGAGAAGATGGCCGCGGCGGGCGCCTCGCGGTTCGGCTCGGGCTGGGCGTGGCTGGTGGTGAACGCGGGCAAGCTCGAGGTGTGCTCGACGGCCAACCAGGACAGCCCGGTGATGGGCAAAGCGATCGCCGGGTGCGAGGGGGTGCCGATCCTGGGCGTGGACGTGTGGGAGCACGCGTACTACCTGAAGTACCAGAACAAGCGGCCGGACTACCTGGCCGCGTGGTGGAACGTGGTGAACTGGAACTTCGTGAGCGAGCTGTACGCGAAGGCGAAGTAGGCGAGCGACTTCTGATCCGAGACTTCGCCCAGAGCGGCTCAGTCTCGGCTTCGCCGGTTTTTCCAGTCGGCGGATCGAATGATCCGAGGACAGTCCGCTCGGGAGACGCCGCATGCGCAACAAGAAGATGGCCCTCACGCTGTTCCTGGTCACCCCTGTGGTGCTGCTGGGGGTCATCCTGCTGGCGATCAAATACTCGCGCCCGGCGATGAACGCCCCGCCTGTGGGCGCGGGCGCGGGGAACACCGGCGGGGCCAACGCGATCGGCGAGTACATCGCCGAGAAGAGCAAGCCTGTGGAGCCTCCGCCGGCACCCAAGCCCGTCGAGGCCCCCAAGCCCAAGCCTGTGGAGCGGCCGGTCGAGCCGGCGCGAACAACCTATCCCCGCGGCACGCTCACGAAGGTGCAGCTGCCCGGCCCCGCGGGCGAGGGCACCATCGAGGCCGAGGTGTTCACGCCGCCGGGCTACGACAACCCCGGGATGGCCTCGCAGACCTACCCGACGCTGTACCTGATCGCGGACAGGGCGTTCATGCCCGACGGTCTTGCGCTCGACGATGCGGCCTCCAAGCTCATGAGCGTGGGCACCATGGACCCCGCGATCATCGTCGCCCTGCCCGCGAGCGGCGCCAGCAAACCCGAGCAGCGGCGGGCGTACGCGGAGTGGGTGGTGACGAAGGTCGCGCCGGCGGTGCGCGGCGCGTACCGCACCTCGGCCGGCGCAAAGGCCACCGGCATCGGCGGCGCGGGCCCTGACGCGTGGACGGCGCTGGCGGGCGCGACCTACCACGCCGAGCTGCTCGGCCTGCTGCTCTTCCATGACCCGCGCGGCCCCGCGCCGGTGATCGAGGAGCTCCAGCCGCCAGAGCGCGTGGCGCTGACCGATGCACAGGGCGCCACCGCGGGTCGCGAGGCGATCACGGCACTCTCAACGACGCTCAAGGGCGCGGGCCTCGGCCCGGGCCGGCTGCTGACGCTGGTCTCGGGCGCCGATGACGCTGCGGGTTCGCGCCAGCGGCTCGAGCACGGGCTGGCATTCCTGTTCCCGCCGCCGGCCGAGGGAACCAAGTAACCCACGTCGCGGTACCATCGCGCGATGCGTCTGCCCGGCAGCAAGATCTGGCGCGCGTTCCCTGAGCTCGACCGCTTCAGCGATGAGCAGTGCGAGCGGTTCGTGCTACGCGCCAAGCAGGAGCACGGGTGGGGCAAGGTGTGGACGCTGGCGGGCGCGGTGCTGCTTCTGGCGATCGCGGTGCCGGTGCTGGTGGTGCTGATGGAGGCCGCGTGGTCTCTGGCTGAGCGCTGGGTTCTGCGGAGCGCCCCGGGGGTGTACGACGCGGTGATGAGCACGGCGGGGCGGGCGGCGCTGGCGTTCGCGATCGTGCTCGCGTGTCTGCTGGTGCTGCTGCTGGCGCGAGACCTGTGGCTGCGGCGGACGGTGAGCCGGCGCATCCGCCGCACCGCCTGCGCCGGCTGCGGGTACCCGATGCTGGGGCTGACGCCCGACCGCGGCGTCGTCACCTGCCCCGAGTGCAACCGGGCGTTCTTCCTCGACGACGCGGGGCTGAGCGAGGAAGACCTCGCTCTGTGAGGACCCTCGGCGGGCTGCGCGAAACCGCCACCGCAGGGGGCCGGTAGGATCTGGCGATGCGGATCCCCGGCACCAAGGTGTGGCGCGCGTTCCCCGAGCTCGACCGCTTCAGCGATGCGGAGTGCGAGCGGTTCGTCGAGCGGGCTACCGCGGAGCACCAGGGCAGCAAGTCGGGCGTGATGGCGCTGGGGTGCCTGGGGCTGGTGATCGCGGTGCCGCTGGTGATCTGGCTGGGTGTCGCGGCGTGGTCGGCCTTCTCGCCGGCGTTCTTCGGCGGGATGCGGAAGTCTGACCTGGACGTGGTGGAGGACATCGCCAAGACGGCGTTCATCGCGTTCCTAGCCCTGGGCTGCTCCCTCACCATGCTGGTCGTGCGCGACCGGTGGTTGATCCACACGATTACGCGGAAGGTGCAGAAGGCCGCGTGCGCGGGGTGCGGGTACTCGCTGCTGGGCTTGCAGCCGGATCACGGCGTGGTGGTGTGCCCCGAGTGCAGCACCCCGCTGCACCTGCGGGACGCGGGGCTGAGCGAGGAGGACCTGATGGTGGGGGACCGGCCGCGGGGGACGGAGTGCGCGCGGTGCGGGTACTCGCTAGGCGGGTTGCAGCCGGTGAACGGGGTGCTGACGTGCCCGGAGTGCAGCACGGAGTTCGTGCGGGCGGGGTGAGTAGAGCGGATAGGAGTGGGGGAGTTCGATCGCTTGCGCGATCGGCGCTTTACTGGCCAACGGCCAGCAGGCACTCGCGGATGGCGAACCAGTGCAGCGTGCTGCCGGCGACCACTGCGAGGTGCCACACCGCGTGCGAGTAGCGGACCTTCCCGATCCACACGCGGGCGTAGAAGATGGTTCCGCCGGTGTACATGATGCCGCCGGCGAGAATGAGCCACAGTGCCCTGGCAGGGGTGGAGGCCATCAGCGGCCCCAGGCTGAACAGTGCGAGCCAGCCCATGGCCACGTAGAACGCCAGCGACACCTTCTCATAGCGGAGGCCGAAGCGCAGCTTGAACCAGGTGCCCAGCGCGGCCAGGGTCCACACCGCCGCGAGCATGCCCCAGCCCCACGCCCCCTGAGCGCGCAGCACGGTCATGCAGATGGCGGTGTACGTGCCCGCGATCAGGTAATAGATGCAGATGTGATCGGTGATCAGCCGGCGGTACTCGCCGGGCTTATCCTGGTGGTAGTGGTAGCGCGTGCTGGCGGTGTAGAGCATGATCAGCGTGGCGCCATACACCGCGCACGCCGCCACGTGCCCGGCGTTCCCAACGCGGTGCGCCAGCCACACCAGCACCGGCGCGCCGATCAATGCGAGCACCAGCCCCAGCCCGTGGGTGACCCAGTTTGCGGCGCTCTCGGAGAGGCGGCAGGCGGACCACCAAGGGTCACTGGCGGGGCAGGCGGAGGAACGCGTGGCGGATTCCTTCCGCCAGGAGGGCATGGCACTCATTGACGGAGTGTTCGACATACCAGGCAGCACCGGATGAAGACCCTGTGACAATCGCTCGGAGACACCGGCCCACGCTGGAATGAAAAGGGGCCCGGCACTGGCCGGGCCCCTCGCGAGGTCTGAACTTACCGGTTCACCGCGCGATCAGCAGGGGTTGCCGCCGAGCACGCGGAAGAAGGCCTCGATGTCCTGGTCGGTGCCGAAGTCGCCGTCCCCGTTGAAGTCGCTGCCCTGGCAGAAGCAGGTGTCGCAGCAGTTGCCACCCAGGCATGCGAAGAACGCCTCGATGTCCTGGTCGGTGCCGGCGTCGCCGTCGCCGTTGTAGTCCTGCGGGCCGCACTCGTCGCCCGGGCACCCGCCGCCGGGCAGCGGGATGCGGACGAAGACGTCGCCCAGGTCGGTGTTCGCAGTCGCGCAGCCCACGGCGGTGGCGCCGTCGCGGACCTGCACGATCAGGTACAGGTCGGTATCAGTGACGAACCCGCCCGCGGCGACGAAGGCACGGATGTAGACGTTGTCGTCGAACACCCCGTTGTTGTTGAGATCGACGGGGTCGTTCTCACGGGCGACGACCGTGGTGCCGTTCAGCACCACCACGCTGTCGGTGAGCGTGTTGGCGGAGTCGGTGAAGCCGCCGACCACGTAGTTGCCGTTCGGGCTGCCCGAAGCGAGCACGAAGCAGTTGGCGGTCACGGCGTCGTGCCAGTTCTCACCCGCACCGGGGAAGATGGGGGCGCCCTTGTTGGTCAGGAGCGCGCCGTTGCGGACAACCCAGTCCATGGTGTCAGCATTGCTGCCGTATGCGAACCAGTCGCCATTGGCTTCCATGAACGCGTAGTGGATGGCGAGGATGGGCGACTCGAGGGAGGTGTTGGGAACGCCCGCGGCCTCCTGGAGCACCACGGCGTTGTCGACGACGATCACGCGGTCCTGGGTGGTCGCGTCGTTCACCGTGCCCGTCCACAGGTAGTGCTGCCCGTCGGCGCTGGGGAAGAAGCCCTGGCCGTCGGTCGCGCCCGTCTCGAACGCCTTGACCGTGAAGCTCGCGCCGGCGATCTGGCCGGTGGGCACGGTCGTGCCCTCCTGCGCGAGCATCGAGGCGGCCGTGCGGCTGAAGAGGGCCGTGTCGGTGGTGGTCGTCGCGCCGGTGAAGTTGGACAGGAACGACACCGTGCCGTCGTTCTGGATCGTGGCGTTGGAGCTCGTGGACCCGAAGACGAACGCCGTGTTGGGCACGGCCTGGCCCTCGATCATCGAGAACTCAAACGCGGTCCCGTTCCACTTCACCACGGCCTCGTCGGCGGTGGTGGGGCCGGTGGTGTTGGTCGAGAAGACGAAGTGGCCGGCATCGGTGATGCCCAGCACGTCATCGAAGGCGCCAAAGGCGGAGAAGTCCGGGGCGGTGTCGCCCTCGCGCACGCCCACGGTGATCTCGTTGTTGGCATTGCCGATGAGAAGGACCTCGTCAGCGCTCGTGGTCGCGAAGTCGGTGTCCGCGGCCATGATCCACAGCTGCCCGTTGGGGCTGCGCTGCGGACGCTCGAACACGGTCGTGCTGAAGAGGGTGCCGGGGATGCCGGGGACCTCGCGGTTGGCGGCGCCGGTTACGTTGGAAACCAGCCCGCGCGCGGCCGCGGAAGTCGGCTGAGGCGCGGAAACCAGGGTGCCCCGGGAGGACGTGTTGTTCAGGGCCCGCTCGTCAGTCTCGGAGATGGTGACCGTGGCGGAGCCGGTGGCGACGCCCTGGCTAGGGAGCGTCACCGTGACCGAGAGGGTGGCCGAAGCCGCGGGCGCGAGCGAGCCGAGGTTGACCGTCACGGTGCTGCCCGAGGGCGTCGCCGTGGGGGTCGAGGACACGAACGACGAGCCGCTGGGCATGGTGAAGGTGACGGTGGCGTTGGTCACGGGGTTGGTGCCCGAGTTGACGACGGTGGCCACCCAGGTGCCGGTGCCGCCCGCACCGACCGAGCACTGCGCCGGGCCCGAGAGCGACACGCGGGCGTCGACCGCCGGGGGCGTGGGGCAGGTCGTGGGCACCCAGGCCAGGCCCAGCCAGTTGCCGGAGCCAAGGAAGCCAACGACGGTGGCGGTGCCGGTGTCGACGTTGATGGTGCTCAACGTTTGCGTGTTCGAGCACGCGACGTAGAGCGTGTCGTTGTGAGGCACGTACGCGACGCCGTGGGGGTTGGTCGGGCCGTTGAGGGGACCGACCAGCGTGCCGGCGCCGGTCGCACGGTCGACGATGTACAGCGAGTCGTCGGCTGAGGTCAGGCCGTAGAGCAGGCCGCGCCCGGAGTGGTACCCGAGGTTGAGGAACGAGGTGGTGCCCGCGTTGCCCAGCACGGTCGCGGCGCCGCTGACGGGGTCGATGGTGTACAGGCTGCCGCCGCTGCCGCCGAAGAGCTGGCCCGAGTCATGGTCCCACTCGAGGCCATGCATCACAATGGTGGAATCGCCGTAGCTGCCCACTGGGGTGGCGACGAACGTGGTGAGGTCGAGGCGGTAGAGCATGTCCTCGCTGGTGGAGGTCATGTACATCGTGCCGGTTGCGCAGTCGTAGGCGAGGCCGGCGACGGTGCCACCCGCGCTCACCGTGCCCGCCAGTGTCGTAGCGCCGGTGGCGATGTCGACGGTGTAGATGTTGCGGTTGCTGTTGAGCAGGTACATCGTGCCCTGGCCGTAGCAGGTAGCGGCGAGGACAGTGGCGGCCGTAGCCGCGAGGAACGTCTTCATGATTCAACCTCTCTTTTCTCTCAATGGAGCATCCCCGGGCCCGCCCCGCCCGGCACGCCCATAGAGTAACGAAAACGCCCCGGCTCACAAGAGCCGGGGCGGGGGAAGTCCAAAAGATCGCTCAACGTTCGATAACCTGCCCGATCAGCAGGGGTTTCCGCCGAGGACACGGAAGAAGGCCTCGATGTCCTGATCCGTGCCGAAGTCGCCGTCGCCGTTGAAGTCAGAGCCCTGGCAGAAGCAGGTGTCGCAGCAGTTGCCGCCGATGCAGGCGAAGAACGCCTCGATGTCCTGGTCGGTGCCGAAGTCCCCGTCGCCGTTATAGTCGCTGCTGCCGCAGGCGTTGCCAGCGCAGCCGCCGCCGGGGGAAATGCGTAGCAGTGCGTAGGGCACGCCCGCTGGAGCCAAGTCGGCGCCCGCGGCGGTGCGCAGGTTCGCGATGATGTACGCGGTGCCGTCGGGGGCGAGGCCGGCGCTGCTGTTGGCGCCAAACGCGGCGAGCGTGTTGTTGGACCGCCCGATGAACACTGTCTCGGGCGAACCATCGCCGTCGGTGTCCACCGACACGGGGTCGCCCTCGCGGGCCACGACGTTTCCGTTCACCACAACCACATCATCAACGGCGGGGTCTGGGTTCGTGGTCTTGCCGGCGACCAGCCAGTCGCCGCTGCTGTTGCCGGTGATGGTGAAGAAGGTGGGCGCGCCCCACGTGTCCGAGCCCACGGCGTCCCCGGTCTTGGCGATTACCGTCCCGTTCTTGACCGCCCAGGCGCCGCTGCTGGTCGTGCCGCGGGCGTACCAGTCGTTGTTGCCGGCGATAAAGATCTGGTTGATGGCGAGCACCGTGAGGCTCGAATCGCCCGGGAGCGGCTGGCCGGCCTGCACCCTGATGGCTCCGTCAACAACGACGATGTCGGGGTCGCTGGCGGCGTTGTAGGCGTTGTTCCCGTCCAGGTCGGCGGCGCCGCGGACGACGACGCGCGTCCCGTCGGCCGAGGTCTGCAGGACCGTGAGCGTGCCGAAAGACGCGATTCGGCTCAGGCCGACGGGCCCCGATCCGTCGAGGCGCGTCACCGTGTCGGCGTTGCTCTGGAGGTAACGCACGCCGTCGAGGGCGGCGATCGGGTAGCGCGTCGAGCTCAGGTTGCTGGGGTTGGGGTCGTGCCACAGGATCGCACCGTTATTGCGGAGCGAGAGGTTGCCCGGCGAGTTCCCGATCGTCTCGTTGCCCGCGTTGCCATCGGGGTTGTCGGTCAGGCCGGAGTAAGCGTCGCCCTGCTGGAAGCGCAGCACGCCGGCACCCGCGCTGGTGTACCGCACGATTTTCTGCTGGTTGGCGGCAACGCCGCCGCGGGCGCGGAACGCGAACGCCCAATCGTTCTGTGCGTTGAAGGGGTAGCTGACGGTACTGGAAAAAAACTCGATGACCTCGGACCCCACCGCCCCCGGGAAGGGCCGCCCCTCCTGGAGAACGACCGAGCCGCTGGTGCCGCTGCCCAGCAGCAGGTAAGCGTCCGACTCGGCCGTGGGCTGGCTGGTGGAGCCGCGGAGCAGCCACTTCGAGCCGTCGGGGCTGAGCCAGAACTCGAGCATCGAGTTGAAGCTGGCGGTGGCAGGGTTGCCGGAGAGGTCCACCGCGCCGGGGACGGTCGCGGTCGGCCCGCCCGAGGCACGGCTGTAGATCACCTCGATGGTGGCGGCGTGGCCCGCCAGGGCCGTCAGAACACAACCCGCGGCGAGCGCGGCGACAGCGGCCGTACGTGACATCTCAAGCTCCTGTTGACCCTGGCAAGGGCGGACATCAAAGGCGCCGGTCACCGGACCCGCGCGTACCCACCCCGCACACCCGCCAGTCTGGGAATTTGCCTGTCGCTGTCAATCCCGAACAGCATCCGCCCGGTCAGGCGCGAGGTGGCTCAGCAGGGATTACCTCCGAGAACGCGGAAAAAGGCCTCGATGTCCTGATCAGTCGCGGTGTCGCCGTCGCCATTGAAGTCGGCGCCATTGACCCAGCAGGTGGGGCAGCAGTTGCCGCCGATGCAGGCGAAGAACGCTTCGATGTCCTGGTCGGTGCCGCTGTCGCCGTCGCCGTTGAAGTCCGAGGTGCCGCAGGGGCTGGTGCCCGGGGCGGGGAACAGCGTGGCGATGTAGCCCTGGGTCTCGCCGAGCTCGTTGATCGCCTGGCCGACGACCACGCGCCCGTCGGCGCTGATGTCCCACGCGTGCGTGAGGAACCAGTCGGCGGGGATGGTCGCGCCGCGCGCCACCAGCACGTCCTGCAGCCGACGCATGCCGGTGTTTACGTCGTAGATCATCGCCTCGGGCACGAAGATGTCGTGCCACATGTTGCCGACGATGATCGTGCCGCTCGCGTTTGACCCGTACGCGACCGACCCGTCGTACCCAGCCGGCGCCGGCAGGATCTCCATGCCCGCTTCCAGCGTCCACATCACCGCCTGCTCAGAGAAGAAGTCGGTGCCGAAGGCGGCGCCGAAAACGACCTGTCCGTCGTCGGACACCCCGAACGCCTGCGCTTCCTCCGCGCCCATCGCCAGGGGCAGGGGCTGGATCCCCGAGGCCGCGGTCCACTTCCACGCCCGCAGGTAGTCGTTGCCGTCGTAGCCCGAGCCGACGATCACGCTGCCGTCGTTGCTCACGCCCATCGCCCAGGTCTCGTAGCCGCCCGGGAAGTTGCCAATGACCGTGAGCGGGCCGTCGCCCACCTTGCGCCACGCGACCGAGTACCACACGGGGTTGTCGCCCTCACCCACGATGGTGTTGCCATCCCCCGAGACTGCGTTGGCCATGCAGTACTCCGAGCCGCCGGGCAGGCGCCCCAGGTTCTGCATCACGCCGTTGCGGTAGCGGAACGCGTAGCCATAGTCGAAGAAGTCCATGCCCGAGGCGCCGACGATCGTGCTCCCGTCGCCGCTCACGCCGAACGCGACGGAATCGTCCGTGCCCGGGAGGTGCCCCAGCTCCTGGGCTGTGGGCGTGGGGAGCTGCCAGCGGCACGCCGCGTCCCAGGCGTCGGGGTTGGTCGAGACGATTCGCCCCGCGGCCGTGGTGCCGTCGTTGCTCACGGCGAAGGCCTGGGTGTACCAGTTTTCGAGCGGATAGAACGCGGCCTGCTGGGCGGACACTGATGAAGCAAGGACCAAACCAAACGCCATGCCGGCGGCAGTGGACAGCGTCACAGGGCGCATCACGGGTTCCTTTCCATTCACACGCTACCACCCCCGGCAACCACCTCATGCGCCGCTGCGACGCGGCGCGCCTCACCGGGTCAGCGAAATCTCAGCTCTTTCAGCAGGCGTTCCCACCCAGCACGCGGAAGAACGCCTCGATGTCCTGGTCGGTTCCGGCGTCGCCGTCGCCGTTGAAGTCGGCCCCGCCCGGGAAGCACGTGGCGCAGCACGTCCCGCCGATGCACGCAAAGAACGCCTCGATGTCCTGATCGGTGCCCGAGTCGCCGTCGCCGTTGAAGTCCGACGACCCGCAGCCCCAGCCGATGGGCGTGTACAGCACGGCGGCGTCGCCGATCTCCGGCGAGTAGGCCCGCCCGATGATCTGGCCGCGGTTGTTGATGTCGTGCGCGATCATGATCTGCGTGAGCGGCGGCGTGGTCTGCACGAGCGTGAAGTCAAACCGCCCCTTGCCCGGCAGCCACAGATGCGGGGTGTACAGCGGCGTCGATTCGGTGCCGTCGGCGCCGATGACCTCGTCGCGGTCGTTGATCCCCAGCGGCCTGCTCTGGTGAAACCCGCTGCCCGAGATAATCTCGGGCGCACCGCCCCGCCACAGGGCCGAGTCGCACGGGTCGCGTCCCGGGCGCTCGTCGATCACGCGCCCAGCCACGTGCCCCTGCTGGTTGATGCGCAGGCCCTCCGACCCATCCCACCCCGCGGGCCACGGCAGCAGTTCCAGCCCCGTCGCAAGCGACCACCGGTAGCCCTGCAGCGACCCCGTCATGCCCACGACGAAGCCCGCGTTGTTGATGTCCCACGCCGAGCCCTCGCCCGGTGCGATGTCGAGCACGCCCGTGGCGTCCGAGTAGTAGAACTCTCCGCCCAGCTGCCCCGCGCTCTGCACGATGAGGAAGCCCACCATCTCCCCGCTGTTGTTGACGCTGTACGCCTCGATGCCCCCTGAACTCGGCGGCGGCGTCACGATCACGAACTCGCCGCCCTGGTAGCGGAACGCGTGCGGCGGGCTCGTGAAAGTCGGGCGGATGGACCCGCAGATGATCCCGTTCTCGCTCAGCCCCTCGACGCGGATGTCGGTGTAACCCGGCGGGGGCAGCAACTCCACCATCCCACTCTCGCGCGTCCACACCCACGATCGGACCTCGAGCTGCGGGCCGCGGGCCTGGCCGATGATGGTCTCGGCGTCGTTGATACGCACGACCTGCGTCGCGTACGTGCCGGGCAGCGAGCCCAGGGGTTCGACGCGGTAATGGGGGGGCTCAGTCGCGATCGTGTGTGTGGATGCGAGCGCCAGAACCCCCAGACTGAAAAGACAGTTACTCATCACATCACCCCTCGGACGTTTGAACGGTCCCGAGAGATATGCGACGTACAAGCCCGATGTCCCGCATTCCATGCCCAAAACCTGCTGTGGTGGTGCGCGTCTAAACGCGGCCTCACGCGGCAGCGGGGACGCGTCAGGTGTCCGGTGCCGCCGGGAGTTTGGCCAGCAGCGACCTCAAGGGCTCCTCTTCCAGCCCTTCACCCTTCAGCCCATGCGTCTTGATCAGGTCCAGCGACGCGCCCAGGCACCGCCGCGCGGCCACGTCATCTCGCCCCGCTGCCGCCATGCCCAGGTCCCTGTACTGCAGCGCCAGCGCGCGCCGCTGCGACTTCGTCACACGCTCGAACCGGCTCCAGTGCGCCGCGGCCTGCTCATGCCGCTTGATCGTCGCCTGCGCCTGCGGCAGCTGCCCGGTCAGCAGTTCCAGGTATCCCAGCTTCCCCAGCACGCTCCAATACGTGAACCACAGGCGAGCATCCTCCGGATCGTTCGCCGCCAGCGGCGCGAGAATTCCGGCGGCCTTTGCATACCAACTCACCGCCTCGTCGAACACCTGCTGCTCGGACTTCACGTCACCCATGAAGTCCTGCGTCACCGCCAGATCGCGTTGAAAGGAGACGTCCGCCTTGTCGCTCGCCGCCAGCCACTCGCGGTGCTCCAGCGCTTCCGCCGCGAGCTCGTTCGCGCGGGCAAGGTTGCCGGCCTCCAGCATGCGTTCCGCCCGCCGCAGCTCCGCTACCGCGCAGTCCCGCCGCGCGTCTGCCTTGCCATCGAACTCGCTCAAGAGCTCCCGCCGCCGCTGCGCGGAGAGCTCCAGCGCCTCCGTCGACTGCTGCATGTACCGAGCTGCGCCCTGCTCATCGGATGTCAGCGCCCCCATCCGGTGCAGGATGTCAGACCGGGTTAGCAGCCCCCACGGACGCACCCGCAGCCCCTCGTAGCTCTTTGGCTCCGCCTCGAGGGTGTCCGTCACTGCGAGCGCCGCGTCCACGTGCGCCAGCGCCGGGATGTTCTGCCCGCGCTGCATCTCCAGCACCGCCATGTCCAGCCGCAGCGTGCACCACTCCAGCAGCTGGTCCTTGCTGTAGGTCCCGGGCTCGCCCACAACCTTCCACGCCGCCAGCGCCTTCGCGTAGCACGCCGCGGCCTCCAGTAGATCCTGTTGATTTCCTGACCTCGCGCCGCCGCGCACGTTCCCTAGCAGCCGATAGCCCTCGGCCAGCCGGGCCTGAAGCTCCGGATCGCTTCCTCCGAGCTCCTCGCCCGCCAGTTTGTCCAGCACCTGCACCGCCGAGCTCATCAGGACCAGCTGCGCTGTGGTGGCGCCCTCCAGCCGCCGGACGCTCCTGCTCAGCTCGGGCACGAAGGTGGCTGCGAACTCGCGCAGCTGCACCAGCCGGCGCGCCGCCTCCTGCTCCGCCGCGATCCGCTGCGTCTCCTGCTCACGCGCCTGGCCCCAGTACCACGCCGCGGACAGCCCGCCCGCGCTCAGTGCCAGCGCCACCACCGCCGCGGCCGCCACCCCCACCCTGTTCCGCTGCACGAACTTGGCGAAGAGGTACCCCAGCGTCTCGGGGCGGGCCTTCACCGGCCGCCCCTCGAGGTGGTTGGCCAGGTCTTCGGCGAAGGCCTGGGCCGACGCGTACCGCCGGCGCGGGCTCTTGCGCATCGCCATCAGCACCACGTTGTCCAGGTCCCCCGACAGCGTTCGCTTCAGGCGCGACGCGGGCGCCGCCCGCCGCTTCGCGATCTCATCCGCGGAGTACGTGCGAGTCGTGCCGTCGCGCGTGATGACCTCCGCCGGGCGCGTCACGGCCGTGGAGGGCCGCTCCGGTTCCACCTCGCACACCACCCGCACCAGCTCGTCGTGCAGGCGGCTCATGAGCTGGTACGGCTGCCGCCCGGTGAGCATCTCGTACAGCAGCACGCCCAGCGAGTACACATCGCTCGCGGTCGTGATCGGCAGCCCCTGCACCTGCTCGGGGCTGGCGTACTCGGGAGTCATCAGCCGCTCCCCGGGGAGCGTCGCCATGGCCTGCCCCATCAGGTCCGCGTTGAGCAGCTTGGCGATGCCAAAGTCCAGCAGCTTGGGCTCGCCCTGTGCGTTCACCAGGATGTTGCTGGGTTTGATGTCGCGGTGCACGATCAGGTTCTGGTGCGCGGCGTGCACCGCCGCGCACACCTTTTTGAACAGCTCCAGCCGCTCCTGCGTCGTCAGCTGCTGGGTGTCGCAGTAGTCGGTGATGGGCTGACCCTCGATGTACTCCATCACGAAGTACGGGCGGCCATCGTCGGTCTGCCCCGCGTCCAGCACCCGCGCGATGTTGGGGTGGTTGAGCGAGCTGAGCACCTGCTTCTCGACACGGAACCGCGTCAGCAGGTCCTCGGTGTCGAGTCCCTTCTTGATGAGCTTGAGGGCAACGTGCTTCTTGAGCTGGTCGTCGTCGCGGACGGCCCGCAGCACCGCGCCCATGCCGCCGCGCCCGATCTCGCCAAGGACCCGGTACGGCCCGATCTGCGGTGGGATCGGCCCGGGACCGCTCGAGGGCGGCGCGATCAGCGTTGGTTCCAGTCCTGCGGTGTGTGCGGCCGTCTCGCCCATCGGGTCCCCCCGGGGGGTTCGCCCCCGCGTCCTGCGTCGCCCAGTCTACCGCAGGGCACCGCCCCCTCAAACACTCGGTTGTCCGCCGCCCCGGACGACTTTCAAACAGTTAGGAGTTTTCCTCTCGGCCTGCTACGCTGCCCGTTCGAGTCCAAGACGGGGGAGAACAATGCTGAACCGATTCCGCTGGGTCATGCTGGCCGTGTGGTTGATGTGCGCCTGGTCCGCGCCCGCTCTTGCGCAGAGCATCGTTTACGTTCGCGCCAACGCGCCTGCTGGTGGGAACGGGCAGAGCTGGGCGACGGCGTACAACGACCTGCAATCGGCCATTAGCGCCGCGGCGGCCGTCCCCGCGGTCAGTCGCAATATTCAGATTTGGGTCGCTACTGGCACCTACTTCCCCGGCCCACCCGGTGCCCCTCGATCAACGTCGTTTTCCATGCTCAATGGTGTGACCCTCCTCGGCGGTTTCGCCGGAAACGAGTCAGCAGCCACCCAGGCCAATCCGCGCCTAAACACCACCACCCTCAGCGGTGACCTGGGCCGCAATGACGTGGGCCCGGTGACGGATCCCACACGCGACGACAACTCCTACCACGTCGTCACCGCGGGCGGCGTGGATAACACAGCTCGGATAGAGGGTTTCCTGATCCGGGGCGGCCAGGCCACGCTTCCTTATGGAGGGGGAACCCCCCAGCCCGACTCCGACGGCGGCGGCCTTACCACCAGGGGCGGCGGCAGCCCGGTGATTCATCGCTGCACTTTCATCGGCAACCGTGCTGCCAACTCGGGCGGCGCGATTTTCCTGGGTCAACCGGGAACTCCGGAAGTGACGGGCTGCACATTCGTAGGCAACCACGGCATGTGGGATACGGGCGCCGTCTGCGTCGGTGAGTACTTCGGCACCAACACCCTTCTCGCGGCGACCATCGAGAGCTGTTTTTTCTCAGGCAACTATGGGCGGGACGGCGGCTCGGCCATCCTCGTCGTGGGGACCAGTCATGCCGCGCCGGCCGTGCAGGTCACGGCCAACATCGTCGGGTGCACGTTCTCCGGGCAGACATTCACTCCGCCATCCAACTACGCCAGCTCTGTGTGGGCCCACCGCCGCTCGCTGGTCAGCATCCGCAACTGCATTTTCTGGAATGAACCAGCGACCCCGGTTCATGCTTTCGCCGGCGGATCGGTGAGTGTCCGCCGCTCGCTGGTGCAGAATGGGGCCGCGGGGGTGACCGCCAACAACGGCACGGCGACGTACGGCACAGATAACATCAGCGTCAACCCTTTGTTTCAGGCACTCAACGGTCCGGACGGTGTTGCCGGAACCATCGATGACGATCCCACGCTGACCCCCTCATCTCCGTGCATCGACCTCGCGGACGAGTCATACCTGACTCCCTGCACGGTTGCAGACGTGCTCGGGAACAGCCGCTGGCACGATGGAGATTCCAACGGCACGGTGCTGAGCGACCTGGGCGCAGCCGAGCGCGGCGCAGGTTCAGCGCATCGCCGTCTGTACGTCCGGCCGGGCGGCAATGGGGGTGGCCGCTCGTGGGCGGATGCGCTGGGCAGCCCAAACGGCGCGTCCGCCCAATCAACTTGTCGCGACCCCTGGGAGGTCTGGGTCGCCGCGGGAACGTACAGACCAGCCCCCCCGGGCGGAGATCGCAACGCGTCATTCCAGTTGCGGAGCAGACTCGCACTGTTCGGCGGATTCGCTGGAACCGAGACCACGATCAACCAGCGCGACTTCAACGCTCACCAGACCATCCTCTCGGGCGACCTCCAGGGCGACGACGTCGGCTTCTACAACCGCGCGGACAACGCCCACCATGTCGTCACCGGTGAGAACCTCGCGGCCTCCGCCATCCTCGACGGCTTCATCATCGAGCACGGCGGCGAAGGCATTGCCGACATCGGCGGGGGCGGGATTTATCTCAATGGCGGCGGCGCGACCATCCGGAACTGTCTGATCAGGGACAACGTCGCCGATGCGGGCGCCGGCGTGCAGGCGATCAGTCCGACAGGCTTGCGTTTCGAGAACTGCACGTTCCACAACAACCGCACCGACCGGGTCGCCCCGGATCAGACCCACGCATGGGACGGGGCGGCCTTCCAGGGAAGCGGCGGCAATGGACTGGTGTTCGATGGCTGCATATTTCAAGAGAACCACTCCGACTATCGGGCGGGTGTGATGTACATCACTTCTCAGACCGGCATCCTCATTCAGAACTGCCGGCTGATCCGCAACCGCTCCGAAGACGTCGCTGGAGCTGTCCTCCTTTACCAGTCGCAGGCGTCGATCTACAACTCCGAGTTCTACGGGAACAGGTCCGCCCTCGACCACAATGTGCTCGCTTGGGCCAGCAACACCACTATCGCGGGCTGCGCGTTCGTGGGCAACACCGCTCGATACCACTCTTCTATCACAGGATCCAGCGCTTTCGAGACGGTCAACACCCTTCGTGTGATCAACTCCACTATCGTGGCGAACGAGGGCCTTGAACCCGCTCAGTATCCCGGGGCCATCAGCGCGACGGGCAACGGCACCCAGAACACGCTGTCACTTCAAAACTGCATCGTCACCGGGAACACCAACGCAGGCGTCGAGAGCGAGCACACCAACATCAGCGTGCTTAGCGGCGTGTATGCATGGTCAGTCGACTATACAATCCATCATCAGAGGACCGCCGCAACGCCCGGCACTGGCTCGCATGGCGGAGCCCCTCTCTTCCGCCGTGCCCCCTCGAAGGGACCTAACGGAAGCTGGGGCGACCCCGACGACGACTATGGAGACCTGCGCGTTCAAGCCGGCTCACCCGCGCTGGACTCGGGATTTCTTGGAGCGCTGCCGCCCGACATCGGAGACATGGACCGAGATCAGAACCTGACCGAGGTCCTCCCATTCGACCTCGCTCGTCAGCCCCGCTTCGTCGACGACCCCAACGCTCCCAACACCGGCCCGGGCTCCGCACCTCACGTCGACCGCGGCTGCTACGAGAACAACCTCTCCACCACGGTCTGGTCCAACCCCGCCGGCGGCCAGTGGACGCTCGCGGCCAACTGGCTCAACAGCGTGCTCCCCAACAGCAACACCCGCGTGCTGTTCGACAGCACTGCCGGCGGCAGCAGCAACTCCTACTCTGTTCAACTCCCCAGTGATCAGCACGCCTACTCGATGGAGGTTAGTGCCAACCAGGTCACGTTCAACGCAAGGTCGGGCAGCTTCAACGGCGACCTCTTTCTCGATGCGCCCATCGCCGACCCCAACCCCTCGCTGCTTATCTCGCGAACCGCCCCCGCCGGGGTCAGTCCCGCACTCACCATCACCAACTCCGGCGGCTCGACAACCACACGCCGTGGCCTGAGCGCCGGCAGCACCACCGTCGCCAACGAAACCGGCTCGCGCGGAGCCCTCATCATCGGCGACACTAACCCCACCAACGGCCAGCGCACCCGCTTCACGGCCTCCGGGCGCACACAGATCGGCGGCGCCGGCGCGGGCGTGCTCACCATTCAGTCCCGCGCGCTGGCGCAGGTGGAGTCGCTTGTGCTGGCAGCGCAGCAGACCGCCTCCGCCACCGCATCCATCACCGGCGCCTCCTCCATCCCCTCCACCCTCGCCTACGGCGGCCTCAACGCCGACCTCGTCATCGCCCACCGCGGTCAGGCCACGCTCACCGTCGGCGGCACTCTCGCGAGCGGCCTGCCCGACGCCACCAAGCCCGGCCTGCTTACCAGCGAGGGCAACCCCGCCGACGACGTGATCCTCGGCGAGGTCGCCGGCTCTTCCGGCACGGTCCGCATCCTCGGCCCCGGCTCCGCCTGGGTCAGCGAGCACAGCAACTTCATCCTCGGCAAGGGCGGGCACGCGCACCTCACCATCGATGCCGGACAGCTGCTGACCACCACCTCCAACAACATCATCTTCGCGCAGGAGCCCGGCTCTTCGGCGCTGCTGGAGCTCAAGAACGGCGCATCATGGATTGAGAACTCCGCCGGAGCCGTGATCGGCGGCGCCGGGTTCGCGGAGCTGCGCATCGATTCGACCTCGACGGTGTCCATCAGCGGCGGACCGCTGCGCATCGATCCCGCCGGCACCATGACCGGCAACGGCGCCGTCAGCGGCGATGTCCGCAACCGCGGCACCATCGTGCCCACCGTGGGCACGGCCCCCCTCACCATCGACGGCTCCTACGAGCAGGTCTCCAGCGACCCCGCCAACCCTTACGCGGGCAACATCATCCTCGGTGTCAACGGCACGGCCGCGGGCCAGTACGCCAGCATCGAGATCAACGGCGCCCCCAACCAGATCAGAATCGGCGGGGGCCTGATCGTGCACGCACCTGCCGGCTTCGCGCTCGACCAGCCGCTTCGGCTCATCAGCACGCCCGGCACGCCCGCGCCCTTCGACGTCGCGCTGCTGCCGCGCCTGGTCACCACCCTGGGTCTGCCCACGAACCAGTACCTGCGCATCGAGTACAACGACGGCGGCGCCGACCTGGGGTTCGGGCTCTTGCAGGGTGGCATCGGCTTCGATGCCCCGGTCGACTTCCCCGTGCCCGGCACCGCGACCGACGCCGTGCTTGCCGACATGGACAACGACGGCCTGATCGACCTTGCTGTCACGATCCCCGCCCCCAGCGGCGGCCCCGGGAGCGCCTTCATCTTCTTCAACGCCGGTGACGCGGACAACGACGGCGACTGGGACGGCTTCGCCTCCAGCACGCAGATCACCACCGGGATCAACCCCCTCGCCCTCACCGTCTGCAACTTCGACGGTCAGCGCGGCCTGGACCTCGCCGTCGCCAACCAGGCCAGCAGCAGCGTGAGCGTGATCTACCACCTGAATGACCGCACCTTCGGCAGCACGCAGACGCACAGCGTGGGCGTGAGCCCGGTGGCGATCGCCAGCGCCGCGCTCAACGACCCGCTCGAGCTGCCCGCGATCGCGGTGGCGCTGAGCAGCACGCCCGCCGCGCGCCTCATGCTCAACAACCAGGACCCGCTCAACAACAGCTTCCTACTGCAGCCGCCGATCGTGCTGCCGGTGCCCCCGCGACGGATCCGCCTGCCCGACCTGGATAACGACAAGCGGATGGACATCCTGCTGATGGGCGACGGCAGTGTCATGCCCTTCCACAACGTGGGCAACTCGGTCATGGGGCCGCTGCCGCCCATCCCCGTGGGCGCGGGCACGTTCGACCTGCGCACGGCGGATCTGGACAACGACGGCCGCACCGACTTCATCACCAGCAACCAGGAGGGCGGCTCGGTGTCGATCATCCTCAACCGCACGGCCGACAGCGGCCCGGCGTTGCTGCCCGCGGTCGAGCTGCCGGTGGCCGCTGGCGCAACGAGCCTCGCGTCCATTGATCTGGAGGGTGACGGCGACAGCGACCTGGCGGTCATTGCCGAGGGCGCCGGCGGCACGCGCCAGGTGCGGCTGCTGCGGAACGACCTGGACAGCTCCGGCCTGCTGGTGTTCTCGCAGCTGCCGGCGCAGCCCAGCGGCGAGGACCCCCTGTTCGTGCTGAGCGCGAACGTGGACGCCCGCGGCCTGGACGAGCTCGTGACCGTCAACCAGTCCGGCGGCGGCGGCTTCGTGCCCGGGCCGGCGGTGATCGTCAACCCCAACGCCGGCACGCCGCCCCCGCCCCCCTGCGGTGACCAGGACTTCAACGGAGACGGCGACCTCGGCACGGACGCCGACATTGAGGCCTTCTTCGCGTGCCTGGGCGGCAACTGCTGCGAGACGTGCTACGCGGGCGGGGCCGACTTCAACGCCGACGGCGACTGGGGCACGGACGCGGATATCGAGAGCTTCTTCAGGGTCCTGGGCGGCGGGCCGTGCTGAGCGGGCGCGGTCGGGACGGGTCGCAGAACCGTGGCCCCGCACACGCCGTACTCTGCGGTGTCCTCTCAGTGTCCCAACGCCGCATGGACGCACCCAGCCGCACCAACCTGACGCGCCTCTCCCCCGTTGCCGTTGCCAGCGCGGGCGTGCTCACAGCCATCGCCGCCCTGGTCGTGCTCCCCGCGTGCAGGTCCAAGCCCGCGGCCGCTTCCGGCGTCGCAGCCGCCACAGTGGCCGCGCCGGGCGTCGATGACAACGCGCCCCGCGACTACCGCGGCCTCCACAACGTCGTCGCCTTCCACGACCACTACTACTCCGGCTCCGTGCCCGAGGGTGACGCCGGGTTCGACTCGCTCCAGGCCCTGGGCGTCCGCACCATCATCAGCGTCGACGCCATGGAGCCCGACGTGGCCGCGGCCCGGGCCCGCGGGCTGCGCTACATCCACCTGCCCATCGGCTACAACGGCTTCGACGACGAGCGCCGCCTCGAGCTCGCCCGCGCCACGCGCGACGCCCTGCGAGTCGGCCCCGTCTACATCCACTGCCACCACGGCAAGCACCGCAGTGCCGGCGCCGCCGCGGCCGCCATCGCCACGCTGGGCCTGGCTACCCCCGAAGCGGCCGTGCAGCGCATGAAGGTCTCCGGCACCAGCCCCGCCTACCCCGGCCTGTACCAGTGCGCCCTGGACTCGCGCCCCGTGAGCCCCGAGGCCCTCGCGGCCGTCAACGCCGACTTCCCCGAGGTGAGCAGGCCCGCGACCTTCGTCCGCGCCATGGTCGAGCTCGACCACGTCTTCGACCACCTTAGCGACGCCGAGCGCGCCGGCTGGCAGACCCCCGCCGACCACCCCGACCTCGTCCCCGCCGCCGAGGCCGCGCGGATGGTGGACCTCTTCCGCCAGCTCCAGACCTCCGACGAGGCCGCCCACAAGCCCGCCGACTTCGCGGCCATGCTCAAGGCCGACGAGGCCCGCGCTCAAACCCTCGAGGACACGCTTACCGAACTCGCCACTGCCCGCGCTCACACAGCCACGAGCACCGACAGCACCACCGCCGCCCACAAGGCCACCCTCTCCGCCACCTTCAAGCAGATCGGCGCCTCCTGCAAGGAGTGCCACGTGAAGCACCGCGACAGGGCCCCGTGGTAGTCCCGCGCGTCGATCGCAACGTGCCACCGAGATGTCCTCATCTTGGTGGTCCTCCCGGTGGATGGCGGATCACCCTCGCTCGGTAGACTTCCCCCATGCGCCCCCCGCGCTTCAACGACTACCAGCGCACCGCCCTCGGGCTGGGCGCGTGGCTCGTTGCGGTATTGGTAATGGCCCTCTGGCGCAACCCCTCCCTCGAAGCCCTTGGGATGTGGGCGCAGATCTTCCTGCCCATGGGCGTTGTGTGGGGCCTCTGGATCTACATCGTCTACCGCCACCGCTCCCGCCGCCCCGCGCCGCCCGAGCCGCCGCCGACGGTCCCCGCCGAGTGCCCCGCCTGCCGCTACCCGCTCCAGAGCGACTGGTGCCGGTGCCCCGAGTGCGGCCGCCCGACACTCCCCATCGTGGTGAAGCCGCCCGAGCGCATCCTCGTCAAGGACCCGGGTCACGCCACGAAAACTCACGATTGATCGTGAATGCGGCCCGCCGGTGGCGATCGTCGAGACAACGACTCCCCGGGTACCCGAATGCGTCGCGGACGCGCCCGTCCAGAGCCCCGGCAGGGGCGGCACTCCCGATCACGCCCTACACCACAACGCGACACGCGTGCGCGCACAAACCACTCCACCTACAACCACCGGCTCCCGCGACTATGAACGCCGACGCCTTCCCACCACCCCCAGCACGCCCACGCCCAACGCCAGCGTCCCCGGCCCCGGCACTGTCACGCGGAACGCGGGGTAGTACGCCTGCGGGTGGTCGAAGTACGTCCACGGCCCCGCCCCGATCCACGCGGCCTGCGGGCCGGGCAACTGCGGCGGACCGTAGAGCTGCCACCGGGCCTCCGCGAACTGCGGCAGCTGCAGCGACAGGAAGTAGTCCTGCCCGGGCGCGAGGGTGATCCCGCTCACGGCCGCCGTGACCGGCGCGGAGAACTGCCCGAAGGGCAGCGCCACGCTCGCGCTGCCCAGGCTCGCGCCGACCTGCGTCCCGTTCGCGGCGTAGAGCACGACCGTCGCCGGGGTCGTGGAGCCAGCGATTCTGTACGCCGCGAGCGTCACCGACGCCACCTCGCCGCCCGTCGCGGCCGTGAACCGCCATGCCAGGCGCGTCGGAAACTGCGAGCCGCCGCCCAGCCAATAGGTGCTCGGCAGCGGCGAGCCGTTGAACGTATCAAACGCGACCTGCCCCAACGCCCCCGCGCCGGGCATGCACAACGCAACGACACACGACAGACGCAGCATGCGGTCCCTCCCGGCCCCAGCATACCGGTGGTCCGCCGTGGGACAACTGATT
The DNA here is from genome assembly GCA_035627955.1 of Phycisphaerales bacterium. Taxonomy (NCBI): domain Bacteria; kingdom Pseudomonadati; phylum Planctomycetota; class Phycisphaerae; order Phycisphaerales; species Phycisphaerales bacterium. The sequence continues at coordinate 248,627 of DASPKU010000013.1, forward strand.
CGTGCCGGGTGCTATAGCCGTCGGGTGCCAGTTGCCGGCTTCCAGCGGCAACTGATGGCGTGATGCGGGTGCGCGCACAAACCGGAGACACAACCCGCGGCCCTCCGGGCTGGGAGTCGCAAGAGGGGCGGCAAGCCCCTTTTGCACGCGCGGAACTTCTTATGCCCAGGGCGCGCCCTGCGCGTCAAGGCGCACGGCATCGCGCCACCGAGAGGGTTTGAGATGGAGGTCGACCGCTCTGGGCAGTTCCTCCGTGCGCTACTCAGGCTTCTGCCTGTACGCAACGGGGATGGGTGGCGGCCGGTCCGGATCGATGGCCCGACGTTTGTGGGGGGACCGCCTCTGTCAGAGGGCGCCTTCGGCCCACGCGGCCGCGCGCCGTCGTAGAAGAACCCGAAAACCAGGTCGGTTCCCGCGTCCATCCACTCCACATGATGGTCGGGGTATCGCGGGTTCCCGGCGCGGAGCTTCGCGAGCATCCGGTCCCGCACCTGCTCGTTGAACACCGTCTCACCCGGCGCGAGCCCGACGTCCCACCGACCCTCATAGCCCTTGAGGCCGTAAACCTCGACGTACATCCGCTGCCATGGTGCGGGCATACGGGCAGCGTACCGGGTTCCGGGCAGGGAGTCGCAAGAGGGGCGGCGAGCCCCTTTTGCACCCGCGGAACCTTCACACGCGCAGGGCGTGCCCCGAGTGACACAAACACGTGCCAGGCGCCAGGCGCGGCTAGCCCTTCCTGATGGTACTTGCGCTGTATCCCTCAACGTACCGCCGGAACGCCGCGCTGCTCATGTGGGCGTGGCGGGCGTCGTATACATCGGGCAATGTGAGGTAGAGTGAGTATTCCGAACACACGAGGAGAGGAGAATCAGGGAGCGGGTGGGCAGCACCCCGAGGCTCCGGTGCGGCGACCTCAATCCAAAGAAATGACCACACCAGGTCCTCATCGATCCGGTGGAACTCGGCACGGGTCGGGCGAAGGACGTATTCGATTCCGGTGTTGAGCCAGAGGTGGTCTCTTTCGAGTGCCCGGGCCTCATAGATGCTCAGGCCGCCGCCTGAAGGGAACAACAAGTGCGATGCGTTCGCGGTCGCAACGATCAGGGCCACGGTCTGTTCCGCGGTGAGTTCGGCACGATCCGGCAGCGGTGTGCCAAGGCACGACCGAAGGCTCCCCACCCACCGCTCATGAACCACTTCGTCTGGCATTCATAGGAGTCTACCCCGTTGTGATCGGTTGCCGGTCCTTGGTGCAATCTGATCGTGCGCAACGCGTGAAGTCCGCTCGCCTGGCCGAGGCCCCTCCGGGCAGGAAGTCGCAAGAGGGGCGGGGAGCCCCTCCTGCACGAGCGGACCTTCTGTCGAGCCAGGCGAGCTCTATGCCCAAGTGCGCACGGGCTCGCACCTCCGAAAGGGCCTCAAGGCCGGCCCTCTCGGGCTCTCCCTGGCCACTCAGTGCTGCGTCAGGTGGCATCACATTCCGTGACGTGCCATCACCTTCGGCTCTGCGAAGGTGATGGTTCCACGCGGTGACCGCGCAAGCCGCTCTCATCGATTCCACCGGGCCGGGTTGCCGCACTCGGGGCAGGATTCGTCTTTGGGCAGCCCGGCGCGGCTGTATCCGCACGCAACGCACGCGCCGGCGGCAAGCCGACGTCGCCGTGGCGTCATTCCCCTGAGCTCGGGCCACCACGCGGCGACGCCGATCGACGCCGCCGCAAGGAGGCCGTACCAGGTGGGGATGCCCCACCCGCGGACCCAGCGCCACGACGGGGCCCCGGTGCTCGCGAGAAACGTGTCGTGCGGCGGCCAGCGAAGGCCGAAGCGAGCACGTTCCGCAACGAGACCGGAGGGGATGTCCGTGACGGGGTGCGCACGCGCCCAGGCGCCGTTCGGGCTTGTCAGCATGAGACGGCCATTGCGCAAGCCGACCTGGTACTGGTTGTCGGGCGCCGTCCAGCGCAGCTCCCACGACAGCGTCGCGAGCGTGCCGAGCAGGGACATCCCGCCGAGCACGCCCGCGAGCAGCTTCAGGACGCGGCGGAAACAGATCACCTTCGGGCGGTGCACACTTTGAGTCTACCAGCGGCCGACGCCTTCCAATCCCGTGCGTGCAAGCGCGGGTATCGAACGGGGCTCGTCCGGGCAGGGAGTCGCAAGAGGGGCGGCGAGCCCCTTTTGCACGCGTGGGACTTTCGGCAGCGCAGGGCGCGCCTCATGCGTCAAGGCGCACGGGCATCGCGCAACCGAGAGGGCCTCAAGGCCGGCCCTCTCGGGCTCTCCCTGGCCCCTCCGTGCTGCGCGGGGCCCGCCGTGCGCACACGCGGAGCGCCGGACACGCCCCAGAGCCGAGCCCGCGGCCAAAGTCAACGGCCGACCTGCTGGTGTGGCGCAAGCGCCCCTCGAACAACGGAGAGCTCTCACGCCACACTTGGGCGAAGCCTCCCGAATGGTCTTTGTGTTCTTCTGCGCAGCCGCGGCCCCCACACTGGCGGGCGAGCCGCCAGTGGCACAGGAGAACCGCCGCCCGTGCCACCCGACCGGTGGGCGCAACCGACAGGCTGTTGCGGATGCGGGCAGGCTGCGCTAAGCTGCCCGCTAATGCTCACGAAGCACGCCGTCTATCTTGGGGATGCCCGCAACCTCTCCTTTATCGCATCGGAGAGCGTGCACCTGGTCGTGACGTCGCCGCCCTATGCCGCGCTCATTCATTACTCCGATGGTCAGAACCAACTCGGGAACATTCAGTCCTACGAAATGTTCCTGGATGAGTTGGACAAGTGCTGGGCCGAATGCCTCCGAATCCTGGTCCCGGGCGGGCGCATCTGCTGTGTAGTTGGGGACGTCTGCCTCTCACGGAAGCGCGCCGGGCGTCACCATGTTCTTCCGCTCTCTGCCGACATTCAGGTCCGCGCCCGCCGCATCGGGTTTGACAACCTCACCCCTATTCGCTGGATGAAAGTCGCCAACATCAAGCTGGAAGCGTCGACTTCGAGCGTGTTTCTTGGGAAGCCCAACCTCCCCAATGGCGTGGTCAAGAACGACGTCGAGAGCATTCTCTTCCTCCGAAAGCCCGGCGGATACCGCAAGCCGACCGCTGCGCAAGAGAAGGCGAGCTTCATCCCCACGGACGAGTACCGCAAGTGGTTCAGTGCGGCATGGTCCGACGTGAAGGGCCAGATCCGCCGCGACCACCCAGCCCCATACCCGCTCGAAATCCCGAACCGTCTCATTCGCATGTTCAGCTTCACAGGCGACACGGTCGTGGATCCCTTTGCAGGGACCGGCACCACCGCGCTCGCGGCAATGCAGGCGGGCCGTAACTCAATCTCAGTAGAGATCGAGACAAAGTACGTGGAGCTCATCAAAAAGCGGCTGGACAGTGCGCCCCTCGGCGCGAACGTCGAGTACAAGCTCCCGGCCTCGAAGCGTCCCGCTGCCACGACTCGGAGCGCGTGACGTGGAATACCAACTGCTCAACGCGTTCCGCGGCGTTTTCGAGGGCAAGAAGTACCTCCATCGGAACGCCAACCTCGGGGACCACGTCGCGGCCTTTCTTTACGAAGACCTGTTGGCGCTCGATCGCTCGCCGAAGCTAATCGCTCGGATCAAGTCTGGGCGTGCGGCCGTCAATGCGGCGAACAAGACCGTCGGCAAAAGGGCTCGGCGGGGGGATGGCACCTTTGGAGAGGTAGTACCCGGAACGCCGGTTGTCGGGGTCGCGGGCTTCCTCGTTCCTCGGGGTCAAATCGCGGCTGTGGAGGTCGGTGCTGAGACGAAGATCCTCGCAAAGGCGATGATGAAGCAGATCGAGCGCGTTGAGACCGCTTTGATAGGGCAGACAGCTCAGTTCAAACGCTCCAATCGCAATGCAATCACGGTTGCCTTCGTGGGGATCAACTACGCTCCCCAGTACCTGTCGTTCGAGGGGACGCGCGAGTTCCCGACCGACGGCAAAAAGTACAAGCATCCAATCCAGGAAGCGAGCGAGGCCGAGAAGCGGCTCATGACGGTGGTGCAGCCGCACTTCGACGAATTTGTGCTACTGAAGTACCGCGTGTCCAACCAGCCGCCGTATCCGTTCGAGTGGATGAACGAGGCGGCGACGAAGCTCGAGTACGCGGCTGCACTCGCCAGGATCAGCAAGGAATACGAGGCGCGCTTCTAATCTGGTCCCCCGAGCATGATCGCTACAACCCCTGCTTGATCGCGTCCACGATCCGCTGCGCCGTCCGCACGTTGGCGAAGCCGGCCTCGGCGTCGATCGCGGGCCTTCTCCCCGTCCGCACGGCCTCTAAAAACTCCTGGATCTCGGCGACGATGGGCTCGGCGTCGTCTACTACTAGCTCTTCGATGTTGACGAGCTGGTCCCACTTGAGGCTGGTGAGGTCGGCGCCCTTGGCCAGGGCCTCCTGCATTTCCCGCCGCTGGATCTCGTTGGCGGTGCGGCGGATCATGTTGCCCTTCTTGGCGCCGTAGTCGATCTTGATGTAGGCGTTCTCGCCGGTGATGCGGGTGACGCGCTCGGTCTTGAGGGCGAGGCGCGAGGCGGTGACGTTGGCGACGCAGCGGCCGTGGGGGGTGTTGAACTCCAGCCAGGCGTTGCACAGGTCCTCGTGGGGGGTGATGACGGAGACGCCGGCGGCGCGGATGAAGTCGGGCTCGCGCCCGCCCATGAGCATGAGCACGACGTCCAGGTCGTGGATCATCATGTCCATGACCACGCCCACGTCCACCGAGCGGAAGGTCATGGGGCTGACGCGCACCACCTGCATGAAGCGGGGCACGATCTCCATGCCGGTGGAGTACGCCCGCTGCACGGCCCGCATCACCGGGTTGAACCGCTCGATGTGGCCGACCATGAGGCAGGAGCCGGTGGCCTCGGCGAGGTCGCGGATGGCGCGGGCGGTCTCGACGTCCCCGGCGAGGGGCTTCTCGATGAGGCAGGCGACGCCGGCCTTGAGCAGCGGCTCGGCCACGGCGCGATGGTAGGTGGTGGGCACGGCCACGGACACGGCGTCAACGCCCGCGTCCAGCAGCTGCTCGACGGTCTCGAAGGCCCCGCAGCCGAACTGCTCGGCGAGGTTGCCGCGGCGTTCCTCGGAGGAGTCCACCACGCCGACGAGCTTGCAGCCCGCGAGCTGCGAGTAGACGCGGGCGTGGTGGCGGCCCATGCGGCCCACGCCGACGACGCCGCAGCGGACGGGGCGGCCGTCGAACTTGTCCGGGGTGCTCGTGCTCGCCTGCACGGAGGTGGTCACGCCGCCCCCGCCTGCTGGAGCGCGGCCACGAGGTCGTCCTTCTTCTTGAGGCCCACGAGCGTCTTCACGGGCTTGCCGTCCTTGAAGATGATCATGGTGGGGATGGCGGTGATGTTGTACTGCATGGCGATGCGCTGGCTGCGCTCGGTGTCCACCTTGCCGACCTTGGCCTTGCCGGCCATCTCGGTCGCGAGGGCGTCGATGACGGGCAGGAGCATCTTGCAGGGGCCGCACCACTCGGCCCAGAAGTCGACGAGGACGGGCTGCTGGCTGCCCAGGACCTCGGAGGCAAAGTTGTCTTCGGTGAACTCAAGCACGTGCTCGCTGGCCATGCCGCAATACTCCGTCGAAGGCTGGAAGGAACCGGACGCCGCCGCCCGGCGGGCGGGGCAAGTGCTCATCCTACGCGGGGTGAGGGTGGGTGCAAAACGGGGGAGGGGAGGCCCACCGCGGAGTGTGCGGAGGGGGCGGAGTTTCGCGGAGACAGACCGGGAGTGGGGGACCAAAAACACAGCCGCCCGCAACGCACGGGCGGCCGCTGACTCAACGTTCGGTTTGATCGAAGGTGTGGCGGGTTACGCCGCGGCGGAGAGCTCGTTGACCGCGCTGAGGAACTCCTCCTTGCGCCGCAGCCCGATCAGCTTCTTCACCGGGCGCCCGCCCGAGAAGATCATGACCGTGGGGATCGAGGAGATGTTGTACTGGGCCGCGAGGATGCGGTTGTCGTCGGTGTTCACCTTGCCGACCTTGACCCGCCCGCCCAGCTCGTCGGCCAGGCTGTCGATGATGGGCGACAACGCCCGGCACGGCGGGCACCACGCCGCCCAGAAGTCGACGATCACGGGCTTGTCGGACTTGAGCACCTCGCTCTCGAAGTTGCTGTCCGTAAACTGGTTCACCAGAGCACTGGCCATCACAGACTCCTTTGGCTTGGCCGTTTCCTGCCGGTGCCGTCGCTCGCCTGCGCGGGCTGTGCACCGGCTCACCAATGACTTCGCCGCCGGCCGCTCACCCGATGCAGCCACCCGGCGCGGGGAATCGTCCTCCCCGCGCTCAGATAGGTACCGCAAACCTCTGGATCACTTAGGGTTCAGGTGAGAAGCTGCCAACCGGCTTGCCGCGTTCAGGGCGGCCACATGCTCCGGCACATCGTGGACCCGGAACACCGAGGCCCCGTGGTGTTGGTGCAGCACGCTCAGCGCCAGCGTTCCCGCCAGCCGCTCCGATGGCTGCGAGTCGCGGTTGAGGCTCACGCGCCCGGTGAAACTCTTGCGCGAGAGGCCGCTGAGCACGGGGTAGCCCAGCGCCGCCAGCGCGCCCGTGCCGCGGATCAGCTCAAGGTTGTGCTCCACGCTCTTGCCGAACCCCAGCCCGGGGTCGAGAACGATCTGCTCGCGCCCGATCCCGGCCGCGAGCGCCGCCTCCGCCCGCCCGCGCAGGAACCCAGCCACCTCGGCGACCAAGTCGTGGTAGTGGGGGGGCTGCTGGTACTGGTCCGAGTACGAATCTTCCGCCGCCCTCCGCGCTCGGTGCATCAGCACGATCCCGCACCCGCGGGCCGCGCACAGCTTCAGCATCTCCGCGTCATCCAGCCCGGCCGACTGGTCGTTCACCGCGTCCGCCCCCGCGCTGAGGGCCGCCTCCGCGACCGCCGCGCTGGTGGTGTCCACCGTGATCGCCACCTCCGCCAGCGCCCCGCCGCGCCCGCGGATCGCCATGATCGCGGGCACCACCCGCTGCATCTGCTCATCGGCCGACACCGGCGCCGCACCGGGACGCGTCGACTCCCCGCCGATGTCCAGCACCCGCGCCCCCGCGCCCACGGCCGCCGCCGCCGCATCCGCCGCCTGGTGCGGCACCATCAACCGCCCGCCGTCACTGAAGCTGTCGGGCGTGATGTTGAGGATCGCCATCACGCAGGGGGCAGTGAGGTCGATCTGTTTGGAGGGGGAGAGTCGCCAGAAGGCCATGCGATGACTCTATCAGCCCATGGCGGCTCATCTTGTCCACGCGAGCACCGTGCCTCAGCCCACCAACGAAAGAGGCTCATCGCCCGTGGTGGGGTGATGAGCCTCTGATGGCACGGGACGAAAGCCCAGGGATCATGATCCCTGGGCTTTGTTGTTACGGGAAGATGCCGCGCACGAGGTACGCCTGCTTGAGCCGCTCCAGCGCCCCGATGTACGCCGCCGTGCGCAGGTCGCACTTGTACTTCTTGCGGGCGTCACGGCAGCGCCGCGCCGCCGCGATCATGTGCTTGTTCAGCTCGCGGTCCACCGTCTCCAGCTCCCACGCGTGGCTGGTCTTGTTCTGCACCCACTCGAAGTAGGACACGGTCACGCCGCCGGCGTTGCACAGGATGGCCGGCAGCACCTCGATGCCCCGCTGCTGCAGGATCCGCTCGCCCGCGGGGGTGGTGGGGGCGTTGGCGCCCTCGGCCACCACCTTGCAGTTGAGCAGCTTGGCCTCGGGCTCCTGGATCATCTGCTCCAGGGCCGCGGGGATGAACACGTCGACCTTGGTCTTGTAGAACTCGTCCTTCGCGATCGCGGTCGCGCCCTTGAACCCCGCCACGCCGCCGGTCTTCTGGCAGTGGATGGCGAGGGCGTGGGCGTCCAGCCCGCCGTCGTTGCGGATGGCGCCGGTGTGGTCCATCACCGCGATCACCTTGGCGCCCTTGTCCTGCACGATCCGCCCGCTCCACGAGCCCACGTTGCCGTAGCCCAGGATGCTCACCTTGCAGTTCTTGATGTCAACGCCGATCTCGGGCAGCATCTCGACCAGGGTGTCAACGACGCCCTGGCCCGTCGCCTTCTCGCGACCCAGCGAACCGCCGATCTCGACGGGCTTCCCGGTCACCACGGCCATGCCGTTCTTGCCGCTGCCCTCGCTGATCGACGAGTAGGTGTCGGCGATCCACGCCATGTGCTGGCTGTTGCTGCCGACGTCGGGCGCGGGGATGTCGTAGTCGGGCCCGATGTCGTGCGCGATCGCCGCGGTGAACCGCCGCACGATCCGCTCCATCTCCGCCTTGCTGTGCTTGTAGGGATCGACCTTGATGCCGCCCTTGCCGCCGCCGTAGGGCACGCCCACCAGGCTGCACTTCATCGTCATCAGGAACGACAGGCTCTTGACGTCATCAAGGTGCACGTCGTGGTGGAACCGCAGCCCGCCCTTGTACGGGCCCAGCGCGTTGTTGTGCTGCACCCGGTAGCCCTTGAACAGACGGAACTGCCCGTCGTCCATGCGCACCGGGAAGTGCACCATGATCTCGTTCTTCGGCTGCGCCAGGATGATCTTCAGCTCGTGCGGCAGGTTCATCAGGTCCGCGGCCTGCAGCATGCTGCCCACCGTCTGCCGGTACAGGTTGTTGGGGTCGGTCGGGAACGCGAGCTCATCGAACACCGAGTGCCGCATCAGCTGCTCAGAGCCCTCCGGCGCCTGCTCGGGCCGCGCGCCCTTACGCGCCTTGGCGGGCTTGGCCGCGGCGGGCTTGGCCGCCTTCGCGGGGGCGGGCTTGGAGGTGGCGGCGGTCCCGTTCGCGCCCTTGGAGGGCTTGCTCATCATTCTGGTCATGATCTCGCCTGAATCCCTTGCAGGGAAGGTTGAGAGGAGAAAAACCCCGCGGCCGCGCCGTGGGAGGGATCACCATAGTACCTCAAACCCCCACAAATCCCACCCACACCCGTGCCACCGAGATGCCCTCATCTCGGTGGTTTCCCACCCACACCCGTGCCACCGAGATGTCCTCATCTCGGTGGTTCCCCCTCACCGGCCGCTGCACTCCCGCTTCCCCCGTTGCCCACTCCCCATTCCCCATTGCCCCTCCCCCTAACCTGCCCCATGCTCCTCTACCTCGCCGCTGACCTCATCTGGGGAACCAAGATCAAGGCCACCGCCCAGGCCGTGGGGGTCACCGCGCGGCCGGTGCGGAACCTGGAGATGCTCGAAGCCCGCCTCGCCGACCAACCCCCAGAAGACCCGGTCCGCGCCGTGCTGCTGGACCTCGAGGTCCCCGAGGTCGCCCTCTCCATGCTCGCGCGCCTCAAGGGTGCTGCCCATGGTGGCACCGGTGTCCCGACCGGTGCGTCCTCTGTCTCTGGTGGCACCGGTCTCCCGACCGGTGTCCCCATCCGCGTCCTCTGCTGGGCCCCCCACGTCGAGCGCGACCTCATGGACCAGGCCCGCAGCGCCGGCGCCGACGCCGTCATGACCCGCGGCGCCTTCGACGCCCGCATGGAACTGATCCTGAAGGAGTGGGACGGCAAGTAGCGCCGCGCGCACACCTCCCGACGACGCCGGGACTGAGCCGCTCGGGGCGAAGTCCCGGGTTGGCGGTGACGCCGCAGCGCGCCCTTCGTGTGTGCACGCACAGACGTCGCGCAACCAAGAGGGCCTCAAGTCTGCCCTGTCCGCGCCACTACCTGCACGGTCCGCCACCCAGCACGCGGAAGAACGCTTCGATGTCCTGGTCGGTGCCGGCGTCGCCGTCGGCGTTGAAGTCCGAACCGCCGCGGAAGCAGGGGCCGCAGCAGTTCCCGCCCAGGCACGCGAAGAACGCCTCAATGTCCTGGTCGGTCCCGCTGTCCCCATCACCGTTGAAGTCCGCGGTCCCGCAGGCGGGGGTGATCACGCAGGCTCCATACATCGTGATCACGTACCTGCCGAGATGGTGGATGTTGTGCGAGTGCTGCCAGTGGTGCAGCGGCAGGGCCGCGCCCGGCCCGTCGGGCGCGCGGAGAGGCGCGCCAGGCCCGCTGAACAAACGCTGCCCGTTCGCGGCCACCGGCTCGGCCCGCGGCTCGCTGATCGCCAGCAGGTACCGGCCCGGCCCCGGGATGTAGGTCGAATCAATGAACGACTGCACCTCGGGGGTGCTGTTGTCTGAGTCGCACAGGGCCACGCCGTCGGGCCGGAAGAGGAACAGGCGCGTGTCAAGTGGGGCGCTGCCGTAGGCCGACGGGCGCGTAGTCGCGATGAAGTGGGCGTTGGAGTCGCACACCTCCACCTCGTACATGTCAACGTCCACCCCCGTGGCCAGCGAGCCGTAGATCGCATCGACCCGCGGCGACACCACCGGTACCTGGTGCTGTCCGGGCAGGTGGCCCGCGTCGTAGTGCTCGAGCCACCCGTAGACGCCCTGCGGCGTGGGCGTCGGCGGGGTGAAGTCCAGCAGCAGCTGGCTCCAGTACTCGCGCATCATGCGGCGGTGCAGGTGCCCAACCTGCACGTAATAGGTGCGCCCCTGGATCACCTGCACCGCCGACAGGCTGCGGGTCTCCGTGCTCGCCAGCTCCACCAGGCTGTTGCAGGTCCCGTCCAGCGATTCGTACCACGTGACGCCCATCTCCTCGGGGCGGCGCGGATTGTCCTCGGTGGTCGCGCTCGCAATCGAGAGCGTCCCCGATCGCGCGGCGGTGTGCTTGTACCACACCGTCGCCATCGCCCGCACCGAGGTCGGCCACTCGGGGTCGTCGTCGCACCCCAGCAGCTCGGCCGCAGTCATGCGCACGGGGCCGCCATCGGGGATCTCGATGGCCCCTTCGCACAAGTCGTTCACCGGCGGCGCAGGGCGCGGGGCCGCGCTGGTGGTCAGGCGGTAGGCGCGGCAGGCGGCCTGCATGTACACGCCCACCGCGTACTCGCCCGCGGGAAGGTAGTTCCGGTAGGTGGAGGTGTTGCAGCTCAGGCCCAGCCCGAGGGCGATGTGCTCCAGGCCGCCGGCCTCGGGCGCGCAGGGCCGCTCCGCCGGGCCCACCCTGTCGATGAAGATTTGGATCGTGTCGTGCTGCCCCGTGGAGGACGCGGTGAACGCGACCTGCAACAGGGTCTCCTGCGGCAGCATGAACCTGTAAAAGTCGCCGGTGTAGGCTCCGTTCCCTCCCCCCATCCCGCACACCGTGGACGGGAAGGGGACCGCCTGCGCGTAGAACGGCCCAGTGGGGTCCGCGAGGCGGTCGACACACCCGCTGTTCACCCCGTCATGGAACGGCGCACTGCACGCCGCCTCCTGCTCCACCATGGACCCGGCCGGGCACGGCGGGATCGTGCATTGAGCAGTGGCGGAGCCGGCCGAGAGAGAAAGGCTCAGGCCAGCGCACGTTTGAAGGAACCAGCGCATCGATATCTCCCGGTGTGCAGAGCGGGAGGGGGCTCCGACCCCCGTGGGTTCAATGTACACCCGGTCCCGCATACTGCTCATGAAACCAAGGGGGGCGTCGGGCACCAGAGGGCCGGGTGCGGCGCTCGCGGTGGACTCGTGTCGCGCGCCATCGGCAGTGAGCACACGGCGAGGTGGGTGACGAGCCCCGAACGCAGCGAGCGGGCCTCTCGGGCACCCGGCGCTCACCGCATCAACGCAAGGCCCGTCACTCACGTTCCGGGCTCGTTACCAACGGCGACTGCGCGCGACAGCGCTCAGCGCCACCCCAACCCCGGCAACCACCCCAGCGCGCGCAGAACCAAAACCAAACCCACCACCACCACCGCGCACGCAAGGTTCATCCACAGCCCCGCCCACGCCATTTGCCGGATGGTGATCAGGCGTGAGGAGAACACCACGGCGTTGGGCGGCGTGCCGCCCGGGAGCATGAAGGCGAGGCAGGCGCCCAGCACGCCGGGGATCAGGACCACGCCCGCGGGGGCATTGACGCTCTGGGCGAAGGCGGCGCCGACGGGGAGCATGATGGCGGTCTGCGCGGTGTTGCTGGTGACCTCCGAGAGGAACGTCGCGGCCACCACGGTGAAGGCGACCACGAGCTCGCTGGGCCAATCGGTGAGTGCGCCGCCGAACCCCGCGAGGTACTTGTCGAACCCCGTGACCTCGATGGCCTTCGCCAGTGCAAGCCCGCCGCCGAACAGCAGCAGCACACCCCACGGCACCTGCGAGCCCTCCGCCCACGTGAGCAGCGGGCGGGGCGGGGCCACGTCGGCGCGAGTGGCCGCGTCGCCGCGCCTCTCGCGCGAGCCCGCAGGCACCCCGGCAGGCACGATGAACAGCAGCAGCGCCCCCGCGATCGCGATGGCGGTGTCGCTCGCCCGCGCCCACTGGGCGATCACGGTGCCGTCTTTCGAACTCTCGACCCACACCAACGCCGCGCGGAACGGCTCCACGCTCTCCAGCATTGGCACCGCGATCCACGCCGCGGCCGTGGCCGCGAAGATGACGAGCACCCGCCACTCCGGCGAAGACATCCGCCCCAGCTCCCGCCGCCGCTGCATCAACACCGGGTGCACGCTCGCGAGGTTCGCCCCGCGCACGGGATAAAGAAACCGCGTCAGCAGCACCCACGCCACCCCGCAGCACAGCACCACCGCAGGCACACCCACCACCAGCCACTGCGCGAACGTGAGCGAGCCCGCGCCGTAACGCGAGTTCGCGAACGCGGCGATCTGCGCCGTGGGCGGCGTGCCGATCAGCGTGCCCACCCCGCCGATGCTCGCCCCGTACGCCACCGCCAGCACCAGCGACAGCCCCAGGTTCCGCGTCAGGCGCGGGTCGGCGTCACTTGTCTCCGCTTTCACCGCGCTCACAACGCTGGTCGCGATCGGCAGCATCATCACCGCCGCGGCGGTGTTGCTCACCCACATGCTCATAAAGGCGGTCGCCGCCAGGATCGCCGCGACCAGGCGCGACGGGCTGCTCCCCAGCAGCGCCACCGCGCTCAGCCCGATCCGCCGGTGCAGCCCCCAGCGCTCCAGCGCCTGCCCCAGCAGCATGCCGCCCAGGAACAGCAGGATGATGGGGTCGGCGTACGCGGGGGCGACGCGCTTGAGGTCCATCACGCCCAGCGCCGGCAGCAGCACCAGCGGCATCAGCCCCGCGACCTCCAGCGGGATCACCTCCGCCAGCCACCACACCGTCATCAGCACCGCCACCGCGGCCGTCGCCCGCCCCGCGTGCGTCAGCGCCTCGGAGTGGGGGAGCAGGAAGTAGACCAGCAGCGCCAGCGCCGGCCCGAGCATTAGGAACAGCGCGTGACGGAGCCGCGTGGGCCGCCCTCCCACCGGCCCGCCCACGGGCGAGTTCACTGCCCCGCCCCCACCCCATTGATCCACGCCAGCCCCTTCCAGTGCGGCCCCATGAACGCCACGATCACGGCCGCGAAGATCAGGCAGAACGCCAGCAGGTCCGTGTTCCGCAGCTTCTCATTCAGTACCGTGATCGAGAAAATCGCGAACACCACCAGCGTGAGGGCCTCCTGCAGCACCTTCAGCTGCGGGGCGGTGAAGGGCCCCCCGAAGTTGACGTGCCCCAGGCGGTTGGCCGGAACCTGCAGGCAGTACTCCACCCCCGCGATCGCCCAGGAGATAAGGATGGCGGTCCACAGGGCCCACTGCTTCTGCTTCACGTGGTAGTACCACGCGTAGGTCATGAAGATGTTGGAGGCGGTCAGGAGGAGGACGGCCAGGAGCCAGCGGGGTGCCATAAGGGCTGGAAGATAGCGGGATTGGGTGATGCCGGCCCCACCCGCCCCCCGCCCCCTCGCCCGCCCGGGCGGGCCGGTCCCCCGATGGCGGGGTCTTGGCTTGACGGCGGCGCTGCGATCGTGGACACTGATCGACCCGTCCGGAAACCCGGGCGGGGGCGGATGCGTACCGTCGGTGCCGGCGCGGCGTGGAGTACCACCACGTAACTCCCACGCTCGGGGCAGTTTGCCCCCCGCCGCACCCCCAACCTTTGGAGCGTTTATGGCCGGTCGGACCAGCACAAGTGTCGGAATGGGCGTGGCTGTCACGATTCTCAGCCTCACCACGGTGGGGTTTTTCGTGGCCTTCGCCGTGTACTTCGGCAAGCACAGCGACAAGACCCGCCTGCTCGCCCAGGCCAACGACACCAACAGCGAGATCATCCGCGACATCGAGCGCAACCGCGATGACATCCGCAACCTCGTCGCCGACGCCAAGAAGAACAACAAGTCGCTGACCCAGCACCTCCTGGACAGCCAGGAGGCCTCCATGCAGCTCGTGACGGGTAACCGCCGCGAGAAGGCCTCCGACCTCGCCGAGAAGATGAAGGCCGCGGGCCTGGAGAACACCAACCTCATGGCCAAGCTCAACGAGCGGGCCACCGAGATCACCACCCTCCAGACGCAGCTCGAGCAGGAGCGCAACGCCAAGGCCAAGGCCATGGCCGACCTCAAGAACGAGGTCGACCGCGTCACCCGCCTCCGCGACGACCACCAGAAGACGGTCGACACCCTCACGGCCGAGCTCAACACCGTTAAGGGCGAGTACACCGAGTACCGCGCCGGCATCGAGCAGTACAAGAAGCAGCTCGACGCCCAGCGCGAGCGTCAGCTCACCGAGGCCGCCGAGAAGCTCAAGCTCGCCCAGGACAACCTCACCAAGACCAGCGAGCAGCTCCTGATCGCCAACAACCAGCTCGCCGACCTCCGCAAGCAGAAGTCCGGCGAGATGTTCCGCGCCGACGACGAGTCCGCCCTGGTCGACGGCAGCGTCCTCAACACCAACCCCGCCGACCACCAGGCCTTCATCAGCATCGGCTCCCGCCAGAAGGTCGTCCTGGGCATGACCTTCAACGTCTACCCCACCAAGGCCGCCGTGCAGCCCGACAAGGAAGGCAACTACCCCCGCGGCAAGGCCCTCCTCGAGGTCGTGCAGGTCGGCGAGAACTCCGCGACCTGCCGCATCGTCTCCGAGGTCAAGGGCAACCCCGTCGTCAAGGGCGACGTGATCGCCAACCCGCTCTACGACCCCAACAAGTCCTACAAGTTCGTCGTTTTCGGCAACTTCGACGCCAACCGCGACAACGTGGCCACGGCCACCGAGCGTGACGACGTCGTCGTCATGATCCAGTCCTGGGGCGGCGGCGTCGCCGATGACCTCACCGGCGATGTCGACTTCCTCGTGCTCGGCGAGCGCCCCGTGGTGCCCCCGCGCCCGACCGCCGACTCTCCCATGGAGATCGTGCAGGAGTTCATCCGCCGCCAGCGCGAAGTTGAGCGCTACGACGAGCTCTACAAGCGTGCGAGCAGCACCAGCGTGCCGATCATCAGCGAGAACCGCCTCTACACGCTGATCTCCAAGAGCCCCCGCCGCGCCGGCCGCTAAAGCCCGCGACAACCCTGCCCTTCAACGGCCGGCCCCCACGGGTCGGCCGTTTTCTTGCGCTCACCCCTATGAGTCCCATGACTCGTATGACTCCTATCAACAGCACCCCAACTACCATCCCACCCTTGCCCGACGCCCCCCCCAAACACCGCCCCCCGCGCACCCGCAAAAGGAAGCCCCGCGCCATCCAGGTCGCGCAGGCCGTGGTGGCCCGCTCCGCCATGGGCCTCCCCCTCATCCTCGGCCTCAACCCCTCGATGAACGCCGCCCGCGCGCTCGGCCGCTGGATCCCCCCCAACCTCCTCAAGAAGCACTTTGGCCGCGCCGTGCAGAACCTCTCCGAGGCCTTCCCCGACTGGCCCCAGGAGCGCGTCCACCAGTACGCCATCCACAGCTACCAGCACCTCGCGCAACTCGGCGTCGAGATTGCCTTCGCCCCCCGCCTCATCACCCACGAGGGCTTCGCCCGCCACCTCGTCTTCACCCGCATCGAGTCCGCCCTCGCACACCTCCTCCGCGATGGCCCCGTCATCCTCATCACCGGCCATGTGGGCAACTGGGAGCTCATCGGCTACGCCATCTCGATGCTCGGCTTCCCCATGCACGCCGTGTACCGCCCGCTCGACTCCGAGCCCCTCGACCAGTGGCTCCGCGACACCCGCGAACGCCGCGGCCTCACCCTCGTCAGTAAGTTCGGCGCCGTCCGCGCCCTCCCGCCCGTCCTCCGCGCCGGGCACCCCGTCGGCCTGGTCGCCGACCAGTCCGGCGGCGACCGCGGCCTCTTCACCCCCTTCTTCGGCCGCCTCACCTCCACCTACAAGTCCGTCGGCCTCCTCGCCATGCAGACCAACGCCACCGTCGTCTGCGGCATGGCCCGCCGCATGCGCCAGGGCGAGCCCCCGCCCCCCGGCTCATGGCTCGAAACCCCCGGCCAAGGCCGCCAGTTCACCTCCACCCCCGAGCAGCCCAGCCTCCGCTACAGCGTCGAGCTGGTCGACACCTTCAGCCCCAAAGACTGGATGTCGCAGCCCGACCCGCTGTTTTATCTGACCGCCCGCTACCGCAAGGCCATCGAGACGATGGTCCGGATGGCCCCCGAGCAGTACTTCTGGATGCACCGCATCTGGCGCAGCCGCCCCGCCCACGAGCGGCTCAACAAGCCCTTCCCCGCCAACCTCCGCGACAAGCTCCTCAGCCTCCCTTGGATGTCCCAGGCCGACGTCGACGCCGTCATCGACCGCAGCCGCCGCGACACCCTGGAACTCCACCCCAGCTCCTGAGCCCCGAACCTCCCACCATGTGGCCGCGTCATAGCATCCGCCCGCCGAATCGCGCGGTACATTGATGCAGCGCCCGCAAAACCGCCGGGCCGACCACCAACGAGCCCGGGAGGGCAACCATGATGACCAAGGACCAGGAGACCGGACGCCTCACCGATGTGAAGGTCCTGATCGTCGACGACGACCGCGACATCCTCGAGTCCATCGACGCGGCCTTCCAGGCCGAGGGCGCCCTCACCCAGTGCGTCATGGACGGCAACGAGGCCGTCCGCGTCTGCCGCGAGGAGCCGCCCGACATCGTCATCCTCGACATGATGCTCCCCAAGCGCTCCGGCTTCCTCGCCCTCGAGAAGATCAAGGGCTGCGAGGACAGCCCCATCGTCATCATGGTCACCGCCAACGAGGGCAAGCGCCACCAGGCCTACGCCGAGAGCCTCGGCGTTGACCGCTACCTCCAGAAGCCCGTGCCCCTGGGCAAGCTCCTCGACACCGCCGTCGAGCTCCTCAAGGCCGTCGAGGAAGAAGAAGGCACCGAGGGCGCCGAGTAAGTGGCCCGCAAGCGCCGACAACTCGTGATCATGGCCGAGCAGGCCGGCGCCCCGCGCCCCCTCGGCACCCGCCGCGAGGTCAGCGCCGCCCTCGCCTGCTTCAACACCGCCCCCGACGGCGCCCTCACCAGCAACTCCGGCACCGAGTTCCTCTATGGCCCTGGCATGACCATCGAGATCCCCACCTCCACCGAGCAGGTCAACCAGGCCATCGCCAACATCTCCGACGACGAGATCGCCCTACCGGTCCTGATGAACATGTGCAAGAAGCTCTCGTGGAAGCTGATGGACATCGAGAGCGGGCGCGTGTTCGGGTAAGCGGTCGTCCCTGAGTGGCGGTCAGCGGCGGCGTCGTGAGGCGAGAAGAGCCCCCAAGGCGAGCGGGACGATAGCGCCGGGCGCAGGGATCACCGCGTAGAAGCCTTCGATGCGGCCCTCAGGGTTGACGCCCGTTCCAACGATCACGCGCCCGTCATCCGACACGTCGAAGTTGTCGTAGAGGGTCCACCCTGCGACCTGCGAGAGGCCCAGCTGCAAGAAGTAAGACTTCATGTCGGCGACGCGGCCCGCAGGGGTCCAGATGAAACCGAAGTCACCTGCCGCGGTTCCGACGATCACATTGCCATCGGCACTGACGCCGGTTGCGACTGTCCCGCCGCCGCTCGGGTGTGCACCGAGCGCGACCATGCCATCAGCTGCGGTCCAGCGGAATGCGACTTCGGCAAGACTCGAGTGGCTGACGGACCCAACAACGATGCTGCCATCCGTCGTCACGCGATAAGCCACAGAGCCTCTGGGGTGACCACTAAGCGACCCAAGATTGACCATCCCCCCCGATTCAGTCCAACGGAAAGCTTCCGTGAGGACGCCTGGACTCGACGGCAGTACCGAGGAGCCAACGATGACCGATCCATCGCCGTTGACCCCTCGGGCAGTCGCGCTCTGACTGCCATCGATGAACCCGAGTTCCTGCAAGCCGCCCGCCTCAGACCATCGGAACGCCCGGCGCGCAAACGGCAACTGAGTGTCCGTCACTTCTCCTACGAGGTACTGACCATTGCCACTCACGCCCCAAATGTTGCCATTCAAGGTGCCGGGAACCGACTGAGTGCCCGTCGACGAGGTCCAGCGGAAGCCATCCGCGAGAGTGATCCCGCCGATCACAGAACCATCCGCGCTCACTCCTTGAGCCATGCTCCGAAACCTTCCGTCTGGAATGCCAAGTCCGGTCATGCCTCCGGCGAGCGTCCATGAAGTTGCCTGTAGAACGGGCCCGTCTTGGCCTGTGTACACACTTTGTCCGACCACAACGCGTCCGTCGCGCGAGACCGCAGCGACCTGGCTAGGCCGCCCGGACTCGAGAGCGCCGATGCCTACGAACACCGGCTCGGCGAAGGCCTGCGCCGCGATCGTGACAGCGGCCAATCCCAGCATCAGTGAACGTTGCAAGTCCATCAGCGTGGCTCCCTTGGCTATTCCAAGGTAACGCATCTTTTCAGTCGGATACAGCAAACTCCGCAAGCGGCTGACGGGACCGCGTTTATCCAATGTGACTCGGCCACCTCCCGCTAGACTCCCCCCTTGCCCGCCCACCGCCTCCTCAAGTGGCTCCGCCACCCCAAGGTCTTCACCCTCGACGACCGCGGCCGCGCCGTCCCCCTGTGCGGCACACCCAGCCCTCATGAGTTCCCCAAGCTTCCATGGTGGGCGACCTCATCCACAGTCGCTCGCATCGGCGACCCCTGGGTCACCGAGCTGAAGTTCCAGAGCAGGCACCAGGTGTGGGACCAGGTCGCCTGGTGGGCCGTGTTCATCCTTGTCGAGCTGTGCTTCACACTCTGGTGGCCCGGGCGCGAGTGGTGGATGCGCCTCCTCACGGCCATCCTCGTCTCTCTCCCTGTCGGCCTCGTCGTGCACGCCCGCCTCGAGCGAACACTGCGACGCAAGGCCCGCCGCACCATCCGCGAGGCATACCTGATCGCGAGCCGCTGCCCCTCCTGCCGCGCTTTCATCGACATCAACCCCGGCGCGGACGGTTGCAGCGAGTGCGCCTGCGGCGCCGCATGGCGAGTCCCTGACGATGCCCGTCGCGACGCCGCGCCCGAAAACCTCCCGCTGCTGCCCAGCAGCGCCGACACCCGCCTCCTGCGCGGCGAGTGCCCCTGGTGCGGCTACTCACGCATCGGCCTGCCCGAGGACACGCTCTGCCCCGAGTGCGGCAGCGCCAAAGAGGGCCAACTCGCCGGCCCGCCGCGACCACCCGTCGGCCGCCCGGTCTGCGCACGCTGCCGCGCCAGCATGCGCGGCCGCGAAGTCGGCCGCACCTGCCCCGACTGCGGCGCAATGTACGGCGTCGAGTGGGCCCCCGAAGATGAGGAAGTCACCCCGCAAAGGGCGCCGTGACGGGCGCGCACTTCAACCATCGCGCAACCAAGCGCAATCGTTGTCACCCAAACCACGCACACTCCCGCCCCCACAACACGCCGCTCCACAACCACTTCCAACCCATCGGCGACGTTTGTGCGCACAACTCCGCCCGCGCACCCAACCCACCCCGCCATTTTCGCAAGTTTTTTCATCACGAGAATCACAGCCCCAACCCACCACCATCCCCGCGCACAACCCTGAAAAGCGCGCACAAACGTGACCCACCCCGGAAGAGGTAGAGGGACCCCCACATGCCCGACACCTCATCCACCCTTCCCCAGACCTCCCACGTTGATCACTCCCATGCCTCCCATGACTCCCATGAGTCCTATCGCTCCACCGCTCCCCCCACATCTAACGTCCCAAATCCCACATCCGACATCTCCCCCCTCCCGCCTCAGGACCGCGCCACCCTCACCTCTCTCCTCCTCAACGACTTCGACCCCCTGACCACCGCCAGCGACACCCGCTCCACCCCGCTCGACATCGTCGCCTTCAGCGCCCGCGCCGACATCCAGCCCTACATCTGCGCCCACAAGGAACTCACCTACGCCCGCCTCGAGGCCCAGGCCCTCGAGACCCTCGCGCGACTCCTCACGCCGCCGCTGCACACCACCAAGCAGCAGGAGCACCACAACACCGAGTCCCGCCGCGCCGCGAGCACCATCCTCCGCGCCATCGCCCACGCCCGCGCCGCCCTGCAAGCCGCCGACCTCCGCAACCCCCAACCGCCCCGCCTGCTCCGCCGCACGCGCAGGCCAAACCACCCCATCCCCACGCCCGCCCCTCTCCCCGAAAAACCCCCGCACCGCCCCACCGATAGGCACTTGTCCCCACGCCCGCCCGCAGCGCATCACCACGCCCCCGACGTACCATCACCTCATGCCGACCTACGTCTACGAAGTGCTGGACAAGCAGGGCAAGCCCACGGGCGAGACCTTCGAGACCGTGCAGTCCATGAAGGAGGACGCACTGACCAAGCACCCCCAGACGGGTGCCCCGGTCCGCCGCGCGATCGTGGCCCCGGCCATCGCGGGGGCGTGGTCGCCCATCAAGGCGAAGTCGACCCTCAGCAACAAGAACCTGGAGCGCATGGGCTTCACCAAATACGAGCGCAAGGGCAACGGCTACATGGAGCGGGTGGCGGGCAAGCAGGGCCCCAAGACCCTCGGCGGCGGGGAGTAACTCCCACAGCCCCCCCCGCACCTATAGGACCTCCCGCCCCAACCACACAACCCAGACCGCACCCCGAACGCTCGCGCTAACGCTGACTTGCTGGGCCCCGGCGCCGGGTGGTTGTACGTTCCCGCTGTCCTCGCGCTGGCCTCGCACCGCTGCGCGAAAGCCGGAACCCGCCGTTGCCGCGTCCGAAAAATCTGGTACTTTCCTGCAATCGTTTCTCAAGCTGGTACGTTCACACCCCCCGACACCGGGAAGGAATCTACAAATGACAAAGTCGCGGCCGGGGCGTGTGCTTCTCACTTCTGTCTTCGCTGGTCTCCCGCTCGCCGCGGCCGGCCTGGTCGGCGTCGCCTACTACGCCTTCGCCGCCGTGCCGCCCGTGCCCGTTCCGCCGCAGAACCTCATCACCGAGCAGAAGCGCGTGCTCGGCAAGATCCTCTTCTTCGATGAGCAGCTCTCCACCAGCAATACCGTCGCCTGCGCGACCTGCCACGTGATGAGCTTCGGCGGCAACGACCCTCGTATCGGCGCGACCAACCCTGGCCCCGACAACATCATCCCATCGCCCGACGATCGGCGCGGCTCGCCCGGCGTCGCCCGCATGGACGCGTCCCTGAACTACGTCCGCGACCCCCAGTTCAACTTCGCCGCGCAGGTCACCGGCCGCAGCGCCAACTCCCCGGTCAACGCGGCGTACAACATCGACAGCTTCTGGGACGGCCGCGCCCGCAGCACGTTCCGCGACCCCATCACCAACGCCGTGCTGATCCCCGCGGGCGGCAGCCTTGAGAGCCAGGCCGTCGGCCCCATCATGAACAGCGTCGAGATGGGCCACGACGGCATCAACTGGGACCACATCGTCACCAAGCTCCCGCACGTGCAGCCGCTCCAGCTCGCGACCAACCTGCCGCAGGACGTCGCGGCCGTGCTCGCGAACAAGCCCAGCTACCCCGAGCTGTTCGCCGCGGCCTTCGGCGACGGGCAGATCACCCCCGCCCGCATCGGCATGGCGATCGCCACCTACGAGCGCACGCTGATCTCCAACCAGGCCCCGTTCGATCTTGGCACGATGACCGCGCAGCAGATCGCCGGTCGCCAGACGTTCGTCAACAACTGCGCCGTGTGCCACGACATCCAGAACGGCCTGTTCACCGACAACACCTTCCGCAACATCGGCCTGCGGCCGCCAGCGGAGGACCTTGGTCGGCAGGCCGTGACGAATGCGCCCAACGGCGCCGACCGCGGCCGCTTCAAGGTGCCCGGCCTGCGCAACGTCGGCCTCAAGCGCTCGTTCATGCACACGGGCCGCATCGCGTCGCTCACCGATGTGGTGCGCTTCTACGTACAGGCGCCCGGTTCGGCGCCGCGTTTCCTTGACAACATCGACCCCGCGGTGCTGCAGATCACCCCGCAGAGCCTGCCCCAGCAGCAGGAGGCCGGTCTCGTCGACTTCCTCGCCAACGCCCTGACCGACCCGCGCGTGGCCAACCAGCAGTTCCCCTTCGACCGGCCCACGCTGTTCACCGAGCGCCCTGCCGACCGCGCGAGCCTCGAGGGCGGAACGGGCGTGGCCGGCACCGGCGGCGTCATCCCGGGTGTGCTGCCCGCGGCGGTGCAGCCCCCCGCGTACGTGGGCAACTCGGACTACCGCTTCGCGGTGTTCAACGCCCGCCCTGGCGCAACCGCCCACCTGTACGCCTCGTTGACACCCCCGATCGCCGGCCGCATCAACACCGACATCCTGGTGGGCACGACCGTCACCGGGACCGCCGGCCAGACTTCTGGCGTGGCAACCGTTCACTGGCCCCTGACGCCGCTGAATGTGTCCAGCGGACAGGTCTACTACCTCCAGTGGGTTATCGAAGACCCCGTGGCTGCGGGCGGCCAGGCACGGTCGGTCGCCACCCGCGTCCCGATCTTCTGCGGCGCCCAAGGCTGCCCGCTCGCCTGCGGCACCAGCGACTACAACGGCGACGGCGACTTCGGGACCGACCAGGACATCGAGGCCTTCTTCGCATGCCTGGGCGGCACCTGCTGCCCGACCTGCTACTCCATGGGCAGCGACTTCAACGGTGACGGCGACGCCGGCACCGACCAGGACATCGAAGCCTTCTTCCGCGTCCTCGGCGGCGGCAGCTGCTGAACGCCTCATAACCGAGGAAACCGCTCTTTTTAGACTTGAAAACCCCGGTGGGCCCCGTGGTAGGCTCTGGTCATGATGACTCCACGGGGGCGCTGGGCGGCGGTAGTGAGCGGGGCGGTGGCGGCGGGCGCAGCGCACGCGCAGTGCCTCCAGTTCAACCCGACCTCCGGCGAGGCCGGCGTGGCGGGGACCGTGACGAGCATGACCCTGCACGACCCCGACGGCGGTGGTCCGATGCCCGCCCGGCTGGTCGCGGCGGGCGCGTTCGATTACGCGGGCAGTACCCGGGTGGACCGGTGCGGGCTGTTCGACGGCATCGGGTGGGAGATGGTCGGCCCGGGGCTGACCACCAGCTTTACGGGGCCCACGAGCGTGTGCTCGCACGACTTCGATGGCGACGGGCCACTGCCGGCCCGCGTGGTGGTCGGCGGCTCCTACAGCGACGCGCGCGTCAAGTACTGGGACGGCGCGTCGTGGGCGGGACTCGGACCCGGGCTGCCGGCGGGCGTCGGGCCGTCGTCACTGGCGTCTTTCGATGCCGACGGCGACGGCCCGGAACCGGCGCGGCTGTACGCGATCAGCGGGCAGCTGTACCGCTGGGAGGGTACAGGCTGGGTGCAACTGGGAGTGTTCAACTTCTCCGCGACGACGCTGCGGGTGGTGGATGAGGACGGCCCGGCGCCCATGCCGGCACGCCTGTTTGTGCTGGGAACGTTCACGACCATCAGCGGCCAGCCGCACGCGCGGATCGCGGCGTTCGACGGGAGCGCGTTTCACGCGGTAAACCCGCCCACTGGTACGGCAGTAAACGACGTGATCGCGTTTGACCCGGACGGGCCGGGGCCGCTGGACACCAGGCTGTACCTCGCCGGCGCCTTTACAGACGGGGCCGTCACGCGTCCGATCGTGGTGCGCGAGGAGGCGGGCTGGCAGTTCATGGGCGAGACCGGGACCGGGAGCGGGCTCGCGGTGGCGGATCATGATGGAGCGGGGCCGGGCCTCGCGCGGTTGTACCGGGCCGGGACCACGACGGGCGGCGACACGGTTCGCGTGTGGACGGTGAGTGGCTGGCAGAGCACGGGGTTCATCTCGGGCGCGCCGAAGCTCACGGCGTTCGATCCGGACGGGGCAGGAGCGGGCGGCGACCTGCTGATTGCGGGCGGCGGTTTCATGGCCGTGGGGCCGACGAGCCCGGACACCCGGAAGGGCAGCCGCGGCGTGGCGGTGTACGACGGGGTGTCGTGGCGTGCCCCGAACCGTGGCGGCATCGGGGTGCAGACCTTCCAGTCAACGGAGGTCATCCGCTGGGACCACGACAGCAACGTTGCGACGCCGCCGCAGCTGCTGGCGGTCGGGGACGCGTTCACACTTGATGGGGACGAGTGCGCGTCGATGTCGGTGGTTGGGGCGGACGGGCACTGGCAGGGCGTCGTCAGTGGACGGGGTTCGAGCTACAACGGGCGGATCATCGCGTTTGATCGTGATGGGGCGGGGCCGCTCACGGGTCAGCTGATCTTCGGGGGCAACTTCAGCACGTTCCTGGGGGTGCCGGCGCGGAGCGTGGCATTCTGGAGCGGGTTCGGGATCGCTCAACTGGGGACTGGGCTGCCGGTGGGCAGTGGCAACTCGCCCGCGCAGGTGTTCGACATGGTGGTGTACGACCGGGACGGGCCCGGCGTGGTGCCGCCGGAGCTGGTGTTCGCGGGGGTGATCGGGAGTGCGTCACAGCTGCCGTTCAACGGCGTGGTGAAGTGGACGGGGAACTCGTACGCGGCCCTGGGCCAGGGGCTGGACGGGACGGTGACGCGGTTGCTGGTATGGGACCGCGACGGCGCGGGGCCGGGTCAGTCCCTGCTGGTGGCGGGCGGGTTTTTCCTGACGTCGGGGAGTGTGTCATTGCCGCGGGCGGGCCTGTGGAATGGGTTCGCGTGGTCGCCGCTCCCGCCGGGGCCGCCGACGAACAACCAGATTTACCTCCTGACGGTGTGGGATCGCGACGGCGCGGGGCCGGAGACGCCCTCGCTGCTGGTGAGCACGCCGGGAACGAGCGGCGGGTCCGCCATCTGGCGGCTCAACGGCGACACGTGGTCGCAGATGAGCACCGTGCAGAGCTTCAACCGCTTGTTCGTGATCGACGAGGGCGGCGGGCGGGCGCCCTCGCTGTGGCTGTACGGGAGCAACCCCAGCGGGAGTGTCACGCCGGACCGGCAGTTCGCGCGCTGGAATGGGCAGGTGTGGGTGTGGAGCGACATCGGCGTGCGCGATGAGTTCCAGGCTGTCGCGGTGTCGGGCTCTGGCGCGGATACGGTGATCGACGTGGTTGGGCAGATCATGTACGGGCCCGACTCGGGCTCTCTGGCGAGCGGGGTCTCGTCGGTGACGATCGCGGGGTTGTCGCCGTGGGGTGTGCCGCAGCAGGCGACGCTGAACGTCACCCGCGGAGCCGATGTGCAGCTGGGCGTGGAGGTGACCGGCGGCGCGCCGGTGTTCTACCAGTGGCGGCGCAACGGGGTGGCGGTCCTGAACGGGCCGGGCGGGGCGGCAGACGGGGGCGGTTTTGTGGCGGGCGCGAGCGGCGTGCTGTCGAGCGCGGGGCCGGTGGTGCTGACGATCACGGGCGCGGGTGTTGCGGACAGTGGCGTGTACACCTGCGGACTCTCAAGCGCGTGCGGGGAGTCGGAGAGCTCGGGCGTGATGCTGGGCGTGAGCGGGTGCGGCACGAGCGACTTCAACGGCGACGGCGACATCGGTACGGACCAGGACATCGAGGCGTTCTTCGCCTGTCTGGGCGGGAACTGCTGCCCGGGCTGCTTCGAGGGCGGGGCGGACTTCAACGGCGATGGGGACGTCGGCACCGACCATGACATTGAGGCGTTCTTCCGGGTGCTGGGCGGGGGGAACTGCTGAGGCGCTTGAGTTGCGTGCGAGATTGGGTCTTGCGGCTGCGTTTGTGACGAGCCCCGAACGAAGTGAGCGGGCTCTCCGTGATGGGCCGCGCGAAGGGTTGCTGGAGTGACCCGTCACTGCGTTCCGGGCTCGTTGCGAACGTCTTCGCGCCGTGCGCCGGCCGCGGTTTCGTGCTCATCAGTTGGGTTGTCCGGGCATGTTGCGGGGAACGCGTTGAGAGCGGGCGGCGAGGACCCAGCCGGAGAGGCCTTGCGAGGCGTCGATCGTGAATGCCCGCACGTCCATTCCCGTCAGGGTGCTGAGGAGCTCAGTGGTGTCATTGCACGCGTTGGCGGGCGGCCAGTCGTGCCGCCATGAGGCTTCGAAGTGGTCGGCGTGCTCGCCGATGAACTGCGCGAGGTCTACCTCGTGGACGTCGAAGAGGGTGCTGGGCTGGTGCACGCGGCGGAACTCGTGCGCGACGACGTCGGTGAAGACAATGTCGGTGAACTCGTGCGGCTCCTTGTCACGGAACGCGGTGTGGAGGATGACGCGGCGGTTCTCGCGGTCGACTGTGTAGGCGTAGACGGTGGTGTCGTGGACGGAGGGGGTGTCGTCGTTTGCGGGCGGTGTCATTTCCGGGCTCGTGCGGAAGGGGCTGGCGGGGGGGCCGCGAGTGTAGTTGTAGCTCTGAGGCCAGGCCGTTCGTTGCGGATGGCTGCCGACGTCGTGGTCCGCTATGCGTCCGCAAAATCCCGCATCCCTTGTGCGGCGGGGTGCGTAGGGGGGTGGTGCCTTCTGCGGGCCGTGGGTGTCTCGTCGGGTTCTCGGTGGGTTCTCGTCTGGGTGTGTTCCTGAGATAATGCGTTCCGCATCGACCGTCGCTTCACCGCAAGAGAGGAGACAGAGATGTTGAGGAGTGGCTTGGCCGCGATGGCGGGCGGGGTGTTGCTGCTGGGTGCTGGGGACGCGCGGGGGCAGACGCTGGCGTCGCAAGCGGTGGTGACGGGGATGAGCAACCCCTTGTGGTGCGGGCACGCGCCGGGGGATGCCTCGCGGCTGTTTGTGGTGGAGCAGCGGCGGGGGGTGCGGATTGTGGACCTCAACGCCGCGGGCACGGGAACGCTGCGGCCGACGCCGTTCCTGGACCTGACGCAGCCGGCGCTGGCGACGCTGCTGGGCAACAACGGGCTGGAGTACGGGATCCTGGGGATGGCGTTCCACCCGCAGTACGCGAGCAACGGGTACTTCTACATCGTGTGCACGCCCTCGCAGGTGGGCAGCTCGGTGAATGATTATGCGGTGGTGCGGTTCCGGGTTGATCCGGCGAACCCCAATTTCGCGGACCCCAACTCGCGGCAGACGGTGATCTTTATTGATTACGATATTGCGAACCACCGCAGCGGCTGGATCGACTTCGGGCCAGAAGGCCACCTGTACTTCACCACCGGGGACGGCGGCGAGGGGGACCCGCAGAACACCGCGAGCAACCGCGCGGTGCTCAAGGGCAAGATCCTGCGGCTGGATGTGGACGGGGCGGACAATATCCCGGGCAACGCGGATGACGACGCGTTCCCGCCCGCGACGGACCAGAAGAACTACTCGATTCCCGCGGACAACCCGTTCATCGGGCAGGCGGGGATGCAGCCGGAGATATGGGCGTACGGCCTTCGGAACGCGTGGCGGGCGAGCTTTGACCGCGTCACCGGCAGCCTGTGGGTGGCGGATGTGGGGCAGGTCACGCGCGAGGAGGTGACGGTGATCCCGGCGGGGCTGCACGGGGCGTTCCTCGGCTGGCGGTGCATGGAGGGGACGGTGCCCACCGGCTACGCGGGGTGCGTGGCGCCGCTGCCGCCGTCGCTGCCGCCGATCATCGACTACCCGCGCTCGGGGGCGACGGTGTCGGGGGCGTCGGTGACGGGGGGCGTCGTGTACCGCGGGTGCTCGATGCCCAGCCTGCGCGGGAGCTATATCTTCGGGGACTGGGCGGCCAAGTGCTGGACGGGCACGCCCAACGCCGCGGGCACGGCCCTCACGAACATCGTGGACCGCAAGGCGCAGCTGGGGCTCAGCGGCACGCTGGTGCACTTCGGCGAAGACCCCTGGGGCGAGATGTACTACGTGATCTGGAACTCGACCAACGGCGGGGTGTACCGCATCCGCCCCGCGAGCGTCGCGGGTAACGACTGCAACAGCAACCAGCAGGCGGACGGTTGTGATATTGCGAAGGGCGTGAGCCCGGACCTCAACCTCGACAGCGTGCCCGACGACTGCCAGGGCTTCCCGTGCACCGCCGACTTCAACCACGACGGCGACACCGGGACCGACCAGGACATCGAGGCGTTCTTCGCCTGCATCGGCGGGACGTGCTGCCCCACGTGCTCGAGCGCGGACTTCAACGCGGATGGGGACACGGGGACGGACCAGGATATTGAGAGCTTCTTCCGGGTGCTGGGGGGGAATGCGTGCTGAGGAGTTCGGGCGGATAACTGGTGGGCGTGCGGCCGCGCAGTTCCGCGCGTCGCAAGTAAGAGCCGCGTTTGCGGAGCCGCGGCGGGAATCATTCGGGGTGGGTTGGAGGCGCTCCATTCACACATGCGAATGGAGCTCACGCACGCGCGAATGCTGCTTATGCACGTGCGTTTAGCCCGCGGTCACGTGCGTTTGGTCCTCAGCCACGTGCGATTTGCTCCTGAGTCACGTGCAAGTGCTTCTCAATCACCTGTGAACGCTCGTGGAGCAGGTCCGGGAACTCCGACATCACCTGCGGGGCCCGATGCCGCGGTTGCGTTCGTAACGAGCCCCGAACGCAGTGAGCGGGCCCCTTGTGCCGCCCTGAGTGCAGGGTGTACCGCAGACCCGTCACTGCGTTCCGGGCTCGTTGCGAACGGTTGCCGCGGGCACTGCGCCATCCGGCGAACCAGCGGGCCGCCGCGTCGGTACTGTGGGGCGTGCGATCGGGCAGGACCATCGCGGCAGTGGGCGTGCTCATTTGCGGGGCGGCGCTCTTTACGTTGGGGCCAGCCCTTGAGGTCTATTCACTGCAGGTGATCGGCTGGTACACCGCTCTGGTTGCACAGTTGCTCGGCGCGGCCATGTGGTTTGTCGGCGTGATGCTGCTGCCGCTGCCGTGGCGGGTGCGCGGGCTTTACGTTGCGCTGTCTGTGTTCCTTGGGGCCGCGCTGTGGATCGTGGTTGTGATCGTGTGGTTCTTTGTGTCGATGGACGTGCATGGGTTTGACGGGGTGCAGTGACGGTCAGTGGGTGTCGATAACGGCCATGAGTCGGTCGCGGTGCTCGGGCCAGAGGAATGCTTCGAGCTCGAGGACAAACCCGTTGGTTGCCAGCACCATCGTCTGCTCGGCGAAGTCCTTGAGGGGCGGCACTGGCTGCAGCTGTTTGAGGGCAACCTGCATTTCGCGGGGGAGCGGGATCCGCCTTGACTCGAGCCACTTCTGGCGGTCGCGCTGAGGGATAGCGTCGAACCAGCGCTCGGTGATGCCGAGGAACTTCCACGTGGCGCCCGCGCGGGTCAGCAGCTCGGCGGCGTTGAACGCGGCGATGAGGCCGTAGGGGCTCAGGTCGGAGAGGACGTGCACGATTGGGGCGTTCGCGAACACGGAGGCGAGCGGTTCGATGGATCTGCCGGTGCCGTCGTCCCAGGCGGAGGTTGTGGTGATGTGGGGGCGTGCCGGCGCGTCGTAGAGGCACTCGAGCGCGGCGTCGACGGCGCGGCCCATCTTGCAGACGTGCAGGACGACGCGCTCGGCCTCGGGAGAGGGCGAATAGGTCATCAACGGGGTGATGGGGAAGCGGGGTTTCATGCGCCGCATTCCGGGCAGGGCGCATCGATCGCGAGGCCGGTGGTGTCGTACCCGCAGCGGTCGCAGCCGCCGTGCGTGGAGCGCTTGGTGAGGGCCCACCAGGCGGGCACGCTTACGGCCAGCGACAGGAGTGTGAGTGACCACAGTGGCAACGACCACAGGCGTGTGCGCACGATGACCGGCGGGGAGCCGATGAGCATCGCCGGGCCGGCGCGGCCCGGGAGCCAGCGGCTGCCGCCGTCGTGGCGGATGCGGCCCTCCTGGCCGTTGACGCTAAAGGCCCAGTCGGCGCGGGAGCGGGTCATCGGGTGGGTGGCGGTGATGAGCGTCATGCTGCCGCCGCTGAGTTGAATGCCTGCGCGATTGACGGCGAGTCCGATATTGCCAGCGTGGCTGGCGAGGAGCGCGGCGACGCAGGTGCCGGTGGTGGCGAGCAGGAGCCAGCGGGCGCGGCGGCAGCGGGCGCGGGTCCAGAGCATGTGGGCCAGTGTACTGAAAGGTCGTGGAGCGCCCTTCCCGGAGAGACGGGATACCCAAGAAGGACTGCACAACCGTCAGAGCACGGTCGTTGCACGTTGGTGGCGCTCAAGAATCAACACGGCGGGGATGATGCAGAGGCAGCTGATGACGAAGACGGCCCAGGCGAAGACGGCGAAGGCGGTATGGTCCTGGAGGGAGCGGGGGAGGGTGTAGAGGCCGATGCCGTAGAGGTCGATGAGGATGTGGGTGGTGATGGCGAGCGTGATGGAGCGGGTGCGGACGGCGAGGTAGCCGAACCACATGCCGATGGGAAGGACGCTGATGGCGTAGAGCGGGTCGAAGTGGGCGGCGGCGAAGAGGAGGCTGCTGGCGAGGATGGCTGGGAAGGGGCGCCAGGAGCGGAGCAGGCCCTTGAGGATGTAGCCGCGGCAGACGATCTCTTCGCCGATGCCGGCGGTGAGGGCCATGACGAGCACGGCGAGGATGGCCCAGGGTCCCTCGTAGCGGGCGACGGCGGCGTAGTGGGCGTCGTAACGCGGCGAGGTTTCGGGGAGCAGGCCGAAGTAGCTGAGCCACTGGGTGGCGTAGCCGGAGACGTAGAGCACGCCGAGGGAGCCGAGGATGACGATGGGCCAGAGCGCGGGGCGGAGGGTGGTGGGGGTGATCCAGAGGTCGGCGGGGGTGGGGCGCTCGGGGTTGCGGGCCTGCACGAAGACGAGGGCGAGCATGACGGCGCTGCCCTGCATCACGAGCGAGGAGAGGATGGTGGCGCTGGGGGACTCTTCGAAGACGCGGCGGTTGGCCTCGTGCGAGAGGGCGTGGTCGTAGTAGCCGATGCTCCAGGTGTACCAGTGCAGGAGGCCGGCGATCCAGGCGCAGAGCCAGCTGCCCGCGATGATGGCGACGCCCAGGGCGAGGATGCCCCAGGGGCGCTGGTGCCAGGGGAGCGGCGGGGGCGCGGTGATGGCGGGGGCGGGGGGTTCGAGGGTGGGGGCCTCGGGCATGCGGGGAGTGTGGCAGAAACGCGGGGTGGGTGCGAGAGGCTTTGGCGAGGGGAGCCGCGCCCAATCCGGGACTTCGCCCAGAGCGGCTCAGTCCCGGCTTCGTGTGTGTCTTCTTCCTACACTCTGTGCATGGGTATTGAAGCTGCTCTGCCGGTGGATGGGTTTGTGACCACGCAGCTGCGCCATGTGATCAACTGGGCGCGGCGGTCGAGCTTGTGGCCGATGCCGTTCGCGACGGCGTGCTGCGGGATCGAGCTGATGGCGACGGCGTGCTCGCGGTATGACCTGGCCCGGTTCGGGGCCGAGGTGATGCGGTTCAGCCCGCGGCAGGCGGACCTGCTGATCGTGGCGGGGCGGATCGCGGTCAAGATGATGCCGGTGCTGCAGCGGACGTACGAGCAGATGCCCGAGCCCAAGTGGGTGATCTCGATGGGTGCGTGCGCCAGCACGGGCGGGGTGTTCGACACGTACGCGGTGGTGCAGGGGTGCGACCAGTTCATCCCGGTGGACGTGTATATCCCCGGGTGCCCGCCGCGGCCGGAGCAGCTGATCGAGGGCGTGATGGCGATCCAGCGGCACATCGATAAGGAGGGCTTGCCGCCGCCGGGTGGGAAGCGGGTGCCGCTGGGGGTGGTGGTGCAGCCGACGCACACGCCGCGGGCTCAGCCGGTGGGGCTGACGATGGGTGTCTAAAGGGCAAAGGGCAAAGGGCAAAGGTTCAAAGGGCAAATCAGGACGGACTGGCGCGGGTGCGCTGGCCCGTCTTCATTTGCGATTTGCCATTTGCCCATTTGCCCTTTCGTAGCAGTGATCAGGACGGGGTGGCGCGGGGGCGCTGGCCCGTCTTCATTTGCGATTTGCCATTTGCCCATTTGCCCTTTCGTAGCAGTGGGGGAGGTTCGCCATGATGGAGTATGTGGACTGGGGCATGTTCATCCTGCTGCTGGGTGTGCTGGCGATGATCCTGATGCTGATTGCGCTGTGCATCGGGGATGATGATGTGACGGTGCTGGCCAGCGGGCACACGCTGGGGGATGAGCGGGAGTGGCGCGAGGAGCACCGGTAGGCAGCGGTCACGCCTTGCGCTTGCGGGGGGCGAAGGCGAAGGCGAGGCCCAGGGCGGCGGCGAGGCCGGAGAAGGCGGCGGCGGGGAGTGAGATGCCCGCCGCGCGGAGGGCGTCGCCGTAGAAGTTGCGGGTGGGGCCGGTCTGGCCGGCGTTGGGCATGAGCTGGAGGGCAGCCTGGTGCTGCCAGGTGTTCTCCTGCAGCTCGCCCTCGCGGGGCTTTTTGAGGCCGCTGGCGCTGGGGTACTTGAGGGTCTCGTGGGTGAAGCCGCCTTCGGGTTTGAACTCGTAGAAGTCGAAGACCCAGGCCTTGCGCCAGACGGTGCCCCAGGTGGCGGGGTCGACGCCGGCGGGGGGCGTGCGGGTGACGATGGCGAGGCGGTCCTTGCCTTCCTTGAGCGTCTGCTGGAACTGCTCCTCGGTCATGCCGCTGAAGGGGGCGAAGCGGAGGACGCGGAGCCAGTCCTCGTGCTTCTTGAGGCCGGGGAGTTCGTAGCGCGGCGGGATGGCGACGTCGAGCGTGAGCTTCTCGCCGGCGTAGTCGATGACGAGCTTCGGTTTGGCGGGGTCGGTGGTGTCGTCGGTGATGGTGACGGGCTTGCCGGCGGCGCGGAACTCGCGGTCGTCGATGCGCTGGAAGGCGAAGAGGACGCGCGGGTTGTCCTTGTGGAACTGCTGCACGCGCCGGACCATGACCATGGAGCTGACGCCCAGGCCGACGAGGCCGGTGATGGTGACGGCCCAGGCGATGCGGCGGGAGCGGTCCATGATGGTGCGTTTGTGCGGGCGGTGCGCTGACGCGGCTTAGTGGCTGTGGTCGCCGGCGGGGTGAGTGTCGTGGTCGTGGCCGTTGTGATCGCCGTGCGGGGCGTGGGGGGCGGCCTCGCTGAGGGCGCCGGTGGTGCCGGTGCGGGGCATGGTGCGGTTGGGGCCGGGGAGCGGGGCTTCTTCGTGGTGGGCGGTGGCGCCGTGGCCGGCGACGTCGAGGTGGATGCGCTCGAACTCGGCCTGGGCGGCGGCGAGGATGGGCTCGGGCATGGTGCCGGTCACCTGCTGCTTGACCTGCTCGAAGGCGGGCGTGCCCTCGCCAATGCGCTCGGCGAGGAGGGAGACGAAGCGCTGGCGGGCGTCGCCGCCGCGGCCTTGACGCTGGAGGGTGGCGGCGGCGTCGGTAAGGGCGCGGGCAGTGTTGGCGTCGGTGGCGGTGAGCTCGGTGGACTTGGCCTTGGCGTACTGGAGGACGGCGAGGTAGTCGAGGAAGCGCTCCTTGGCGCCCAGGGCGACGGCCTGGTTGGGCTTGGAGGTGATGCCGCTGCCGGTGCCGCCGGCGACGACCTGGTTCTGCTTGATGGGGTCGACGGCGCCGCGGCTGAAGAGGTCGAGACCGGTGAAGAAGAGGAAGATGGCGAGGGCGCCGAAGGTGAAGAGCATGAGGACGGTGTTGATGGGGTTGTCGTACTTCAGCTGCATGAAGTAGGCCATGACCATGATGGCCTTGACGGTGGCGATGGACATGGCGACGGCGACGTTGACCCACCAGGGGAGGGTGATGTCGAACCAGCCCATGATGGCGGTCTCGAGCTGGGCGGTGGCGACGGTGAGGGCGGTGAAGAGGAGGAGGAAGGCGAGCACGGTGCGGAGGGTGAAGGGGCCCACGATGACGTGGGAGGCGTGCTGGCCGTGGCCCTCGAAGCCGTGGGGGTCGAGCTCGTTGAAGCCGTGGGAGTCAGCGGCGGGTGTGTGGGCCATGGGGGGAGCGTCCTGAGTGCCGGGGGCAGAGAGCCGAAAGCGGAAAGCGGAAAGCGGAGAGGGAGAGCGGAGAGCGGAAAGAGATCAGTGAATCAGGTAGAGGAGCGGGAAGAGGAAGATCCAGATGAGGTCGACGAGGTGCCAGTAGAGGCCGGAGACTTCGACCATGGTGTAGTGGGTGGGGCCGTAGTAGCCCTGGCCGACGCGCTTGAGGACGCGGGCGATGAGGACCATGCCGATGATGACGTGGAGGGCGTGGATGGCGGTGCCGCAGTAGTAGACGGACCACCAGAGGGGCATGTTGGGGTCGTTGGCGAAGGGGTAGTCAAAGAGCATGCCGGGGCGCTTGCCGCCGTAGCCCTCGACGTACTGGAAGAGGCCGGCGAGGGCGGTCTTGCCCTCGACGATGGTGGCGGTGTGGTGGTGCAGGGCGGGGTCCAAGACGAAGAAGTAGCCCGACCACTTGGGGGTGTACTCGAAGGTGAACTTGATGAGGAGGAAGAGCAGGCCGCAGATGAGGGTGATCCAGAGGTTGAGCTTGGCGCGGCTGAACTGGGCGGTCTGGACGCAGTAGATGCTCGCGGCCATGGTGTAGCTGGAGACCAGCAGAACCACGGTGTTGAGGGCGCCCCAGCGCCAGTCGAGGGCGTGGGACCCTTCCATGAACGCGCCCGGGTAGAGGGAGCGGAAGATGAAGTAGGCGCAGAAGATGCCGCCGAAGAGCAGGACTTCGGTGGAGAGGAAGAGCCAGAAACCGAACTTGCAGGAGTCGAACTCCTCGGCGGCGGAGCGCCAGTGATGGCCGGGCATGTAGCGCTGCCAGTAGGGCCGGCTGTCGCGGGTGTCGAGGGTGGTCATGCGTGATGCGTCCTGGTCGGGAGGCGGCAGGAAGTCGGCCGGATTTCAGCGCGGTCAGTGGTGGTGGGCGACGACCTTGTTCTCTTCGGGGATGGGGTAGTCGGCGGGGTTCCAGTGCGGGGGCACGGTGGTCTCGAAGTCGTAGGGCCCGTGCGTGACGATGGGCTCGTGGTGGAAGTTGTGCTCGTCGGGGGGCGAGTCGGCGACCCACTCGAGGGTGAGGCCGCCCCAGGGGTTGGCGGGGGCCTTCCTGCCGGTGGCGAAGGAGGCGAGGAAGACGAAGAGGTGGACGAGGAAGCCCAGGAGGATGACGAAGGAGCCGATGGTTGAGATCTGGTGCCAGATCTGGAACTCGTCGACGTAAGAGGCATAGCGGCGGGGCATGCCGCGGGAGCCGAGGAAGAACTGGGTGAAGAAGGTGATGTTGAAGCCGATGAAGACGAGGAGGGCGCCGAGGATGGCGCCGCGCTCGTCGTACATGCGGCCGAACATCTTGGGCCACCAGTGGTGGAGGCCGGCCATGAGGGCCATGATGGTGCCGCCCATCATGACGTAGTGGAAGTGGGCGACGACGAAGTAGGTGTCGTGGAGGTGGAGGTCGGTGGAGAGGGTGCCCAGGGGCAGGCCGGTGAGGCCGCCGATGGAGAAGAGGAAGAGGAAGATGAGGGTGTAGACCATCGGCGCGTTGAGCACGATGGAGCCCTTGTAGAGCGTGGCGATCCAGTTGAAGACCTTGACGGCGGTGGGGATGGCGACGAGGAAGGTGAGGGCGGAGAAGACCATGCTGGCCAGCTCGGACATGCTGGCGAACATGTGGTGGCCCCACACGATGAAGGAGACGCCGGCGATGCCCAGGGAGGCGAAGGCGATGGCGCGGTAGCCGAAGATCTTCTTGTGGCTCTGCACGGCGAGGACGTCACTGATGACGCCCATGCCCGGGAGGATCATCACGTACACCACGGGGTGGCTGTAGAACCAGAAGAAGTGCTGGAAGAGCACGGGGTCGCCGCCCAGGGCGGGATCGAAGATGCCCACGCGGAAAATGCGCTCGAAGGTGAGCAGCAGCAGGGTGATGCCGATGACGGGCGTGGCGAGGACCTGGATGATGGCGGCGGCGTACACGGCCCAGATGAACAGGGGCATGTCGAACCAGCCCATGCCAGGGGCGCGGAGCTTGTGCACGGTGACGACGAAGTTGAGGCCGGTCAAGATGGAGCTGAAGCCCAGGATGAACGCGGCCATGGTCATGATCGCGACGCGCGAGAAGCCTGGGTCAGTGGTTGTTGAGTAGGGCGTGTAGAAGGTCCAGCCGGTGTCGACGCCGCCGAGGATGATGGCGGTGACGGCGAAGATGGAGCCGATGACGTAGATGTACCAGGAGAGGAGGTTGAGGCGGGGGAAGGCGACGTCCTTGGCCCCGAGCATGAGGGGCAGGAGGAAGTTGCCCAGGGAGGCGGGGATGCTGGGCACGATCACCATGAACACCATGATGGCGCCGTGGAGGGTGAAGAGCCGGTTGTAGATGTTGTTGCCCGGCTGCATGTTGGCGGCGTCGACGGCCTCCTTGGGCGCGAAGAACTGGCCGGTGAGCTCCTTGGTGCCGTTGGCGAGCTCCTGCACGCGGACGGGCTCGAAGAGCTCGAGGCGGACGGCGAGGGCGGCGAGGCCGCCGATGAAGAACATGAAGAGGATGGCGAAGAGGTACATGACGCCGATCTTCTTGTGATCGACGGTGGTCGCCCAGTCGAGGACGGTGGTCCAGAACCCGCCCTTGGGGGTCAGGTAGTTGCCGTGGTGGTGTGCGTCGTGTGCCATGGTGACTCCAACGGATCGGTCGAGCGCCGGTGGGCGCGGGGCGTGTGAGGGTTACTGCTTGGGGGCGGGGGTGGTGTTGGCGGGGAGGTTGCCCGCGGGCTGGTTGGCGGGCGGGGTGGAGAGGGCGGGCTGGCCGCTCGCAGGCTGGCCTTCAGCCGCGGGCGCCGCGCCCTCAGCGGGGGCCTTGTCGCTGAGCGAGACGATGTAGGCGATGAGGGCCTGGATGTCGCGGTCGTTGAGCTTGCCCGCGTACGGGGTCATCTGGTTGGGGTAGGGGGAAACGATCTTGACGGCCGGGGTGAGCACCGACTCGCGGATGTAGTTGGAGAACGTGGCCATGTCGGTGCGCTGCTCGGCCGTCATCGAGGTGCCGTCGGAGAACGTGACGGGGTAGCCGTAGAGGTTCTTCCACGTGGGACCGGTGGACGGACGCCCATCGGTGGTGTGGCACTGGCCGCAGCCCTGGATGGTGAAGAGGCGCTTGCCGAGCTCGAGCGGGGGGAGGCTGCCGGTGCCGATAGTGTCGAGCCACTTGTTGAACGCGTCCTCGGGGACGATGCGCACGATCGCGGCCATCTCGGAGTGCTCGGCGCCGCAGTACTCGGCGCAGAAGAGCCAGTGGTCCTCGTAGGGAACGCCCTCGAGCTCCTTGATGTAGGCGGCCCCGGAGTACATGCCGCCCTTGCTCTTGGCGGAGTTCACGCGGCTGTCGTAGTCGGCGACGGAGGTGGGGTGGGTGTCCTTGCCGGAGGGGGCGTTGGCCTTGAACCAGGTGGTGGTGTAGCGGTTGGGGAAGATGTCCTGCTTGGTGCGGAAGGCGGGGACGAAGAAGGAGTGCATGACGTCCGAGCTCTGCATGCGGAGCTGGATGGGGCGGTCGGCGGGCATGTAGAAGACGGGGATGCTGCGGGCGCCGATGACGGTGGTGGCGCTGCTGCGGGAGCCGTTGGGGTAGACGATGTCCCAGTTCCACTTGGAGGCCGTGAGATCGAGGGTCACGGCGTCGCCGGGGGCCATGACCTTGTCCATGTAGGTCCAGAAGCCCTTGAAGAAGATCCAGACGAGGAAGAGGGTGGGGATGACGGTCCAGGCGATCTCGAGGGGGGTGTTGTGGCTGGGGCTCTTGGGGGCGATCTGGCCCTTGCGGCGGCGGTACTTCACCACGAAGTAGAACATCAGCGCCATCAGGAAGACGAACCAGAGGGTGCAGAACCACCAGAGCCACATGCCGGTCTCGTCGGTGGTTTTGGCGAGGCTGGTGGCGCCGTCGGCGCGGAACCAGAGCTTGTGCCACCAGTCGTTGGTGAAGATGTTGGCGAGGGTGGGGGTCATGTGGGTCATGGCCTGCTGGATGGAACTCATTGGGGCGCTCCGGGCGGAACACCGCGGGAGGGGTCGGTGTGAGTCGTGGCGGCGCCGGCAGTCGTGGCGGCGGTGAGGCGGTAGGCGCGGTTGCGGCGGAGGCGCTCGCCGATGAAGAGGCCGCCAATGAGCGTGCCGATGGCGACGACGGTGAGGACGCCGCCGATCTGCATCACGCGGGTGGCCTGGAGGGTGTAGGACCCGGCCTTGGGGTCGTACATGTAGCAGCGGAGGAGGAGGCGGTCGCCGATGGTCTTGACGAGCTTGCCCTCGCTGGCCTCCATGAGGGCGAGCTTGACGTCACGGGCGGGGTAGACGAAGCCGTAGATGTAGCGGCTGACCTTGCCGTCGGGGGTGATGACCGCGAGAGCCACGGGGTGGCTGTAGGCGCCGGTGTCGAGCTTGCGGAACTTGAAGCCCAGGGCGTCGCCAAGGCGGCGGGCGGCGTCCTCGTCGGTGACGTGCCAGGCCCAGCCGGCCTCAACCTCGGGGGTGACGTCGCGGTTGTAGCCGCTCATGTAGGCGAGCTTGGTGGAGGCCGCGAGCTTGGTGCCTTCGCTGGGGTCCATCGAGAAGACCAGGGTGCGGTAGTCCTTGCCGACGGTGAAGTCGAGGTCGTTCATCGTCTCCTGCAGGCGGTTGAGGACGACCGTGCAGACGATGGGGCAGTTGTAGTAGACGACGGCGACGATGGCGGGCTTGTCGCCCTTGAAGTACTCGCCGAGGCGGACGACCTTGCCGGTGGAGTCGGTGAAGCCGATGTCGGGCGGCAGGGTGTTGCCGATCTGCTCTTCGACATCGACGCCCTGGGCCTGGGTGGGGAGCTGCTCGGCGTTGCCGCCGGCGCTGGGGGGCGTGACGGCGGGCGGGGCCTGGGCGATGGACACGGACGCGGCGAGGCACAGCCCGGCCAGCGCGCTGAGCCACTGGCGGCACGATTGCGCGGCAGTGGGGGCGGGGTTGGGGCGTGCGGGCGTCACGTGGTTCAGGGGCGGTTGGCGGGGGTGTTCTGCGGCTGGTTGTTCTGGGGCTGCTGCTGCTGGTTGCCGCTGTAGCGCTCGACGGTGCGCTTGATGGCGGTGTCGATGGGGAGCTGCACGGTGCGGGCCTGCTTGTTGGCGACCTTGTAGGTGAAGGGGCGCCCGTCGGTGCCGAGGGTGGCTTCCGCGGCGGCGAGGGCGGTCTTGGCGCCCTGGGCGATCTCGGTGGTCTCGACGTAGGTGCGGCGCATCTGCGTGGTGAACTTGGTGAAGTACATCTTCAGCGCAAGGACCACGACAACGAGCAGCACGGTGATGCCGATGAACCACTTGATCAGAGCGCCGGAGTCGACCTTCGCGGCGTGCTCGTGCTGGGGCATGCCTTCCTCAGGGATGTGGTGGTGCCACGCGTCGGCGTGCTCGTGGATTTCGGGGGTGTGATCGTGGGCCATCCCGGTGTCCTTCCGGCGCTTGGCCGGTGTGCAAATCTAGAGGCTGATCAGACGTAGTTCTTGTGGGCGAGGGCCTCGGCGAGGCGGGGGTCCTTGATTGCGATGAGGTTGCTCTGGGGGATCTTCTGGATGATGTAGCCGGCGAAGATGGCGACCACCCCGAGGATGGCCAGGGCGTCGACGAGCATGGGCATGAGGCCGCGGGGCCCGCCGCCCTCCACCCCGGCGTAGGCCATGGGGCGGACGATCCAGTAGAGGTCGGAGAACTCCATGAGGATCGCCCACAGGCCCAGGAGGACGATGGCGCCCGTGGTGCGCTTGATGGGGCGGAAGAGGAGGATGAGGAAGGGGGCGACGAAGTGGCCGATGATGAGGAAGCGGCCGAGGTTCAGCCACTGGCCCTGCATGCGGTAGTAGAAGAAGGCGGTCTCTTCTGGGATGTTGCTGTACCAGATGAGGAAGTACTGGCTGAAGCCGATGTAGGCCCAGAACACCGTGAAGGTGAACATGAGCTTGCCGATGTCGTGGAAGTGCTCGGGGGTGACGGCGCCGACCATCTTGCCGCGGTTGCGGAGGGTGGCGAGGATCACGGCGACGACGGCGACGGAGGCGTAGGCGGCGCCGGCGAAGTAGTAGACGCCCCACATGGTGCTGAAGAAGGTGTAGTCCAGGGACATGAGCCAGTCGAAGCTGGCGAAGGCGGTGGAGAGGGCGAAGAGGAGCATGCCCCAGCTGGAGATGAAGCGGGCGCGGACGGAGAGGGCGCGGTCGCCGCTGGTGTCCTGGGCGATGCTGAGCTTGCGGAGGGTGGTGGAGAGGTAGGTCCACACCGCGCCGTAGAGCAGGGCGCGGACCACGAAGAACGTGGGGAACGCGCCGTGCTTCATGTGGTCGTGGTCGGTGCCGGGGGTGAAGAAGTAGCCCCACTTGCCCTGGAGGATGGGCGAGTGCGACGCGTGTTCGCCGAGCCAGGTGAAGAGCAGGCCGCCGGACTTGATCTCGATGGCGAGCGTGGGCAGGACCATCAGCCATGCGAAGGGCACGAACGCGGCGACGTTCTCGAACTGGCGGCGGAGGGTGGCGGACCAGCCGGCGTTGGTGAGGTGGAACACCATCACGAAGAAGAGCGCGCCCAGGGACATCGCGAGCACGGACATGGTCGCGAGGTGGTACGCGGCGAGGGCCTGCTTGAAGGCGACGCCGGCGAAGTGCTGCCACCCGAGGACGAACGCGACGATGGCGAGGACGACGCCCAGGCCGATGAGGCCGAAGCCCATGCCCCGCCCGGTGGGGGCGAGGGTGACGTTCTCGGGGCGGAGGACCTGCGCCGGGGAGGGGTGGTGGAAGTTGGCGTGGTGTGCGGCCGCGGGGCTACTCATCGGCCACCTCCTGTGGTCGCGGGTGCGGGTGTCTGCGTGGGCTGGCCCTGGGGCGTTGCGGGGCCGGCGGCGGGTGCGGCCGGGGCGGGCGCGGGCGTGGGGTCGGGCCGGTTCAGTTCCTGCTCGAGGGCGGCGCGCTGGGCTTCAGGGACGTCCTGCAGCGTGCCTTCCTGCGAGGCCTGGAGGGCGCGGATGTAGGCGACGACGCCCCAGGACTCATGCTCGCTCAGGGCGTGCCCGTAGGCGGGCATGGAGCGCACACCGTTGCGGATGACGCTGAAGATGTAGCCGTCGCGGTTGAGGGGGTCCTCGCCGCCCTGCTTGTACTTGGGGTCGTGGAGGTTGACGGGGGCGACGGTGAAGTAGGCGCCGACGAGGCCCTTGCCGTCGCCGGTGTAGCCGTGGCAGACGGCGCAGTAAATGTTGAAGTTGGTGGCGCCCTCGTGGACGAGCTGCTCGGTGACCTCAACGGGGATGATGGGCAGGTACTGCTTGCCGGAGACGCCCTGGAACGTGCCCTCGTCCTCCTTGAGGAAGCCGGCGCGGGCGCCGGCGAAGGGGTTCACGTTGGGGTCGTTGGGGTTGGTGGACCAGCCGTCGTTGCCGAAGGGGACGGCGCCCTGGACGGGCTGCCGCATGGTGCGGCCGTCGGGGAAGAACTGGCTCTTTTCCTGCGGCTTCCACTTGGGCTGGTCGTCCATGTCGGGGAAGAATTGGCGCGGGGGCTTCTCTTCGCGGTCGCCGCGGCAGGCGGCGAGGCCGGAGAGGGCGGCAGCGCCGGCGAGGGCCAGGAGCAGCGAGCGGGTTGTGTTGATCGGTGTGTTCATTGTGAGCTGTGCCGTGTGCGTGTGAGCGTGGGGCTCAGGCTTACTCCTCAACCAACTCGATGCTGGTGGCGCCGGCGGCCTCGAGCAGGGCGCGGGTCTTGTCGGGCTCGAAGGCGGGGTCGCTGGCCTCGATGCAGACGAAGAAGCGGTCCTCGCTGGCGGCGAGGAAGCGCTCCTTCTTGAGCAGGGGGTGGTGCCAGCGGGGCAGGCCGTTCATCGCGAGCATGCCGATGAGGGCGGTGAAGGCGGCGAAGAGGATGCCCAGCTCGAAGGTGATGGGGACGAAGCTCTGCCAGCCGCCATCGAAGAGGCTGCCGAAGGGCTTGCCCTGGACGACGAGGGGGTAGTCCTCGTGGCTCATCCACCACTGCATGAGGTAGGCGAGGAAGACGCCGGTGAAGGCGCCGCCGGCGACCAGCACGGGGAGCTTGGTGCGCTGGATGCCCATGGCCTCTTCCATGCCGTGCACGGGGAAAGGCGAGTAGGAGTCCCACCGGCGGTAGCCGGCGTCGCGGACCTTCTCGGCGGCGTGGAAGAGGTCGGCGGGCGTGGCGAACTCGGCCATGATGCCGTAGATGGGCTCGCCGGCCTCGGTGACGTAGACGCGGGCCTGGGCCATATCAGTGACCCCCCTTGGTGGAAGGAACCTGGAGCGGAGAGTGGCCCAGGCCGTACGCCGCGGAGCCGTGCTCCTCGGGGTGCGGGCTGGCCTGGGGCAGGACGGCCTTGAGCTCGGCCATGGCGAAGACGGGGAGGAAGCGGAGGAAGAGGAGGAAGAGGGTGACGAAGACGCCGAAGCTGCCGACGAAGATCATGATGTCGACGAGGGTGGGGTGGAACATGTGCCACTCGCCGGGGAGGAAGGCGCGGTGGAGGCTGGTGACGATGATCACGAAGCGCTCGAACCACATGCCGATGGTGACGAAGGTGGCGACGGCGAAGATGACCACCGGGTTGGTGCGCATCTTCTTGTTCCAGAACACCTGGGGGCTGAGAACGTTGCAGGAGATCATCGACCAGTAGGCCCACCAGTAGGGGCCGAAGGCGCGGTTGATGAAGGTCTCCTTCTCGAACTTGTTGCCGCTGTACCAGGCGATGAAGAACTCCATGGAGTAGGCGAACCCGACGATCATGCCCGTGACGAGGATGATCTTGGCCATGTTCTCCAGGTGCCTGAGGGTGATGAAGTCCTTCATGTTGGGGTAGAGCTCACGCGCCGGGATGAGCAGCATGAGCACCATGGCGAAGCCGCCGAAGATGGCGCCGGCCACGAAGTAGGGCGGGAAGATCGTGGTGTGCCAGCCGGGGAGCACCGAGGTCGCGAAGTCGAAGGACACGATCGAGTGCACCGAGAGCACGAGCGGCGTGCTGATGCCGGCGAGGATGAGGTACGCGGCCTCGTAGCGGTGCCAGTGGCGGCTGCTGAAACGCCAGCCCAGGGCGAGGAAGCCGTAGACCCAGGCGCGGATCTTGTCGGTGCGGAGGGGGACGAAGGGGAGGAGGATGGGCCCGCCGTCGGTGGCGATGCGGAGGCGGCGGTCGGCCCGGTCACGCAGGGTGGCCAGGTCGGGGATCATGCCCATGTACCAGAAGAGCAGCGAGACGGTGCCGTAGGTGGAGACGGCGAAGACGTCCCACAGCAGCGGCGAGCGGAAGTTAGGCCAGATGGCGTTGGCGTTGGGGAGTGGGAAGAGCATCCAGGCCATCCACTGACGCCCGACGTGGATGCCGGGGAAGGTGGCGGCGCAGATGACGGCGAAGATGGTCATGGCCTCGGCGGCGCGGTTGACGGCGGTGCGCCACTTCTGCTTGAGGAGGCAGAGGA
Organism: Phycisphaerales bacterium; assembly: GCA_035627955.1. Lineage (NCBI taxonomy): Bacteria > Pseudomonadati > Planctomycetota > Phycisphaerae > Phycisphaerales > Phycisphaerales bacterium. The sequence continues at coordinate 292,050 of DASPKU010000013.1, forward strand.
TGGCGGAGATCAGCGTGCCGGCGTGGCCGATACCGATCCAGAACACGAAGTTGGTGATGTCCCAGGCCCAGTCGACCTGGTTGGTGAGGCCCCAGGTGCCGATGCCGGTGATGATGAGGTAGCCGATGAAGAGGCCGCCCAGGCCGGCGACGGTGCCGGCGAGCATGAGCGCGGGCAGCCACCAGCGCGGCGGCTTGTTCTCGGCGTAGCCGCAGATGATGTCGCTGACCTCTTTGAAGGTGCGGTTGTTGAGGACCAGCGGGGGGCGCTTGCCCGGGTCGTCGATGAGCGTGCCGTCGCCCAGGGCCGGGTCCACCGGCTCGGGCGCGGGCGGGCGGGCCATGCCCGCCAGGCGCTGCGCGTTGAGTTGATCGGGAGGCAGGTCGCTCATGCCTTGGCTCCGAGGACGCGCAGGCTCAGGGCGTAGCCGCGGTCGTCGCGTTGACGGGAGGGACTAACGAAGGAGGTCTTGCCGGGGTGGTCGGCGTCAGGGTGGCCGCCGTGGTCGTGCTCGCCGTGTCCCAGGGGCTTGTCCCACTCGGCGACGCGGTCGGCGGAGCAGAGCTCGCGCTTGGGGTTCATGACGCGGACCATGTGGCTGGTGCGCGGGCGGGTGTTGAGGTACCCGAGCAGGGCGTAGCTGCGGGCGTTCTTCCGCATGGCGTGGACGCGGCTGCCCTTGTCAAGCTGGTCACCGAAGGTGATGGCGTCGGTGGGGCAGGCCTGCTGGCAGGCGACCTGGAAGAACCCGTCGGGGATGCCGGGCAGGTTCTGGAGCTTGGTCTCGATGCGGGCGGCGTTGATGCGCTGGATGCAGTAGGAGCACTTCTCCATCACGCCGCGGCTGCGGACGGTGACGTTGGGGTTCTTCTGCATGCGCTCGATCTCGTCGAGCTTCTGGCGGAGGCGCGGGGGGATGAGGTTGGGGTTGAGCTGGTTGTGCTGGCCGCTGCCGGTGATGCCGGTGCCCTGGCCGGGGATGACGCCGCCGACCTTGTCGATGGCGTCCTTGCCGTAGTAGGAGCCGTTGAACTTGGTGACGCCGTAGTCGAAGAAGTTGAAGCGGCGGACCTTGTAAGGGCAGTTGTTGGCGCAGTACCGCGTGCCGATGCAGCGGTTGTAGGTCATGTAGTTGATGCCCTCGGGGCCGTGCACGGTGGCGTTCACCGGGCAGACGGTCTCGCAGGGGGCGTTCTCGCAGTGCACGCACAGCACGGGCTGGGTGTACATGGCGACGGGGTTGTTGACGTCGGTCATCTTGCCGGCGACGACATCGCTGACGAAGTAGCGGTCGACGCGGATCCAGTGCATCTCGCGCCCCTTGGCCACTTCCTTCTTGCCGACGACGGGGATGTTGTTCTCCGCCTGGCAGGCCAGGGTGCAGGCGCCGCAGCCGGTGCAGACCGTCTGGTCGATGGTCATGGCCCACTGGGGGCCCTTGCTGTACATGGCGTCGGGCTTGGGCTCGTCGACGCTCTTGTTGAAGGGGTTCTTGTAGATGGAGACGTTGGGCGGGGTGTGGGAGAGCTCGCCGAGCTGCTCGCCGAAGTTGAGCGTGTCCTGCATCCCGAGATGGGCGACAGGCATGACGGAGTCGCCGAACTTCTGGAAACGGGGGAGGTCGACGGCGCGGACGATGCTCGTGCGGCCCTCCATCGACCAGTGGTTCTGCGTGCTGGCGATCATGTGGTAGCCGGGGGCGTCACCCTTCTCGACGTTGCTCAGCGTGCGGCCGCCGATGGCGGCGGTGGTGCGAAGGGGGAAGGCGTTGAAGCCCACGCCGTCGCCGACCAGGCCGGCGCTCTGGCGGCCGTAGCCGAACATGCAGATCGCGGTCATGTCGGCCATGCCGGGGAGGACCCAGACCGGGCCGGTGACAGTGACGCCGTTCACGGTGAGCGTGATGAGCTTGCCGTGCGGGTACTTCTCCTTGGTGTAGATCTGGTTGGGGTCCTGCTCGTTGAAGGAGGCGGGCTCGCAGTTGAGCTCCATCGCGGTGCGCGGGCTCATCAGGATGGGGTTGTCCCACACGACCTTGCTGGCGGGGTCGGGGAGCTCCTGGAGCCAGGAGATGTTGGCGTAGCGGCCGTCGGCGGTCATGCCGCTCTGGAAGACGACCTCAAGGCCCTGGCTGCTGAGGTTGCCGAGGTTCTGGAGGAGGCCGGCGATGTTGCCGAAGTTGACATTGGGGCGCTGCACGCTCTGGCTGGTGTTGGCGACGACGCCGTCGTGCAGGGCGCGGCGCCAGGCCTTCTCGAAGTCGCCCTGGAGGATGCGCTGCCAGGTGGCGCGGACGAGCTCGTACCCGTCGATGCGCTCGGCGGCGCGGTTGGTGAGGTAGGCGATGAACTCGAGGTCGCTGAGGCTGGGCTCGTAGAGCGGCGCGATCATCGGCTGCACAGGGGCCAGGGTGCCGTCCCAGGCCTGGGTGTCGCCCCAGCTCTCGAGGTAGTGCGAGGCGTTGAGGGCCCACGTGGAGGCCGCGGCGGTCTCGGTGGCCTCGGTGGTCAGCGTGATGGTGTGGGGGACGCGGGCGAAGAGGTCGTTGAACTTGAGGTCGCCCGGGGCGTCGTAGACGGGGTTGGTGTTGATGCACACCAGGGTGCGAATAGCGCCCGTGCCCATTGCCTGCGCGAGCTGCTGGATGCCGGCGATCGAGGACGCGGCTTCTTCCTCACCCATGGGGAGGTAGGAGACGCTGGCGCCGAGGTTGCCCAGGGCCGCGTTCATCGCGATGACCAGGGCGTGCACGGCGGGGGGCTGGCTCTCACCTGCGAGGATGAGGGACTTGCCGCGGTTGGCGGCGTCGATGAGGTCCTTGGCGCACTCCTGCAGGAAGAGCTGCTGCTGCTTGAGCTCGTCGGCGTTGGTGCTGAAGGGCGGGACCTGGACGTTGGCGATGGCGGAGGAGAGGGCCGCGGCGTCGCCACCGGCGACGCCCTGACGGAGGATCTGCTGGGCGAGGGCGACGGCGAAGGCGGTGACGCGGAGGGGCGAGAGGCGGAGGCGGTGGTCGGCCTGTGCGCCGGTGGTGCTGAAGCCGCACTCGACGCAGTAGAGGCGGCTCATGGTGTCCTTGGTCGAAAGCACCATGCGGGTCGCGGCGAACTGGCGGGAGTTGCGGGTCTCGGCCGGGTCCTTGGAGAGGAAGTCGCGGTCAAGGCTCACCACGACGCGGGTGTTGTCGCGGGTGATGTTGAGCTGCTCGCGCATCGGCGCGCCGAAGGCGGCGCGGGTGCCCTCGGTCATGCCGGTGGACTCGAGGGGCGAATAGGAGACCCACATCGCCCGCGGGTACTTCTGGCGGAAGGCGGCAATCGCGGCCTGGCGGCTGGGGCTGCTCTTCTTGTCGGCAAGGACCGCGAGGCCCTGACCGCCGTTGCCGTCGTACTGCGACAGGTTCTGGTTGGCCCAGGTCTTGAAGTCGTCCCAGGAGGCGGGCAGGCGCTCCTTGCGGGCGGGGTTGAGGTAGACGGGGAACTTCAGGCGGTCGGGGTCATAGAGGCCCAGGATGCTGGCCATGGCCCAGATCGACGGCTTGCCCTGGTTCAGCGGGTGGAGCGGGTTGCCCTCGATCTTGGTGGGGCGGCCTTCGTGCGTCTCGACGAGCAGGCCCTCGGCGCCGCCGTCGGGGCGGGCGAAGCTGGTCGCGTAGAAGAGGGGCTTGCCGGGGATGATCTCCTCGGGCACCTCGCGCGAGTAGGGCATGATCTTGTGCTCGGGGCGGCGGCAGCCGGGGATGGTGGCCGCGCCCGCGAGGGCGATGGAAGCGCCCATGACCTTGAGGAACTGGCGGCGGGTCTCGCCGCCCTCGGCGGTGTCGCTCTCGCTGCGCTCGAGCTCGGAAGCGCCGGCGGGGAACTCGCGCTCGAGGAAGTCGCGGAACTCGGCGGTGTCGGCGACTTCATCGAGGCTGCGCCAGGCGCGCAGGCCGGCGGGGGCGTGCACGCTGCCGGCGACGGCGGGCAGGAGCGCGAGCTCGGCCTTGGAGGGGCGCTTCTTCTCACCCTTGGTCGTGGAAGGGCATTGATCGAGGTTGCTCATCGAAGAGTCCTGCGTGGGGAGGTCGAGGCGTCGGTCGTTGCGAGAGCGCGGGCCGGGAGAGTGCGGGTGGCGTGCCTAGTAGTGGCAGGCGCCGCAGTTCTCCGGGGGCGGGGTCTTCTCGAGGGACTGGAGGATGGACTGGCTGATGGGGGTCTCGCCGCTTGCGCGCCGGGCGAGGTGGTCCTCCACCCACCAGAGGCGGGTGAGCTTGTTGCGGTGCTCAGGCTCGAGCACGGCCTTCTCGGGGCTGCGGTGGCAGTCGAGGCACCAGCTCATGGAGAGCGGCTCGGCTTCGTAGACGATGGGCATGGCGGTGATCTGGCCGTGGCAGGAGAAGCAGCTGACGCCGGCCTTGAGGTGGACGTGGTGGGGGAAGTTGCGGACGTAGTCGGGGAGCTTGTGGATGCGGACCCACTCGATGGGGGCGTCGGCGACGTAGGCCTGGCGGATGAACTCGGTCTTCTGCTTGTGGGCCTCGCTGGTGTTGTAGAGGCTGAGCGAGCCTTCCTTGTGGCAGCCGTAGCAGGTCGCGACGTTGGGGATGTTGGCCTCGGTCGACTCTTCGACGTGGGTGTGGCAGTAGCGGCAGTCCATGCCGAGCTTGCCGGCGTGGATCTGGTGGTTGAAGCCGCCCCCGGGCTGCGTGGGCATGTAGCCGACGCGGAAGAACTTGGGCGTGGCGTAGTACCAGAAGCCGCCGACGACACTGGTCAGGACTCCCACGGCACCGATGGCGATGACGGTGGGGAGCACGTTGGTCCACTTGGGGAAGATCACCGACACTGGCGGTCTCCTGACGTCAGCGGCGAGTCACCGGGAGGGGGCACGCGTGCCCACTGGGGAGTTCCCGGACTTGAAAAAACACCTGCCCGAACTTGGCCTGACAGAGGGCCCGAACCGTACCAAGAAAAAGCGCGCGTTGCTGTCAAACCGAAATTTCCCCACCTCAGGCCTACCCTGTCAAGGCAGCATTCCTGTTTGACCGCAACTGAGACTCGTTCTCACCCGATCTCCCCCTGCTGGTGGTGGGGGGAGTTGGGGGGGCGGAGGTTAGCGAATGGTTACTGATCCCGCCACTGGTCGCCCGGAGAGGGGAGTTCTCGGACCCGCGCTCGTGTATGGCTTTGCGTCGGCGGTGTGCGTGTGGACGGCGTGGTTCGTCACGCATGTGCCGTGGGTGAGCCTGGCGGAGCCTGTTCGTGTGGGGGTGGTGTTAGGGGTGTGGCTGCTGGTGAGCTTGCTCGCGGGGCGGGCGACGGGGGCGGCACGTGGGCTGCAAGTGGGGGCGCTCAGCGGACTTATCGCGGCGGCGGTGGGGCTGCTGCTGCTGGGGGCCAAGATCATCCCGCCGGAGGGGACGCAGGGGGCGACGCCGGTCTATCTGATCGTCCCGGGTTTCCTGGCGCTTGGGGCGGTGGTGGGGGCAATCGGCGGCGTGATCGGTGGGCTTTCGAACCGGAGGCCGGCTGCGGGGGACTGGCTGGCGCGGTTTTCGATCGTGACGGTGATGAGCGCGGCGCCGCTGCTGTTCGTGGGCGGGCTGGTGACGACGACGAACAGCGGGATGGCGGTGCCGGATTGGCCGCGGACCTTTGGAATGAACATGTTCCTGTACCCGCTGGGGAACGCGAACGTGGATGTGTTCCTGGAGCACTCGCACCGGCTGTTCGGGACGCTGGTGGGGCTGACGGCCCTGGTGCTGATGGTGTGGACGGTGCGGAGTGAGCCCCGCCGGTGGGTGAAGGGGTTTGCGATCGGCGTGTTCGCGGCGATTGTCGTGCAGGGGGTGCTGGGCGGCGGGCGGGTGCTGGGGAACAGCGTGGCGGCGGCGATTGTGCACGGGGTGTTCGCGCAGATCATCTTCGCGGGGCTGGTGGCGCTGGCGGCGATGCTGTGGATGACGCCTGAGCGACTGGCGGGCGTGCAGCCGTTCGAGCGGGACCGCAAGGTGAAGGCGCTGGTGACGGCGGCCCTGCACTCGACGATTCTGCAGGTGATCTTCGGGGCGGCGTACCGGCACACGCGGGAAATGAAGGGGGCGACGCACGCGCTGTTTGCTCACATCGGGTTCTCGTTCATCGTGCTGGTGGCGGCGCTGCTGGGGGGGATGTACGCGGCGAGCATTCCGGCAACGGCTACCGGGCCGGTGCGGGTGCTGCGGCGGCTGGGGCAGGCGTTGGTGGCAGCGGTGAGCGTGCAGTTCCTGCTGGGCTGGGCGGCGTGGTCGATGGGCGGGTCGGGGCGGGTGCCGGAGCTGGTGAGCCAGTCGCTGCTGCGGACAGCCCACCAAGCGAACGGGGCGGTGCTGCTGGGGGTGGCGACGGCGGCGGCGGTGGTGGCGAAGATGGTGTACCGGGCCGCCCATAACCCGGGGGAGCGGCGTTGCTCGAGGTGCGGGTACGTTCTGGCGGGCCTGCCCGAGGTGACGCAGTGCCCCGAGTGCGGGCAGCCGACCTGAGCTGGGCTGGTGGCCCCTGCGGAGGCGGTCGACAATTCGCCCTCGCCGATACCCAAAGTCCCGATAGATTGGAAGAGTGACGCGCGCGTCCGGCTGCAATGGGCCGGGCGGCGGTGGCGTTGTACGGGCATCTCTCCCCCACCTGGGCACAGGGTGGGGACCATCAGGCGCGGAAACCATGCTGCAACCAGAACCAGCCACAAAGCCCGACGCTGCCGCGAATCGCCCCACGCCGGTCGATGATCAGTCGATCGAGAAGAGCCTGCGGCCGCTGGACCCCAAGCGGTTCGGGTATGCGCAGGCCCGGCACCTGCTGTGGCGGGCGGGGTTCGGCGGGACGGAGCAGCAGGTGCAGACGCTGGTGTCGTGGGGGCCGGCGAAGTCGGTGGAGCACCTGATCAACTACGACAAGGTGCCCGGCGAGCCAGTGAAGGAAGACGCGTTCGACAAGGACATCATGCGGCCGCCGACGGAGGAGGAGAGAAGGGCGCAGGCCGCGGCGAGGCGGAGCCAGAACCAGGAGGAGATCTCGCGGCTGCAGCGGCTGCGTCAGGACCGCGCGCGGACCGACCGCGGGCAGATGGGGGACATCCAGAAGTGGTGGCTGAAGCGGATGATCGAGACGGCGCGTCCGCTGGAGGAGAAGCTGACGCTGTTCTGGCATGGGCACTTTGCCACGAGCTTCCGCAGTGTCGAGGACAGCTACCACATGTTCGTGCAGAACCAGCTGTTCCGCACGCACGCGGCGGGGAACTTCGGGGAGCTGCTGAAGGCGATCATCCGCGACCCGGCGATGATCAAGTTCCTCAACAACAACGACAACCGCAAGGGTCGGCCCAACGAGAACCTGGCGCGGGAGATCATGGAGCTGTTCAGCCTGGGGCTGGGCAACTACACGGAGAAGGACATCAAGGAGGGGGCGCGGGCGCTGACGGGGTACACGTACCGCGACGACCAGTTCGTCTTCGAGCGCAACCAGCACGACAACGGCGGCAAGACGATCCTGGGTCAGGGCAACCTCAACGATGGGGATGACTTCGTCAAGGCGATCCTGGCGCAGCGGGCGTGCTCGCAGTACATCGCGCGGCGGATGTACCACTACTTCGTGTCCGACGTGCCGCCCGACGAACGCGGCGGGGACAAGGAGCTGCACCCGGCGCAGCGGGCGGCGATCCGCGAGCTGGGCACCACGCTGCAGAGCAACAGGTATGAAGTGAAGCCGGTGCTCAAGAAGCTGTTCCTGAGCGAGCACTTCTACGAGCCGCGGTTCATGAACGAGCAGATCAAGAGCCCGGTGCAGCTGGTGGTGGGGGCGGTGCGGAGCCTGAACACGCCGGTGCGGGACCTGTCGATCCTCAACGATGCGCTGGACCTGATGGGGCAGCGGCTGTTCATGCCGCCGAGCGTGAAGGGGTGGGACGGCGGGCGGTCGTGGATCAACACCTCGACGATGTTCGTGCGGCAGAACATCATGACGTTCCTGATCACGGGCAAGAAGCCGGTGGGGTACGACGGCTCGGCGGGGACGGACGTGTTCGACGCGATGGCGGTGCTGCCGCGGAGCGTGCACGGGAAGGACGAGGTTGTTGACGGCGTGCTGGACGTGACGCTGGGGCAGCGGCCGCTGTCGGCGCGCCAGGCGATGCTGGATTACCTGGACGAGAAGGACGGCGAGATCAACAACGCAACGGTGACCGGACTGATCCTGCTGGCGACGGCGATGCCCGAGTACCAGCTCTGCTGAGCGAGAGGACTGCGATGACGAACTTCGATCCATTCACGCGTCGTGAGTTCCTGCGTTCGGGGCTGATCATGGCCTCGGCCGCGGCGACGATCCCGGCGTTCCTGAACGCGTCGGCGCACGCGATGCACCGGGCGATGGGCGGGCTGTCGAGCGTGCCGGGGGTGCCGGATGACCACATCCTGGTGGTGGTGCAGCTCTCGGGGGGCAACGACGGGCTGAACACGGTGGTGCCGTTCGGCATGCCGGAGTACTACCGGGCGCGGGCGGGCATCGGCATCCAGGAGCGGGATGCGCTCAAGCTGTCGGGGGGCGACGGCATCGGCCTGCACCCGGCGCTGGCGCCGATGAAGGAGCTGTACGACAACGGGCTCGCGGCGGTGATCCAGGGCGTGGGGTACCCCAACCCGAACCGCTCCCACTTCAAGTCGATGGACATCTGGCACACGGCGGATGTGAACGCGACGGGCGAGGGGTGGCTGGGGCGGTACTTCGACCACGAGTGCTGCGGGTTCGGCAAGGGGGAGAGCGGGACGCCTGAGAACGCGAGGAAGCCGGAGATGGGCGAGGCCGCGGGCCCGCCGGGGATCGCGATCGGGCGGACGGCGCCGCTGGCGATGGAAGGGCAGCAGATCAAGCCGGTGAGCTTCGAGAGCGCCGAGCTCTTCCGTTGGACGGGGCAGGAGGTCGATCGCGAGCTGGCGGACCCGTACCAGGAGCTCAACCGGCGGGGCGACGACGCGGCGGCGCGGGCGCGCAAGGAGGGGGACTCCAACGCGTCGTTCCTGCTGCGGACGGCGCTGGATGCGCAGGTGTCGAGCGACCTGATCCGCAAGGCGGTGGGGCTGCGGCCCAAGACGACGTTCCCGCAGAGCGACATCGGTCGGCAGCTGTCGATGGTGAGCTCAATGATCAGGGCGGGGCTGAAGACGCGGGTGTACTACACGAGCCTGGGCAGCTTCGACACGCACTCGCAGCAGGGCGGGAACCAGGGGCGGCACGCGCAGCTGCTGCGGCAGTTCAGCGAGGCGGTGCGGGCGTTCTACACCGAGCTCAAGGAGCAGGGCAACGACGGGCGCGTGCTGACGATGAGCTTCTCGGAGTTCGGACGGCGCGTGAGCCAGAACGCGAGCCAGGGGACCGACCACGGCACGGCGGCGCCGATGTTCCTGTTCGGCCCGATGGTGCGGCAAGGCGTGATCGGGGATCACCCGTCGCTGCGCGATCTGGATGACGGGGACCTCAAGTACAAGATCGACTTCCGCAGCGTGTACGCGGGCATCCTGGAGGGGTGGATGAAGGCGGACACGAAGAAGATTCTGGAGGGGAGCTGGCAGGCGGTGCCGGTGGTGAGGAAGGGATGATCGAACGACGCCGGGACTGAGCCGCTTTGGGCGAAGTCCCGGGTTCGGCTAGCAGTTGCTCTGTTCATCGCCGGTTACGTCGCCTTCCTCGTCTTCGGAATCGTCGCCATCATCCAACGAGTAGGTGTACTTGTCACGCCAATCCGGGTATCGCTCGCGGCACTGACGTTCCATCTCCTCGTCACACCAGACCGCCGCGCCCTGCTTGGAATGATCAAGGATGTACCAGATTGCGGAGGCAAAGTGGCCGTAGTTCCTGATGCGACGTACACCGGAGGATTCACCCCAGAGCCGGCCCGGATAGCGGCTGCGAATAGCGTGGGAGGATGCTTGCTTCGCGCGTCCAAAGATGCGTTTGGCGTCCTCATCACCGACCTTGATGAGTGCGTGTGAGTGGGTAGCGTGCACGGCGATGGCTGCCACTGGCACGTGCATGTCCACGAGCTTGCCGCGGATGGCGATCAACAGTGGTTCGCGGTGATGTTCCGCGACAAAGATCTTCCGGTCGCACATGAGCTTGGAGTAGCGCTCGAGACCCGCGTGTTCTTTCGAGTGGGGATCGTTGATGAGGTAGTGGCGGGTGGAGCGGATCTTGTGGTGGCGGGTGTTGAAGCCGCGCTGATCACCGGGGAGCCATTGGCCGAGGTATGAGCTAAAGACGTGTGTCCAGGGGGACATGCGTTGAGCTTAGCAACTGGCGTCCGGACCCGGGACTTCGCCCAGAGCGGCTCAGTCCCGGCGTCGTAGGGAAGCGGCCCAGTTGCGGCGTCGTAGGGAAGCGGCTCAGTTGCGGGGTCGTTTCAGAACGAGCAGTCGTCGAAGACAGCGCGGCGGCGGGGTTTTTCGCTGAGGGGGCTCTTGGCGGCGAGCTCGCAGGCGGCCATGAGGGCCTGGATCAGCTTCTCGTGGTCGGGGACGGCGCGGAGCATTTCGAAGAGGTCCATGGCGCGCCAGTCGGGGGGGAGGTCGGGTTTGATCTTGGCGATCGCGGCGTCGCCGAGAGCTTCCTGCGTGCGCACGAACCATGACGGCGCGGGGCCCTGGCGGGGCTGCTGCTGCTGGCGGTTGTCGGGGAGGTCGAACTCGGTGGGGGGCTCGACCTGCACGCGGACGACGAGGGACTCGCGGTCGGTGCCGCTGACGCCGACGATGGGCCACTTGCCGGCGCTGGTGCGGGGCTCGCGGCAGAGGACGAGGGCGGGCACCTTGCGGCGGTCGCAGAGCTCGCGCATGGTGACGGCTTCGATGCCGATCAGCGGCGGCTCGAGCAGGTAACAGCCGGGCTCGATGGGGTCGGAGCGTTTGGGTAGCGACTGGATGATCATGCAGCGGCCGCTGTCGACGGCTTCTTCGCGCTTCTGGCGGCGGGCCTCCTGCAGCGGGAGGCAGATGCGGGCCATGCGGTCAAAGTCGTTGGCGGCGGCGCAGCGGGTGAGGGCCTTGAGGCAGAGCGTCTCGGCCTCGAAGTAGTTGGTCGCGCCCAGCGCGCTGCTGGCACGCTCCATGAGTTGATCGATGTGTGCAGCGGCCACGGTCATCGCACCCCAGCCCCGGCCGGCAGGCCCTTCACGTGCTCGGCAAAGCCCACGAGCAGGGCGTGCCAGGTCTGCGCGTCGGCGTCGAGGTCGTAGCCGACGATATCGGCGAGGGCGGACCAGTCCTGCTGCTCAAGGGAGTTCTTGAGCTGCGCGAGGTGCGCGAGCAGGTCGCGGGTAGCGGTGGCGAAGGTGACGCCGTCGGCGACGCCGGTGACCCGCAGCGACTCGAGATCGACGGTCAGGAGGGCCGCGCCGCGGGCGACGACGTCACGCGCGGCCTGCCACGTGATGAACGCGCCCTGGAGGGTGTTGAGGGCTTCGCCCACCGCCCCGGTTTGCACCTGCTCCATGGCTCGTGCCTGCTCGGAGCGGACGCTCTCGAGCGCCTCGACGGCGTCAAGGACGGTCTGGCGGACGAGCACGCGCGGATCGGCGGAGACCATGTCGAGGCGGGCGTAGCCGCCCTCGGCCTCGGAGGGGGTGGTGAGGTCGTCGTTGCTCAGGACAACGCCGTCGCCTTTGACTTCGACGACGATGCGGCCGCGGCTCTGCGCGTCGGCGACGGCGGACTGAAGGGCGGAGGCGAGCGACGGACGCTCGATGGATAACGGCTGTCCGTCGAGGAGGACCTGCATGAAAGGAATGTGGCCCACAGATGAAGGGCCTGCAACTCAGGTTCCCGGACGATGTGCAAAACCATGCCCCGCGTGTGGCACGAGCAGGGGATTCAGCCGGGGACCGGCGCGCCCCCTGCGACCGCGCCGGCGGGCTCGCGTGGTGCTTCCTGTCGCTTGGCCGCTTCGGTTCGGGCTTTGTCCAGCCGCAGCAGGCGGATATTGCGCACGTAGATGACGAGGCCCATCGTCTGGCCGAGGAGGCCCACCATGTCCTGCCGCCAGATGAAGTAGGCGGTGAGCATGAGGGCGCCGCCCAGGCTCATGTACCAGAACGCGGCGGGGACGACCGACTTGCGGCTCTTCTCGCTGGCCAGCCACTGCACCAGCATGCGGCCCGAGAAGATGAGCTGCCCGCCGAGGCCGATGGCGATCCACAGGAACTGGTTGCCGGTGGAGACGTTGAAGAGGCGCAGCAGCGGCGAGCGGCCCGCGGCGTTGGCCTCCATTTGCAGCCACGCCTGGAACTCGGGGCCGGTCATCTCGCGCCCGGCGAAGGGGCCGCTGAGGATGCGGTAGTTGAAGACGGAGTGCCCGTCGCGGACCTCGTGGACCTGCTCGACCTTGACCTTGTGGCTGGAGATGACCATCTCGACGACGGCCGCGCCCTCGGTGGGCGGGACGCGCTTGGAGATGTGGAGCATGATCCAGATGCTCAGGCCGAGGATGACGAGCATCGCGATGATCGGGCCCGGTTTCAACGGACAGCCTCCCGTGCCCCAGCGGTCGTGTCGGCGCCGACCTCCATGGAAGTGGTGGGGCGGCGCCTTGACCGCATGTACCGTACCGCAAAAAGGTCGATCAGGCCGGGCAGGGCCCGCTGGATGATGCCGAAGCCGTACTTGGTCTGGCCGGCGACCCGGGGGCGGTGGGTGACGCGGACCTCCTCGACGTGGTAGCCCAGGTGCCTGGCGGTGATGGGGATGAACCGGTGCATGCCCCGGAACTCGAGGGGCAGGCGGAGGGCGAGCTCGCGCTTCATGACGCGGAGCGAGCAGCCGGTGTCGCGGATGGTGTCGCCCAGGAGCCAGCGGCGGAAGGAGCGGCCGACCCAGGATCCGACGCGCCGGACGACGTTGTCCTTGCGGGCGTGGGAGCGGTCTCCCTGCACGAGGCCGGCGTTGGTGGCACGGAGGCGCTCCACCATCATGGGGATCTCGGCGGGGTCGTTCTGGAGGTCGGCATCGAGGACCGCGATGAGCTCGCCGCGGGCGGCGCGGAAGCCGGCGTGGAAGGCGGCGGACTGGCCGTTGCCCCTGCCCGGCGGGGTCTGGGTCATGGCGACGCAGCGGAGCCAGGGGCGGGTGGCCATGGCGTCGGTGAGCCTGCGGCGGGTGGCGTCGGTGCTGCCGTCGTCGACGATCACGGCCTCGAAGGTGAGGCCGGAGTCTTTGAGAGCGGACTCGATCTGGTCGACGAGGGGCTGGATGTTGTCCTCTTCGTTGTGCGCAGGGGCGACCACGGAGAGGTCCAGCGGGGTTCCATCGGGCTCGGGCATTGAGGCTCCAAGGGGTTCGGGCCGCGGCGGCCCGAGTCCCTCCCTGACGGTCGGGGTTCCTATCACAATCGTCCAACGATACGGACTAGGATCGACCGATGCACCTGAAGCACTCCGATCGGCCGCACGGCCCCGACGTTGTCCCTGTGACGTTCATCCTGGAGGACCCGCAGGCGGTGGCGGGGACGGACCAGAAAGAGCACCAGATGATGGGGGCGGTGGGGGAGTCGCTGCTGGAGCTGGCGATGGAGCACGGGATCAACATCGAGCACGCGTGCGGGGGCGTTTGCGCGTGCTCAACGTGCCACGTGTACATCGAGAAGGGCAACGAGAACCTGTCGGAGGCGACGGAGGCGGAGGAGGACCGCGTCGAGGAGGCGCCGGGGCTGCAGCGGAACAGCCGGCTGTCGTGCCAGTGCGTGATCGAGAAGGAGGGGCCGATCCAGCTGCGGGTGCCCGCGTGGAACCGGAATGCGGTGAAGGAAGTGCCGCACTAGCGGAAGTGGCGGAGTGGCAGAG